>NZ_KB913029.1:4505787-4837242 GCF_000384115.1 Sporichthya polymorpha DSM 43042
CACCCTTGCGGTCGGCGTTGTTGATCACGGCGTCGAGAACGGCGATACGGCGCAGCCGGTCGTCGTCGGAGCGCACGAGCTGCCCGAGGTCGACGGTGTCGTCGACCTCGATCCACAGCTGCGCCATCCCCGGCCCCCACGGCCCGTCGCGCAACACCGTCGGCGGGACGATGTTCCAGCCGGTGGCGGCCGAGACCTCGTAGGCACTGACCTCACGCGCGGCCAGGGTGCCGTCCGGGAAGTCCCAGAGCGGCCGCTCCCCCGCGATCGGCTTGTGCACGCACGCCGTCGTCACCCCGTCGAGGGTCACCGCGCAGTACAGCGTCGCGTTCGAGGCGTCGACGAGCCGGCCGATCACCTCGAGCTCACCGCGGGTCAGCAGGTCGAGCAGACCGGCTTCGTCCAGGTCCGGCGGATCGAAGGTCGGGATCTCGTCGGCGCGCTCACTCAACGTCGGTAACCGTTGGCCCGCGGACAGATGTGGCCGGCCGGGTCGAGCGGCAGGCCGCAGAACGGGCACGACGGCCGGCCGGCCGAGACCACGGACTGGGCGCGGCGGGCGAACGCCCGGGCCATCTCGCCGGTGAGCCGGACGCGCAGGACGTCGGGGCCCTCCGGGTTGTCCTCCTCGTCGTCCAGCGCAGGCCCGGTGCCCTCGGGGTCGTCCTCGCCGGGGGCCTGGGCCACGATCACGAGCCGCTCGGCGCTGGGGTCCCAGCCCAGCGCCAGGGTGCCGACGCGGAAGTCCTCCTCGATCGGCCCCTCGAGCGGGTCGAGGTCGTCGACGGCGTCGACCGGCGGCGGCACGGGGACGTCCCCACCGGTGACGCGGAGCACCTCGTCGAGCAGCTTGTCGATCTGCTCCGCGAGCAGCGCCACCTGCTGCTTCTCCAGGGCGACGCTGGTGATGCGGCCGGCGCCGCGGGCCTGGAGGAAGAAGGTGCGCGAGCCCGGCTCGCCGACCGTCCCGGCGACGAACCGCTCGGGCGGGTCGTAGAAGAAGACCTGGCGTGGCACGGTTCTGACCTTACGTCTCGGGCGAATCTCGCAGCTGGTGAGCCTGCGCTGCTCAGGCGCCCGCGCCGCCACCGACGACGGCGTCGGAGCTGCGGCGCCGGCGGCGCTTGACCTTCGGTGGTTGGTACGCGGACACGTCCCCGCCGACGTCGTTGACGCGGAGCACGAAGGGCCGGGTCTCGGTGTAGCTGATCGCCGTGACCGACCCGGGGTCGACGACGATGCGCTGGAAGTTGTCCAGGTGCATGGCCAGGGCGTCGGCGACGATCGCCTTGATCACGTCGCCGTGCGAGCAGGCCACCCAGACCGAGTTCGGGCCGTGCTCGGCCGCGATCCTGGCGTCCCAGTGCCGGATCGCCGCGACGCCGCGGGCCGCCATCGCGGCCATCGACTCCCCGTCGGCCCCGGGGAAGACCGCCGCGCTGGGGTGGGCCTGCACGACCCGCCACAGGGGCTCCTTGACCAGCTCGGAGAGCTTGCGCCCGGTCCAGTCGCCGTAGCGGCACTCGCCGAAGCGTTTCTCGGTGACGCGCTTGCGCCCGGTCTTGGCGACCAACGGCGCGACCGTCTCCTGGCAGCGCTGCAGCGGGCTGGACACGATCGCGGCCAGGGGCAGCTCGCCGAGCCGCAGCGCGAGGGCCTCGGCCTGCTCGCGGCCACGGTCGTCCAGGCCGACGCCGGGCGTCCACCCGGCGAGGACGCCGGAGGTGTTCGCGGTCGAGCGGCCGTGGCGGACGAGGAGAACGGTGGGCACCCACTCAACCTAGTTGCTCGGAGGGGATGACACGGAATGACGCGGCGTCAGCTGGCGGTCCCCGACTTCTCCAGCGCCTCGACGGCCGCGCGCAGCAGACCGGCGCCGCCCTGGGGCCCCTGGTGGTAGAGCGCCAGGTTGATCGTGGTGACGCCGGCGTCGGCGTACTCCCGGATGCGGTCGGCGATGCGGTCGACCGGGCCGAGCAGCGCGATGCGCTCGAGGAACTCCAGCGGGAGCGCGGCCTCGGCCTCGGCGTAGCGCTTCTCCAGGTACAGCTCCTGGCAACGCGTGGCCTCGGCCTCGTAGCCCATCCGGCAGGCGAGGTCGTTGTAGAAGTTCTTCTCCCGCACGCCCATGCCGCCGACGTAGAGGGCGGTCTGGCGGCGCGTCACGTCGGCACAGGCGGCGACGTCGTCGCCCACCACGAACGGGATCGAGGGCGAGACGTCGAAGCCCTCCATCGTCTTCCCGGCCTTGGCGCGGCCCTCGGCGATCTGGCCGAGGATGCCCGGCAGCGTCCCGGTGTCGCAGAACAGGCCGAGCCAGCCGTCGGCGATCTCACCGGTGAGACGCAGGTTCTGCGGGCCCAGCGAGCCGAGGTAGATCGGGATCCGGTCGCGGACCGGGTGGATGATCAGGTTCAACTGCTTGCCGAGGCCGTCCGGCAGCGGCAGCGTCCAGTGCTTGCCGGAGTACACGACCTCCTCGCGGCGCAGCGCCTTGTTCACGATCTCGATGTACTCACGCGTCCGGCCGATCGGCGCGGTGAACGGGACGCCGTACCAGCCCTCGGAGACCTGGGGCCCGGAGACACCGAGACCGAGGCGCATCCGCCCGCCCGACAGCGAATCCAGCGTCGCCGCCGTCATCGCGGTCATCGTGGGCTGGCGGGCCGGGATCTGGAACACCGCGGAGCCGAGGTCGATGTTCTTCGTCAGGGCGGCGATGTAGCCCAGCACGGTCGCGGCGTCCGAGCCGTAGGCCTCCGCGGCCCAGACGACGGAGAACCCGAGCTCGTCGGCCTCCTTCGCCAGCGCGATGTTGGAGGCGTCGTTGCCCATCCCCCAGTAGCCGAGATTCAGCCCGAGCCGCACGATCGTCCCCGTCCTGACCGGCGCTGGCACCGGTCGCCTCGCCGCACACTATCCGCGCGCCGTTCGGGGCTGAACGCCTGTGGCGGTTAGCCTTCCGGGCATGGGACCGGGCATGGAATACCGCCACCTGGGGCGCAGCGGACTCGCCGTCTCCCGGCTGGGTCTCGGAACCATGACGTGGGGTGTCGACACCGACACCGACGAAGCCGCCCAGATCCTCGCCGCGTTCTGTGACGCCGGTGGCACCCTGGTCGACACCGCGGCGGTCTACGGCGACGGCAAGGCCGAGGCGATCCTGGGCGAACTGCTCGGCGGCACCGTGCCGCGCGAGGACGTGGTGCTGGCCACCAAAGCCGGCATTTCGCACCGGAACGGGCACAACCTGCTCGACACGTCCCGCCGTGCGCTGCTCGACAGCCTCGACGCCTCGCTCGCCCGGCTCGGCACGGACCACGTGGACCTCTGGCAGGTGCACGTCTACTCCAGCGCCACCCCCGCCGCCGAGGTGATGTCCGCCCTCGAGCAGGCCGTCGCCTCCGGGCGCGCCCGCTACGTCGGGGTCTCGAACTACGGCGGCTGGCAGCTCGCCCAGGCCGCGACCCTGCAGCAGAACTCCGCGATCGGCGCACAGATCGTCGGCGACCAGGTCGAGTACTCGTTGCTGAACCGGAACGTCGAGTCCGAGGTCCTTCCGGCCGCCCACGCCCTCGGCGTCGGCGTCCTGGCGTGGTCGCCGCTCGGGCGGGGCGTCCTCACCGGCAAGTACCGGACCGGCACGCCGGTCGACTCCCGCGCCGCCTCCTCGCGTTTCGGCGGGTTCGTCGAGGGCTACCTGAACCCGACCGCCCGCGCGGTCGTCGACGCCGTCGCCACCGCGGCAGGCGGGCTCGGGTGCAGCCCGCTGGAGGTCGCGCTGTCCTGGGTGCGCGACCACGCCGGCGTCACCGCCGCGATCGTCGGGGCCCGGACCCGCAACCAGCTCCAGGCCTCCCTGAACGCCGAGGGCGTGACGCTCCCGGCCGAGATCCGGGCCGCCCTCGACGACGTCTCCGACCCCCGCCGGGCGGCGGGGACGGCGGCGGACCAGTAGGCCGAGGAGCTGGCCCAGAGCTAGCCCTCGTCGTCGGGCTCGACCGGGGACTCCAGGCGGCACAGCGCCCGTTCCGGGAGCGCGCCGGCGAACGGGTCGGCCATCCAGGCGGGGTCGTCCTCGCCCGGGTCGGCGTCGTCGGTCGCGAGCACCCAGGTGGCGAACCCGTGCGGCTGCAGGCCCATCCGGACCACGGTCTCGGGGGTGCCGATCTGCGTGTGCCCGAGGGCCGCGACCAGCGCCGCCAGGCCGACGGCCACGTCGGGGACCGACTCCCCGACCGCCTGCTCCGCCACCGACGTCAGCGTCGCCGGGTCGACGACGCTGAAGTCCCAGCGCGCGACCAGGCTGAGTCGCTCGAGGCTGATCACCTCGGCGCCGTGGTCGTCGCCGCCGTCCAGGTCGGGGAGGTCGAACGGCGTCACCTCGTCGTGCTCGGTGTAGAGGGCGACGTCGTACTCCGCCGCGGCCGCGCGCAGTTCCTTGTACGCCTGCTGGACAGCCGGGTCGTGCTCGGACTCCCGAGCCTCGACGGCGGCGAGATGGGCGTCCAGGGCGGCGTGGAGTCGCTCGGCGGCGGCGCGGGCACCGGTCGCGGAGTCGTGGCCGGCCGCGTGCGGGGTGTCGGTTTGTGCCATGTGCGCAACCTAGCCGGGTCCCCTCGGCCACAATGGGCCACCAGTGAGGAGGCGTATGACGACGTACGAGTTCCGCACCCTGTACCTGCCGCGCGGCATCTCCCGCTCCGCCGCGCAGCGCATACTCACCGACGAGGCCGAGTACGGCCACTGGGAGCTGGACCGGCTCCGCCTCTTCGCCGACGGCAGCCGGCGCGTCCGCCTCCGCCGCCGCGTCATCCGCGCCGTCCGCACCGCCTGACCCCGTTGCGTCCGAACATGTGGCCGCTATGGCAGCCACATCTTCGGACGTCCTGGCTCAGCAGGTGCGCAGGAACCGGTCGAGGACGCGGACGCCGAACTGGAGCCCGTCGATCGGGACCCGCTCGTCGACGCCGTGGAACATGCCGGAGAAGTCGAGGTCGGCCGGGAGCCGGAGCGGGGCGAAGCCGAAGCACCGCATCCCGAGGTCGGAGAAGGACTTCGCGTCGGTGCCGCCGGAGAGCGTGTACGGGATCGCGCGAGCCTCGGGGTCCTCGGCGAGCAGGGCGGCGACCATCGCGTCGACGAGGGCGCCGTCGAACGTCGTCTCGAGCGCCTTGTCGTGGTGGAGCATCTCGATCGCGATGTTCTCCCCCACGACCTCCTGGACCTGCTCCAGGAACTCCTCCTCGTACCCGGGCAGGAAGCGCCCGTCGACGACCGCGTGGGCCTCGCCGGGAATGACGTTGGTCTTGTAGCCGGCCATCAGCATCGTCGGGTTCGCGGTGTTGCGCAGGGTCGCGCCGATCATGCGGGCCATCGAGCCGAGCTGGGCGATCGTGGCGTCCATGTCGTCGGGGTCGAGGGTGATCCCGAACACGTCCGCTATCTCGTCGAGGAAGGCCTGCATGGTCTTCGTCATGCGGATCGGGAACTGGTGCGCCCCGAGCCGGGCGACGGCCTCGCACAGGGCCGTGACGGCGTTGTCCTCGGCGATCATCGAGCCGTGGCCGGCGCGGCCGTGCGCGGTCAGGCGCATCCAGGCCATGCCCTTCTGCGCGGTCTCGATCGCGTAGAGGCGCTTGCCCGCCACCGTCAGGGAGAAGCCCCCGACCTCGCTAATCGCCTCGGTGCAGCCCTCGAACTTCTCGGCGTGGTTGTCGACCAGGTACCGCGCGCCGTAGGTGCCGCCGGCCTCCTCGTCGGCGACGAACGCGAGGACGATGTCGCGCGGCGGTACGGTGCCCTCGCGCATCCACTGCCGGATCACCGCGAGCACCATCGCGTCGGTGTCCTTCATGTCCACCGCACCGCGGCCCCAGATGCAGCCGTCCTGAATCTCGCCGGCGAACGGCGGCAGCGTCCACTGGTCGGGGAACGCGGGGACGACGTCGATGTGGCCGTGGATCAGCAGTGCCCCGCGGGACCGGTCCGCCCCGGCGATCCGGGTGACGACACTCGCCCGACCCGGCTCGGACTCGAGGATCTCGGTGTCGAGCCCGACCTCGGAGAGCTTCTCCGCGACGTACTCCGCCGCGGCGCGCTCCCCCGGCCCCGAGCCGTCGCCGAAGTTCACCGATTCGATGCGGATGAGGTCCTGGCAGAGGCCGACGACCTCCGCCTGCGCCGCGGTCGTGTCGGCGCCCGGGTCCGGGGTTGCGTTCATGACCACATCCTGCCCCCGAAGGGGGGAGGACGCACTCAGCACCTCTCCCGGCGGTGCTAAGGTTGGCGCGCTTCCGGGGCCGCGATCCGGTCCCCGGAGCGCATGCGCGCGGGTGGCGGAATTGGCAGACGCGCTAGCTTGAGGTGCTAGTGCCCGCAAGGGCATGGGGGTTCAAGTCCCCCCTCGCGCACAGACGAAAGGCCCCTGACCGGGAATGGTCGGGGGCCTTCGTCCGTCCGGACGCTTCCGCGGAAGCGTTGTGCGCAGCGGTCCCCCAGCTCAGTAGTGATGGCGAGCCTGGATGACGACGAGGTACTTGTCGTCGACGACGGTGTGGACCAACCGATGCTCGTCGGTGATCCGCCGCGCCGAACTGCCGACCCTCGCCCGGACAGGAGACATCGAACTTCTGTTCGAGTAGGCTCGGCTCCATGTTGCAGGGATCGCTGCTCGACCTCGCGGAGGAGGTGACGGTCGGGCCGCTCGGGGACACGGTCGAACGGGTCCCGCTGTCCGACGGGGCGTGGATCGACGTCCGCCGCGGGTGGATCGCCGGCGCGGACCTGCTGTTCGAGCGCCTGCGGGACGGCGTCGAGTGGCGCGCCGAACGCCGTCCGATGTACGAGCGGGTCGTCGACGTGCCGCGGCTGCTCTGCTTCCTCGGCGAGGGCGCGCCGGCGCCGGACCCCGCCGTCGCCGAGGCGCACGCGGCGCTCAACGCGCACTACGGGCCCGAGCTCGGCGAACCGTTCGCGACGATCGGGATGTGCCTGTACCGGGACGGCCGGGACTCGGTCGCCTGGCACGGCGACACGATCGGGCGCAGCCGGACCGAGGACACGATGGTCGCCATCCTGTCCGTCGGCGCCGCGCGGACGCTCTCGTTACGGCCCAAGACCGGCGGCCGGACGCTGCGCTACGAGCTCGGGCACGGCGACCTGCTCGTGATGGGCGGGTCCTGCCAGCGGACCTGGGATCACGCCGTGTTCAAGACCGCGAAGCCCTGCGGGCCGCGCATCAGCATCCAGTTCCGACCGCGCGGGGTCTCCTGACCCACAGCGGGGTCAGGAGACGGGCTGCTCCGGCTTCGGCTGGGGCTGCTCGGGCTGCGGCTGCTCGCCGCCGGGCTCGGGGGCCGTGGTGGCGCCGGGGTCCGGCTTCGGCGTCGCCTTCGGCGTCTGGCCGGGGCGGCACAGGATGAGGACGGTGCAGTCGTCCCCGCGGCCACCGCCACCACCACCGCCGCCACCGCCGGGCAGCGGACTGACGACCGGGTCGTTGGGGTCCGGCGTGGGCGTCGGCTTCGGCGTCCGGGCCGGCTTCGGCGTCTTCAGCGGCTTCGGCGTCGCGACCGGGGGCAGGCCCACCGGGATCGGCGTCGCGACCGGCTGCTGCACGACGCGAGGCTCGACCGGGCCGGGCTCGACGCCGCCCTTGCCGACCGTGGTGATGCGGACCTTCTGGTCGCCGATGACGGTCTCCGCCTCGCGGTTCGACGGCAGCGCCCACTGGACGAACACCGAACCGAGCGCGATCACGGCGACCAGCGCGAGCACCAGGGCCGTCTCGGCCGTCAACGGGCCGACGCGCCGCACCGGTTCGTCATCGACGACCGGTGGCGGGGCGGCTCGGCGCCGTCCGTGCTGCGACATGCGATCAGAATCCCATCCGGGACGAGCTTCGACTCCCCCCGTTCGGAGTTTTTGACCTCCCGCCCACCCGGGTCAAGCAGGAGCAACCGGGTGATCCCCCCGTGATCTGAACTGTGACCTGGGCCGTGATCTTCGTCGCGGCGCTCCCCGCCTACGATGACGGCGTGCGCATCGACGTCGATCCCGAGGCGGCGCACCCCACCTTCTACCGATTTATGACGGCCGTGGTCGTGCCGCGACCGATCGCCTGGGTCTCCACCCGATCGGCGGACGGCGTCGACAACCTGGCCCCGCACTCCTTCTTCACGGTCTCCTGCGTGCGTCCCCCGATCCTCCAGTTCACCTCCGTGGGGCGGAAGGACTCGCTGCGCAACGTCGAGGCCACGGGCGAGTTCGTCATCAACCTCGCACCCGAGCCGTTGTTCGAGCAGATCAACGCCACCGGCACCGATTTCCCTTCTGAGGTAAGCGAATTCGACGCCGTCGGCCTCACCCGCGAACCGGCGACGAAGGTCGCGCCGCCCCGGGTCGCGGAGTCCCCGGTCGCGATCGAGTGCCGGCTCCACTCCACCGTCGGACTGGGCGACTCGACCCTTGTCCTCGGTCGCGTGGTGCACGCCGTCGTGAACGAGGACGTTCTCGTCGACGGGCACCCGGCACTCGACCTGCTCGCACCGCTCAGCCGCCTCGGCCGCAACGAGTGGGGCGACCCCCCGGCCGTCCGCCGGATCGACCGGATCCGGTACGCCGACTGGCCGGATCACTACCGGGCACCCTGACCGCGGACTGGCGCACAGGCACCTCGCGCGGTGTCCGCGTGGTGGGCTCGTCTTACCTGTGGGAGCTCCCAGACTCGGGCACCCGCGGCGACCGGTGGTTGACACGTGAACCGCAATCGGATTTAGTCCCACCGACTAAGGCGAGCCTAACCAAACCTGGTTGCCGCAATCGCTGACTGCCAAACCCACCAAGACGGTGGACGCTCGCACTCGCGGGCGGCCACTACCGCTCCGACGGGCGTGTCGGAAGCGGCCGCCGTCGGCGGCGTCGTTCGCGGCGTCGCCGGCGGCGGGCAGGTGGGAAATGATCTTGGTAGTCCCATTGCCTACTGCATTCGGGGGATGACGCTGCGCCACGGGCGGCAGCGCTCCCCGCGCCACCAGCGCATCTCGCTGCCACCACGCCGGTCGTCACGCTGTGTCGTGCGACGACCCGGAGAATTGCTCGGTACTGCGAGCGGGTGTGGTCTCAGTCACTCGCGATGCCTATGGACTGTGTGACCGGTCAACTACATGCCGTCATACGCCCAGCATCCGGGCCGGGACGAAACCCGTGGGTGTGCCCCAACTGTCCGTGATCGAAACCTCCGCAGCGCAACGCGTAGTTGACACCGTTTTGGGGCTCGGCTTAGGTGTGCGCTCAGGTAAGGCTTTCCTTACTTCGTCCGGGGACGCCCCCTCGGCACGGCTGTCGGAACGGCCCGCAGAAGCCCATTTCTCCTGGCCGATGTCGTGTGAAGGGTTCGGATGCTCCCCGCTTCACTGCGCCCTGCCACCGTGCAGGTCGGTGCTTCGGTTCGAGTCGCGTTGGCGGCCTCGGTGGCGTTCGCCTGCCTCGGCCTCGCCGCGTGCGGGTCGACCGAGCACCCCTCGACCGCGCTCACCGGCGCGCAGTCCGACCCGTCCTCCGGGCAGTCGACCGAGGACGCCGCGTTGCCGTCGAGCCCGCAGACGACGAGTGGGACGAGCGAGCGGGCCTGCGTCGGGCCGGCGACCGCGGTCGCGAACGGCACGGTCGCCCCGGTGGCGACCGGCAGCACGCCGAACCTGCCGGTCACGTACACCGACAGCCGCGGCAAGCAGATCACCGTCTCCTCGGCCGAGCGGGTGCTCGCCCTCGACGTGGCCGGGACCATCGCCTCGACGGTCTACGCCCTCGGGCTCGGCGACCGCCTGATCGGCCGCGACGTGTCCACGGGCATCCCGGAGCTCGCGGACCGTCCGGTCGTCACGCACAACGGGCACGAACTCAACGCCGAGGCGATTCTCGACCTCGCCCCCGACCTGGTCGTGACCGACTACAGCATCGGCCCCCTCGAGGTGCAGATGCAGATCGAGGAGTCGGGCATCCCCGTCGTCATCCTGTCGAGCCAGCGCAACCGGTCGACGATCGCGCCGCAGATCCGCGAGGTCGCGGGCGTCTTCGGTCTCCCCGAACTCGGTGAGCAGCTCGCCACCCGCGTCGAGGCGGACATCGCCGCCGCCGAGGCGCGCATCGAGGCGCTGGCTCCGGCCGATCCGGCCCAGCGGCTGCGCATGGCGTTCCTGTACATGCGCGGGACCGCCGGCGTGTACAGCTGGCTGGGCAAGGGCTCGGGTGCCGACGACCTGATCACGTCGCTGCGCGGCATCGACGTCGCCGGCGAGCTCGGCATCGCGGACTCCCGGCCGATCAACGCCGAGGGGCTCGTGAAGTCCGACCCCGACCTGTTCCTGATGATGAGCCACGGCCTGGAGTCGGTCGGCGGAGTGACGGGGCTTCAGAAAGTTCCGGGCATCGCCGACACCGACGCGGGGCGCGCCGGCTGCGTGGTCGACATGGTCGACTACCAGATCCTGAGCTTCGGGCCGCAGTTCCCGGCCACGCTCGACGCCCTCGCCACCGCCGTGTACGAGCAGGCGGCGCCGCGATGACGACCCAGCACCACGTCGGCGCGCACCCCGAAACCGGCGCTCACCCCGTGGCCGGCGCTCACCCGGTGCCGCCGCCGATGGCCTGGCCGCCGCAGTCGCAGTCGAAGTCGGCAACCGTCGAGCCGCACGACTGCCCGGACTGCCGGGCCCGCACCGCGGTGGCCGCGCCGACCCCCGCGGTCGGCCCCCAGCCGGCGGTCGCGCCGCGCCCGAAGTCCATCGACCGCGGGCGCCCGACGAACCCGCCGAGGATTCCCGAGCTGCCGCCGGCGCACGGCCGTCGCGCCGTGGTCGTGCTCGCCGGTCTCGCCGTCGCGCTGTTCCTCGCCGGCCTGGTCTCGGCCGGGACCGGTCAACTGCACGTCGCGCCGGACGAGGTCTTCGGCTCGCTTCTGCACAAGATGAACATCTCCCTGGGCCCCATGCCCTCGCACCCCAACGGCGACGCGGTGCTGTGGAACATCCGCTTCCCGCGCCTGGTGATGTGCCTGCTCGTCGGGGCGGCGCTGGGAGCGAGCGGCGCGGTCATGCAGGGCGTGTTCAGCAACCCGCTCGCCGAGCCCGCGGTCATCGGCGTCTCGTCGGGCGCGGCCGTCGGCGCCTGCGCGGTCATCGTGTTCGGCTGGACCTTCGCGGGCTCGCTGACGATCGCGGCGGCGGCCTTCCTCACCGCGCTGTTCACGACGCTGCTCGTCTACACGCTCTCGCGCCGCGAGGGCCGTACCGAGGCGGTCACGCTCGTCCTCATGGGCATCGCCGTGCAGGCCGTGTGCAGCGGCCTGATCGCCTACCTGGTCTTCCTCGGCGACACCGCGTCCCGCGAGCAGATCGTGTTCTGGCAGCTCGGCAGCTTCAACGGCAGCCGCTGGCAGCACGTCTACATCGCCGCTCCGTGCATCCTCGTCGGCATCCTCGGTGTGCTGTTCCTGTCGAGGCAGCTCGACCTGCTCGCCCTCGGCGAGCGGCCCGCGCGCCACCTCGGCGTCAACGTCGAGCGCCTGCGTCTGACCTCGATCGTGCTCGTCACGCTCTGCGTCGCGGCGGCCGTCGCCTTCTCCGGGATCATCGCGTTCATCGGCCTCGTCGTCCCGCACCTCGTGCGGATGGCGGTCGGGCCGGGCCACACCGTCCTCGTGCCGGCGTCGGCCCTCGGTGGCGCGCTGGTGCTGACGATCGCCGACCTGGTCGCGCGCACCGCGGTCGACTACGCCGATCTGCCGATCGGCATGCTCACCGCGCTCGTCGGCGGCCCGTTCTTCTTCTGGCTCCTCATGCGGGCCCGTGCGAAGGCGGGAGGCTGGGCGTGAAGACCACCACCCTCACCCAGCGCGAGCTCCGGCTCCCCACCCTGAAGGCGCCGGGTGACGTCGTCGCCGAGGCGCGCGACGTGTGCGTCACGCTCGGTGGCGCGGCGATCCTGCGCAACGTCGACCTGCAGATCCGCGCGGGCCGGGTCCTCGCCCTCGTCGGGCCCAACGGCGCCGGCAAGTCGACCTTGCTCGGTGCGATCTCCGGCGACCTCGAGCCGACGTCCGGCACCGTCAGCATCGACGGCGCCACCCCCTCGGCCTGGACGTGGCGCGAGCTGGCGATCCGCCGCGGGGTGCTCATGCAGCGCGTCGACGTCACGTTCCCGTTCGTCGTGACCGAGGTCGTGCGGATGGGCCGCTCCCCCTGGGCCGGCACTGCCGCCGAGGACTGGGACGACGAGATCGTCGCCGACGCGATGGTCGAGGCCGACGTCACCAGGTTCACCGACCGGGTCTTCAACTCGCTCTCCGGTGGTGAGCGCGCCCGCGCGGCCATGGCTCGGGTGCTCGCGCAGGAGGCCGGCCTGCTGCTGCTCGACGAGCCAACCGCGGCCATGGACATCAAGCACCAGGAGCTCGTGCTCCAGCTCGCCCGCGGCCGCGCCCAACGCGGCGACGCGGTCGTGGTCGTCATGCACGACCTCGCGCTCGCGGCCGCCTACGCCGACGACATCGCGGTCATGTCGCGCGGGCAGATCGCCGCCGTCGGCCACCCGGGCACGGTGCTCACCCCCGAGCTGCTGACCCGCGTCTACGAGCACCCGATCGAGGTCCTGCGCCACCCCCGTACCGGCGCGGTCGTCGTCCTGCCCCGACGGGACTTCTCGGTCGTCCCCACTGCCCCATCGCAAAGGAGTCACTGATGCGCCGTCAGATACGCCGCCGGATGCGCAGTCGGATTGCTGCCGCGCTGCTCGCCTGCGGTCTGGCCGGTGTGGCGCTTCCCGCCGCCGCCGTCCCGACCGGTCAGGGCACGGGCAACCCCACGCTCTCCGCGTCGCCCTCGACCGGGCTCGCCGCCTCCGGCAAGACGACGATCCAGGTCCGCGGCATCGACTACCTCGTGCCCCCGTCGGCCGAGAACGTGCCCGTCGACGGCGGCATCTACGTCTTCTTCGGCTGGGTCGACACCGCGAAGAAGTGGGGTCCGAGCGGGCGCAACATCAACAACACCGACGGCAACTTCGGGACGACCTACCTGTACCCGGGTGCCGGCGGCAGCGCGGACAGCCGCGACAACGGCAACGGCACGGTCTTCATCTCGTTCAGCGCCTCGGGTGAGTCCGGCGACGCCACCGGCTTCCACATGGACCGCAACGGCAACTGGTCGGTCCCGATCGAGGTACCGGGTGCCGTTTTCACCACCGAACTGCCGGGCGGCGCCGGGACCAAGACCACCGACTGCCGGCAGGTCACCTGCGGCGTCTTCACCTTCGGCGCGCACGGCAAGGCCAGCGCCACCAACGAGAAGTTCACCCCGCTGAGCTTCGCGGGCGGCTCCACCGGCGGCGCGTCCGGCGGCGCGACCGCCACGCCGAAGCCCAGCAGCACCCCGAACGTCACGACCACGGTGGCCCCGACGCCGGCGAGCGCGACGCCGAAGGCCACCACCTCCGGGTACGACGCGAACGGCGCCCCGACGCGGCTTCCCCAGACCGGAATCGCCGAGGACTTTCCCGTCACGGTCGCCCCCGCCCCGCTTGACGGCAGCACCGTTGCCGTCGGCGTGAGCGCCGCGAGCGACTCGGGCGGCGGAGGCCTCGCCATGTTCGGCGTGGCCGCCCTGGTCGCGCTGGTCGTCGCCCTCACGGCATCTCTGTTCTGGCGCTACGGCGTCCGGGATTGATCCGTCGGTCGACGGCAGTACCACTCGTAACACGCAGCACCACAACCAAAGGAGGAGCTGACCACATGACGGTCACTCAGCTGAAAGAACGCGGGCGACCACGCCTGCGCGCGCTGGCGGCCGCCGCCGCGGGGGCCCTGGCCCTCACGGGCGTCGGCGTCGTCAACGCATCGACCGCGAACGCCGAGGTGCTCAACGCCACCGGTGGGTCGCTGCAGTGGGGCCTCAAGTCGAGCCTGCTGAGCTACCACTTCGCCCTGCACTCCGGCACCACGCAGGGTGCCGTCGCGGGCGACGGGGCCACCGCGAGTACGCAGACGCGCGGGTCGGGCGCGGAGACGTACCCGGCCTTCTGGAACTTCCCGTTCGTCAGCGGCAGTTACGACTCGACGACCCAGAAGTACACCGCGCAGTACGCCGGGTCCGTGACGCTGACCGAGAGCAACCCGGCGCCCAGCACCGGGCCGGGCAGCGCCAGTCCCTTCAAGAACTTCAAGGTGGCCAACCCGAAGGTCGTCATCGACCTGGCGAACAACACCAAGTCGCTGGTCCTCGACGTGGACCCGGGCTCGGACGGTGACCCGACCACCGAGGACGACCCGGCCGTGACCGGCGCCGACTTCGGCACGTTCCCGAACCTCACCACCGCGCTGACCCCGACCGGCGGCGCGATCGAGTACTCGAATGTCGCGGCGGCGCTGACCGCAGCCGGTTCGGCGGCCTTCGGCGGGTTCTACGGCGAGGGCACCGAGATCGACCCGGTCTCGTTCTCCCTCACCGGCCTCACCGGCGGTGGCCCCGGCGAAACCCCGGAGCCGACCCCGACCCCGACCCCGGAGGCCCCGGGCGACGGCGAGCAGCGGATCACCTTCTCGGTCCCGGAGGCGGGCGAGGACTGCGCCGGCGAGATCGCGTGGGCCATCAAGGCGGCCGAGGACGGTCTGGTCACCATGTCCGAGGCGGCCCTCAACGGCGACCACCTGGTCTCAACGGGCGCAATCGACCCGATCACGGTCTCGGACAGCCGCACCGGCAGCGACGCGGAGTGCACACCCGCCTTCACGATCTCGGGACAGGTGACCGACTTCGCGGGCCCGAACGGAGCCTCGATCCCAGGAGCGAACCTGGGGTGGACGCCGAACAGCGCGGCCGGGTTCATCGCGGCGGGCGGCGCGGTGGCCTCCGGCTACAACGGCGCGGGCCCCGGCCTGTCCCAGCCGTCGACCCTGGCGACCGTCGAGGGCGGCGAGCCCGGCACCGGTGACGCGGGTGCCGACCTGGAGCTCAAGGCGCCGGTCGAGGCCGAGCCGGGCGAGTACGAGGCGACTCTGACTCTCACCGGCATGTCCTGATCGACCGACTCGGCCGGCTGATCTGACGGTTAGTCAGCTATTAGTCAGCTCCACCTCACATCGTGGGGCGGTGGGTCCGAATGGAGCGCGGACCCACTGCCCCCCGATCCCCCACCGACCGACCGGGCCGGCCTCTTGCCGCCCAGAAGGCAGCGTCAGACATGAAAAACCATCAGAAGCGTGGGGCCAGACACGGCCTGCGCCGGGTCACCGCGGTGACCGGTGCCGCCACTCTGGCCGCCGCCACCCTCGTCGGCGGAGCCGGCTCGGCCACCGCGGCGGAGCAGACGATCACCGGCGCCTCGTTCACCTGGGGCCTGAACGACTACATCCAGTACACGGGCACCGGCGCCCCCGGCAGCTGCCACTACCTGGCCGCCGGCTCGCTCGACGGGACCAGCGCCGCCAACACCCAGGCCACGTACAAGGCCGTCGACGGCAACGTCACGATCAAGCTGGGTGACGGCGACCCGACCTGGGCCACGAAGTGCAGCGGCTTCGGGTCGTTCACCGGCGGCCAGACGACCACGGGCAATGCGGCCAACCAGCGCGTGGTCTGGAGCGGCGGCACCGGGACCCGGGACTCGTCCACGGGCGAGGCCACCATCACCTTCCCCGGCACGCTGTCGGTGAAGTTCAGCGGCGCGCCGTTCCGCATCGTCGACCCGGTCCTCACCGTCGACAGCGCGGGCACCGGCACCCTGAAAGCGGCCATCAAGGCCGGGGCGGACCCGGCGGCGACGGTCGACACGCCGGACGTCACGGTCGCCGAGCTGACCGGGCTGAACACCGGGAGCACGGCGGAGTTCACCACGACGCCGACCTTCTTCGGTCGGACGATCACGGTCGGCGCCGCCACCCAGCCGACGCAGGCGGCCAAGGATGCCTACGACCTGGTCGGTGCCAACCTCTGGGGCGCGTGGCCGGAGTCGTTCGTCAACGCGGCGAACACCGGCAGCGTCAACGCCGGCGGGCGCTTCTACAGCTCCAGCCCGACGACGACCGGCGACGGGTTCAAGGACCCCCTGCCGATCACCGTCAACTACGGCACCGTGACCGGCGGCGAGACGCCGGCGGACGGCCAGACCGTCACGGTCACGGTCCCGGAGGCTCCGGAGGAGTGCGCGGGTGAGGTCGTCTGGGCCCTGAAGAACGGGACCGACGGTGACGTGGCGCTGACCCCGGGCACGGCGGGTGCGGACCACCTGCCGTTCACGGGCGCGCTCGACCCGATCACGTTCACCGACGGTCGGACCGGCGACGGGGCGGCGTGCTACCCGTCCTTCGGAGTCTCCGGCCAGGTGAGCGACTTCACCGGGCCCGAGGGCGCCACGATCTCCGGCGCGAACCTCGGTTGGACGCCGAACGTCACCGGCGCGGGCCTGACGGCCGGCGCTCCGGTCGCGTCCGGCCTGGGCGGCGGGTCCGGTCTCTCGGAGCCCGCGACGCTGGCGACCACGACGGCAGGCAGCACCGGTTCCGGTGACGCCGGGGCGGACCTGGAGCTTCAGGCTCCGCTCGACGCCGACGCCGGTGATTACGAGGGCACGTTGACCCTCACCGCTCTGACCTGACGTCAGGCATTCCGGCGTCAGGCACCGCCAGTCGCTGCCGCCAATTCCGACAGGGCGGCAGATGCAAGGAGGGCGGGGTCCGGATGGAGCCCGGACCCCGCCCCAGAGCACCACCGAGACCCCTTACGAGTTCCAGCAGCCCCACCAATGTAACCGGCCACCACGGCCAGATCCGGCCGTCTCGCAGTTGCGGCCGGTCGAGAGGAGCAACGTCGATGAGTCGCCAGGCCACCGTCAGTACCGCGGGCACAGCCGCTCGCCCCACCGGCCGACGCCGCCCATCCGGGCTTCTCGCCGCCGCGGTCGTCGCCACACTCGGCGGCGCGCTGGCCCTCGGGCCGAGCGCCGTCGCCGCCGACAACCCCACGCCCGGCACGATCGGCGGGGCCCCGTCGGCCGAGTCCCAGGAGGAGAACACCCTCACCTGGTCGGTCCGCCCGACCCCGCGGGAGGAGGGCGACAACCGCCCGAACTACCTGCTGGACGTGAAGGCGGGCGACGTGGTGAAGGACGCCATCCGCGTCCGCAACTTCGGCAAGACCGAACTCCCGCTCACGATCTACGCCAGCGACGCCATCACCACGTCGACCGGCGCCATCGACCTGCTCCCGGCCGGCGAGACGCCGCGCGACGTCGGGGCCTGGATCGAGCTCGATCGAGCGCTCCGAGCTCCGCATCGCCCCCGGCGAGCACGTGGACGTGCCGTTCACGATGACCGTGCCGAGCAACGCCGAGTCCGGCGACCACACCGGCGGCATCGTCACCTCCTACATCGCACCCGGCCAGGACGACGACGGGCAGCCGGTCAAGCTCGACCGCCGGCTCGGCAGCCGCGTCCAGGTCCGCGTCGACGGCGAGCTCCGTCCCGGCCTGAGCATCACCGACTTCCAGACCTCCTACGACGGCACCGCGAACCCGGCGGGCAAGGGCGACATGACCGTCACGTACACGGTCACCAACACCGGCAACGTGCGCATGTCCGCGCTGCAGACGTTCAAGGTCGCCGGCCCGTTCGGCCTGTCCGGCAAGACCGCGGACCTCAACCTGATGCCCGAGCTGCTCCCGGGCAACTCGCTGACGATGTCCAGCACGCTCTCGGGCGTCTGGCCGATCCTGCGCAACAGCGCCGACCTCGAGGTCCGGCCGGTGCCGACCCGCCCCGGTGACAACTTCCCGGCCCTGAAGTCGGCCAAGGCCTCGTCGGGTCAGTGGACCATCCCGTGGACGCTCGTGTTCCTCCTGCTGCTCGGCGCCGCCGGCACCAGCGGCACGATCCTCGCCCGGCGTGAGCTTCAGCGCCGCGAGGCCGCCCGCGTCGACGAGGCCGTCCAGGCCACCCTGGCCGCGCACGGTGTGACGGAGGGTCAGTCGTGACCCCGAGATCGAGGGTCGCGCTCGCTATCGCGGTCGCGACCGGGACCCTGGGAAGCACCCTGATCACCGCGGGCGCGTTCGCGTACTCCACGACGCCCGCTCTCCCGGCCGCGGCCCAGTGCCCGGCGGGCACGGTGCTCTTCCGCGCCTCTCCCCCGGCCCCGGCGCCCACCCCCAGCCCGAGCCCCGCGCCGGTGCAGGTGCCGCAGTACCAGGCGCCGCAGTACCAGGCGCCGCAGTACCAGGCGCCGCAGTACCAGGCGCCGCAGTACCGGGGTCCGCAGTACCAGGCACCGCAGCCGCAGTACCACTCGGCCCCACAGCAGCAGGCTCCGCAGCAGCAGGCACCGCAGTCGTACGTCCCGCCGGCCAGCGCGACGGGGGCGAGCGCGGCGTACATCGCGCAGTCGACGCTCTCGAACGTCGAGGGCTCGACGATGGCGGAGACGCCGGTCGACCCGGCGACCGCGGCGGCGACGACCGACGTCACCGACCCGTACGCGAGTGCCTCGATCGACCCGGACGCGTTCATCTGCGTCGTCCCGGGCTACGGCTCGGCACCCGCACCGACGGCACCCGGCACGCCGGGCACCCCGACGGACCCGGCCACACCGGCGGACCCGGCGGTCGCGCCCACCGCGGAACCGATCCCGGCCGCGGAGCCGACGCCCACCCCGACGCCGGCCGTGGTCGACCCGGGCATCACCGGGCCGGCGCCCGGCATGATCCCGACCAGCCCGGCCCAGCCCGAGACCCCGGTGGTCCCGGCCGACTCCGAGCCGGAGCCGCCGGCCGCAGAGGAGCCCGCCGAGGACAAGCCCTCGACGGGCCAGGGTCCGAACGACGGCGGTGAGCGTCCGAGCACCCCGCAGCAGGGTGACAACGACACCGGCAAGGGCAAGCGGATCACGCGCGACGAGGTGATCGGACGGGCCGTCAGCTGGGTGCTGCAGCAGGTGCCGTACAGCCAGACCTCGTGGTGGACCGACTCCAACGGCACCTACCGCCAGGACTGCTCGGGCTACGTCTCGATGGCGTGGAACCTGAACCAGCGCATCAACTACTGGACCGGCAACCTCGCCTCGGTCTCGCACCGGATCGCGACGAAGTCGCTCAAGCCCGGGGACATCCTGCTGCTGCCGCGCTCGCACGTCGTGATCTTCGCGGGCTGGGCCAACTCGGCGAAGACGAAGTTCCACCTCTACGAGGAGTACTCCCGCGGCAAGCCCGCGCGCTACCTCACCAACGCCGACCTCAGCTACTACCTGAAGCGCGGTTACGGCGCCTACCGCTACGACAAGATCGCCGACGTC
Source organism: Sporichthya polymorpha DSM 43042 (assembly GCF_000384115.1). Taxonomy (NCBI): domain Bacteria; kingdom Bacillati; phylum Actinomycetota; class Actinomycetes; order Sporichthyales; family Sporichthyaceae; genus Sporichthya; species Sporichthya polymorpha. The sequence goes on from NZ_KB913029.1 coordinate 4,525,125, forward strand.
CAGCGCGGTAAGCCCGGTCCGCACTCGACGGTCTACAACAACGCGATGCACACGACGGGGACCGTTGTGGACCCGGTCTTCGACGAGGCGCTCGACCCCACGCTCGACCCGACGGCCGACCTCAACGACGGCATCGTCGACATCGCGGCCCAGGTGCCCGGCCAGGAGTGGACGCCCGCGGCGGCCGCTGAGGCCGAGTCCGAGGCGGAGCGCACCGCTCCCCCGGCGCACGACGAACAGATCACACCGGACCCGGTGCCGAACCTCCCGGTGACGACGCTGATCGACGTGCAATTGGCGACCGACATGCGGGCGCTGGCGCCGGACGAGCTGCCCTCGGTGAAGAGCGCCTCGGGGATGGTGCTGCTCGCGGCGGGCGTAACGCTGTTCTTCCTCGGCTTCCCGCTCGCGGCGGCCGCGAGGGCCGGCGTCTTCCTGCCCGGGGTGCCGATGCGGCGGGAGGACCTGGCATGAGTGAGCAGCCGTTGCGCACCCGGCGGGCACGGCTCGGCCGGGTGACGGCCGGCATCACGCTGGCGCTCTCGGTCGTCACCGCCGGCGTCGTCGGGTTCTCGGCCAACCGTGCCGACGCCGACCCGAACGGTGAGCTGAAGTACCCCGCCGGGGCGACCGCGACCCGGTTCACCGGGCAGGCCTTCGACACCTGCGCCGCACCGTCGGTGTCGACGATGCGGTCCTGGCTCGACTCGCCGTACCGCGCAATCGGCATCTACATCAGCGGGAAGCTGCGCGCGTGCCGGCAGCCGAACCTGACGGCCTCCTGGGTCCGCGAGGTGTCGGCGATGGGGTGGAAGCTCATCCCGATCGACGTCGGCCGACAGGCGCCGTGCACGAAGTTCTCCCTGCGCATCAGCTCGAACAGCAGCGAGGCCCGGCAACAGGGCATCGCCGCCGGCCGCACCGCCGTCAGTGCCGCGCGGGCACTCGGGATCCTCCCCGGCAGCGCGCTGTACTCGGACATCGAGAACTACGACAGCCGCGACAAGATCTGCTCCGGCGACGTCCACGCCTACCTCAACGGGTGGACCCGCGCGCTGCACTCGGCCGGGTACCTGTCCGGCGTCTACGGGAACCTGCAACCGCTGGTCGACGACCTCGTCGACGCCCAGCGGACGGCGAACTCCGGCAAGGGCCGCGAAGGCACGATCCGGCCGGACATGCTCTGGAACGCGGAGTGGGACCGCACGCCCAAGCTGACCGGCTGGAGCGGCGTCGAGTCCCACCTGTGGGCGGCGCAGCAGCGGATCAAGCAGTACCGCGGCGACCACCGCGCCACCTACGGCGGCGTTTCGCTGACGATCGACAGCAACGTCGTCGACGCCGCCGTGGCCACGGTGGCCTACTCGGTGGCGACGCCCACGGGCGTCGACCTGGTGAGCAAGGTGGCGCCGTCGGAGGCCGCGGCGGGTCGCAATCCCGGCGCGCGCCTCGACCTCGTCTGCGTCACGCACTTCGCGATCTCCAGCCTGGGGGCGTGGTACCAGACGGCCGACGCGACCTGGATCCCTCAGGCGGCGCTGGCCGGCAACTCGACGGTGGCGCGTATCGCGGACCGAATCCCGACCTGCGCGACGCCCTACCAGGTGGGTCCGGGCCTGAAGCCGCTGCGCAGCGCGCCGACGGAGACCGCCGACTCGCCGGGCACCCTGGCCGGCGGGACCGTCACGTGGATCGTCTGCGAGCAGCCGGGCACCGTCGGCGGTGCGCCCGGGTTCTGGCAGCGGCTGGAGACCGGGCAGTGGGTCAGCGGTGTCGACCTGCTCCGGTCCTCGGACCGGGCCGACTCCCCGGCGATCCCGGCGTGCCCGTTCCCGGCAGGCCTCACGTGACGAACAGGTACCGGCAGCAGCCCGGCCGGACGGCCGCGCTGCTTCTGCTCGCGGTGACGTTCTGCGTCACCGCTCTGTTCGCGAGCGGGGCGTTCGACTCCGAGGCCGATCTCTCCGAGGGCAGCACGGCGATCCTCAGTCCGGAGGAGGCGGCCGCCCAGGCCGCCACCGACGACGACGGGGGCAGCACGGCGCTGCTGGCCTTGCTCGGGTTGCTCCTGCTCGTCGGCGGCGTTCTCCTGCTCCAGTTCGCGCTGCCGAGCCGGCGCGAACGGCGACGGCTCGCCCGTGAGGCCCGAACGGTCGCCCCCGAGCCCGTCAACGTGCGGCGGCAGATGCCGTACGTCGACCCCACCCCGACGCTCGTCCTCGCCCCGATCGCGCCGCCACCGGTGCCGCCACCGGCCCCGGAGCCGCACCTCTGCCGCTGCGGCGCGCCGATCCACGAGCCGCTGGTGCTGATCGACCCGGCGTGTCCCCCATCCCCCGCGCCGGTACCCACCCCGACTCCGGAGCCGGTGGCAGTTCCCGTTGCAGTTCCGGTTTCAGAGAACCCGGTCCCCGTGCCGACAACCCCACCAACACCGGCACCCGCCCAGCGGCGTGTCGGGGCGCGGATCGGGCACACGGCATCCGTCCGGATGAGTGCCGTTGCCCCAGTTTCGACCCCTCGTTAGCGTCATTGCCCAGTGCACGAATCGGGCCGCACCCCGCGAGCCCAGGAAGGAACGTTCGATGGCAGAGCGATTCGGCGGCCACCAGGTCCCCAAGGACGCCAAGGACCAGACCGCAGCGACGCTGCGCGCCACCACCGGGATCCTCGGCATGCCGAGCGACGCGGAGCGTTCGCGGACGCTGATGATGATCGGCAGCGGGGGCTCGCTGGCCACGATGAGCACCGAGTGCCCCGGGTTCCCCTTCGGGTCGCTGGTCACGTACTCGGTCGACGACCGCGGCAACCCGATCATGTGCCTGTCCAGCCTGGCCGAGCACAGCCACAACCTCGCCCAGGACCCGCGCGCCTCGCTGATGGTCACCGCTCCCGAGGACGGCGTGAACGACCGTCTCGCGCTCTCGCGCGTCACGCTCGTCGGCGAGATGAAGGTCCTCGAGGGCGCGGACAAGGAGGCGATGATCGAGCTGTTCCTGGCCGGTCACCCCAACGCGTTCTACGTCCGCTTCGACGACTTCGCCACCTACCGCCTCGAGGTCTCCGCGATCCGTTACGTCGGCGGCTTCGGGCGGATGAGCTGGGTCAGCCCCGAGGAGTACGCGACGGCCGAGCCCGACCCGCTGCTGGGCGGCTCCGCGAAGCGGATCATCGAGCACATGAACGACGACCACGGCGACGCGCTGATCGCGTACTGCCAGGTGTTCGCGCGGTTCGACGGCGTCGAATCGGCGCGCATGGTCGGCGTCGACCGGTACGGCATGGACGTCCTGGCGACGATCGAGGGCGGCGAGCAGCGCGCCGCCCGTATCTCGTTCACCGCGCCGGTCACCACGACCGACGAGGTCCGGCAGCAGACGATCGAACTGCTCAAGGAAGCGCGCAGCCAGCTGTCCGCCTCCTGACCAACGGCCGCCGGGACCCCGTGCGGAGGGAAACCTCCGCCCGGGGTCCTTGCCGTTACGGCACGACCGCGGGCGCGTCAGAGCTGCTGCAGGCGGCGGCTGACGGCGGTGTGCCGGGCGTCAGTTGCCCGATCTCGCCGACCCGGCCCAGGCCGGCCGCACCGCCACGGGTGGCGATCTCCAGGACCTGACCTGACGGGCCGTCATCCCCGTCGGGCCGGATCGCTGTCGGGCGAGCAGGAGCGCGGTGCGCGCCTCCAGCCAGAGCGAGGCGATGTCGTTCGACGCCCAGCCGTCGCAGCCCAGCCCCACCGCCGTGCCGGCCGCGCGGAGGTCGCGAACCCGACAGATCCCGCCGCCGCCGAGGGCCGTTCGAGGGGTGCATCGCTTCGATGCGTACGCGGATGGAGTGCGGCTCTTGATCACGTCGGCGCGGGATGCCTAGGTTTCGGCGACCGAAACGAAAGGGGGGCCGGCCATGTCCGCACGCCCACTGGCGCTCGGCCTCACGAGCGCGCTGTGCGTCTCGCTGGCCATGACGCTCGCCACGCCGACCGCCCAGGCCGCGACTCCGGTGACGCTCCACGTCAGTGCGACCGGCAACGACGCCGGGACCTGCACGACTGCACCGGGGTGCCGCACGATCCAGCGCGCGGTCAACGTCGCCGCGACCTTCCTCCCGACGCCGATCGACGCGACGATCCTCGTCGGGCCGGGCACGTTCGCCGAGAGCAGCGCCGACACCAGCGCCGGGCTGACGATCACCTCGTCCGCGTTCAGCGCGCTGACGATCGTCGGCGCCGGCGCCGACGTGACGACGATCAGCCCGGCACAGCCGCGGCGCGTAATCCGGATCGCCGGGGCGTACCCCGTGACGATCTCCGGGGTCACGATCACCGGCGGGAAGGCACCGGCGGCCACCGCGAAGGCGCCCGCGGGCGACGGTGGCGGCATCCTGCGCACCGGCGGTGGCGACCTCACCCTCGACGGCGTCGTGCTGACGAAGAACGCGGCCGGGCCGGGTCTGGCCGGGACGGCCGGCGCCGACCGTGGCACCGGCTCGCCCGACGGCGCGGACGGCGGGTCCTCCGCCGCCGGCGGACCCGGCGGCAGCGGCGGCGGCGTCGCGATGGCGGGTGGCGTGCTCACCGTCGTCAACAGCACGATCGAGCGCAACGCCGCGGGTGCCGGCGGCGACGGCGCCGCGGGCAGCGCGGGTGGCGTCGGCGGTTCCGGAGGCGGGATCGCCTTTGCCGGCAGCGTTCTGACGATCGCGAACTCGACGATCGTGACCAACGCGTCCGGCCGCGGTGGCGCCGGTGGCGCGGGCGGTTCCGGCGGCGCGGGTTCCGGTTCGAACGCCGGCGGCAACGCGGCCCGCGGCGGGTCCGGCGGTGCCGGCGGCCAGGGCGGGGGCATCGCGCTGCTCTCCGGCGTCACGGGCGCGACGCTGACGCACGTCACCCTCGCGGCGAACGCCACCGACGCGGGTGGTCCGGCAGGCGCGAACGGCACCCCGGGCACCGGCAAGACCAACGGCACCCTGGTGGGCGCGTCCCCGACCAGCGGTGGTCAGTTCCTCTCCGGCGGCCTCGCCGCGGCGGCGGGCACGGTCACGCTCGAAGCGTCGCTCCTCGCCAACGCCCAGGCCAACTGCGTCCCGGGCGCGACGACAGCGACGGCGTCGGTGGCGAGTGACACCTCCTGCTTCGCCGACGGCTCCGGCCCGGCCGAGGCGCCGAACAAGGTCAGCGCCGCCGCGGGCGCGCTCTCGGCGCTCGCGGCCAACGGCGCCCGGACGCCGACGGCCGCCGTCGCCAGCACCAACCCGGCCTACGGCGCGGTCCCGGTGTCGTCCGGCCTGTGCGGCGGCACCACCAGCGGGAAGGATCAGCGCGGCCAGACCCGGCCCGGCCTGTCCGGCCCGACCACCTGCACCGCGGGTGCGTACGAGCCGCAGGTTCCGCCGGTGGCGCCGACGATCACCGGCAAGATCGCCAGCGCCGCCGGGAAGACGAAGTACGGCTGGTACCGCGACACCGTCACGGTCGCGTTCACGTGCACGGCGGGCAGCTCGTCGCTGACCGCCCCGTGCCCGAAGCCGATGGTGCTCTCGAGCTCGGGGGCCAACCGCGGCGGCACCGTCACGATCACCAACCAGCAGGGCCTGAGCGCCTCGATCAAGATCGCGCTGAACATCGACAAGAACAAGCCGACGATCGCGATCAAGGGCGTGCAGAAGGGCAAGACCTACAACGCGCCCCGGCAGGTCCGCTGCGTCGCCGGCGACACCCTCTCCGGCCCGTACATGTGCCAGGTCACCGCGACGGCGAAGCTGATCAAGGGCAACCGCGCGGTCCGCATCGACTACACCGCCACCGCCCTCGACCGCGCCGGCAACGTCCGGACGAAGAAGGGCTACTACCTCTACAACCGTTAGCCACCAGGGGTGACACCCCTTGTGCCGCCGGAAAGGGTGTCACCCCTTGTTCAACGTGCGGGCCATGCCGCGTTCGACGGCGGAGATCAGGTAGGGCCGGAGCTCCGCGGCAGAGATGATCGTGTGGACGGAGCCGACCTTCTGGGCCCGGCGGATGTCGTGGATCCCCTCGAACTCCGCGGCGACCTCGCCCTGCTTCTCGATCTTGACGAGGTTGCGCAGGTCCGCGAGCTCGACGCGGAGCTGCGCGGCCTCGGCCCCGGACGCCGAGGCGAGGCGGGCCTCCAGGTTGCGGATGCGCTCGTCGTTGTTCGTGCGGGCGCGGACCTCGGCGGTGAAGACGACGGCGGCCGCGGGGGCGCCGCCGAGCACCGAGGCGAACGAGCCCTCGACCGCGACGACCTCCATGTTGTCGTTCAGCGTCCCGGAGAACACGACGAAGGCGCCGCCGTGGTACCGCGAGATCAGGCAGAACACGATCGGGCCGTCGAAGTTCACCATCGCGCGGCCGATCTCGGCGCCGTACTCGAGCTGCAGGTTCCGCAGCGACTCGGGTGAGCCGTCGAAGCCCGACAGGTTCGCGAGCACGACGAGCGGACGCACCCCGGACGCGGCGTTGATCGCCCGCGCGGTCTTCTTCGACGACTGCGGGAACAGCGTGCCGCCGGTCCAGACGTCGGGCCCGTCGCTCGGCAGGTAACCGCGGCGCGGCACGGGCCGCGACTCGATGCCGATGACGGTGACGGGCTGGCCGCCGAGGTGCGCATCGAACACCACGGAGGTGTCGGCGTCAGCCATGCCGGCCCAACGCTCGAGCACCGCATGGTCGGAGTCCACGACCGCGCGCATGACCGTCCGAATGTCGAACGGCTTCTTGCGCTCGGGGTTCTTCTCCGCGGAGAAGATGTCGCCGACGGTCTGGAAGTCCGGGCACCCGGGGTGGATGTGCGGGTGCAGGCGCACGTCGCGGTCGAACGGGTCGGTGGTCTCGACCCGGCGCGGGAAACGCTCGCCGGCTGCGCGGTACGCGTGGTCGTAGTGCGCGAACAGGATCTCCGCCGCGGCCGCGAGGTTCGGCGCCCAGTACTGCGCCTGCCCGTTCGGGCCCATCACGCGGTCGTAACCGCCGATGCCGAAGTTGTCCTCGGCCGAGACACCGCCGGAGTAGTCGAGCGACTGCTTGCCCGTCAGAACCATCGCGGAGTCCGGCGTCATGATCAGCACACCCTTGGTGTGCATGAGCATCGTCGCCTCGGCGTTCCAGTACGGCTGCGCGCCGACGTTGATGCCCGCGACGACGACGTTGACCTCCCCGCCGGCCTGGGTGAACTCGACGATGCGCCGCAGCGCCCGCGCGATCCAGTCCATGTTCTCGACGCCGGAGTCCATGGAGATCCGCGCACCGGCCGAGAGCGCGAACCATTCGACGGGGAAGCCCTCGGCCTCGGCGAGGTCGAGCGCCGCGATGACCCGCGCGCACTCCGGCTCCGCCAGCGAACCCAGCGACTTGGTCGGGTCACCCATGAGCACGACGCGCGACAGGCCCTCGGGGTAGCGCGGCGTCGACGACGTCACGAGGCCGACGATGATGCCGGCGCTGTTCTGCCCCGGCTCCCGGTCGACCGGCACGAGTTCGCCGGTCTCGTCGAGGTCGAGCTCGAAGAACGTGCCGGCGGTGCCGATGAGCAGACCGACGAGCTCGTACGGGTACACCGCGCCGCGGGCACGCGACGCCCGGACCTTCTGCTCGTAGTCGTCCAGCGGCGGGATCGGCTCGGTCGGCCGGTTCGTGACGGAGATCTGCGCACCCACGCCGTGGGTGTACGAGATCATCACGGCCGCCTCGCGCTCCTCGCCGTCGGAACCGTCCTGGAAGCGCCCGACGACGAGCACCTCCTCGAGCCCGGCGCCGGCGGTCATCGGGACCAGGCCGCGCGTGACGGTGTCGAGCTCGTCGAGCGGGACGATCGCGGTCGGCGAGACCGCGAGGACGATCCGGTTGCGGTCGAGCCGGCGCCCGGCCGGGCGCCGCGCCTGGACGCTGCGAATCCCCTGCACGCAACTGGTGAGCACCCGCTCGACGGTCGGCACCGCGAGCACCCGACCCGACGCGTCACGCAGCGGGTGCACGTCCCGGATCTCAGCCAGCGCGATGACGCGTTCGTCGTCGGCGTTGGTCTTGCCGGTGGCCCGGTAGAGGTAGACGCCGTCGTCGGCGGGGAGACGCGTCAGGTCGAAGTTCACGAGCCGGCTGAAGCCGAGGCGCTGTGCGACCAGCGGGTGCAGACCGCGGATCAGGCGGTCCTCCTCGAGCTCCCCCGCCGACCCGGGCGCCGACGGACGGAACGTCAGATAGAAGGTCCGCGCGGTGGTTCCGCCCGCGATGCCGATCGTGATCCGGCGCAGCGACGCCGGCCACGACAGGCCGTCGAGCTCCGCGCGCAGCGCCGAGGAGACCTCGTCGTAGTCGCCGGGCAGATCGTCCCAGGACAGGAAGAAGTCGAGCACCAGGGTGCGCGGGTCGTCCGACGCGTGCTCGGCGGCCAGCTCCCCCACCGCTGCGGCGAGGGCCGGCAGCTCAGTGAAGTCGCCGACGGTCGCGATCAGGTGCAGCCGCTGGTCGGCGAGGTCGAACTCGCTCGTCATCACCTGGCGGTTGTCGTGCACGAACAGCCGCGCGTTCTCCAGGTCCCGGCTGCGGTAGTACCGCCGGGTCTGGACCTCCAGCAGCGGGCCCAGGGCATCGACGCCGGTCCCGAGGTACTCGTTGAGCAGCCCGATGATCGTCTCCGGGCTGGTGACCAGCGCCTCGATGCGCTCGGCACGGTCCGGCGCGTCCGGGTTCTCGACGAGGTGGTCGATCTGCGCGCGGATCGAGGCGAGCGCCCGCTCCCGAGCCGCGAGAATCAACGGCTGATCGAAGTGACGGAACCTCACGCTGCGGGCGAGGTCGCCGATCAGCGGGTAGCGGATGCGGGTGGCGTTGACGAGCCGCTCCAGCACCTCGGCCAGCTCGTCGTTCACCTTCTGGTCCGCGAGCGTGAGGTCCTCGGCGTCGAGCCACCGCTCGAGCAGCGCGGTCACGACCGGGGTCTGCGCGTCCCCTCGGGCGAGGGCGAGGAAGACGCGGTAGACCGCGTCCTTGAGGTGCTCGGTCGGCTCGAGGTCCGCAACCCCGTAGTGCACGAGCGCGCGGGAGAGCCTGCTGCGGAAGGACTCCGGCAGGCCCTCACGCTCGACGTCGAGCGAACGCAGGTAGGTGTGCAGGTACTCGCGCGGACTGTGCACGCGCGTCTCGGACTTCTCCTCCTCGGCCGACGGCCGGTTGCGGGAGAGCTCGCAGATGTCGGCGAACATGCGCAGCACCGCAAGTTCGGCCGCCACCAGCCGGCTGTCCTGCGCCGGCAGCAGCCGGCGCACCGCGCCGTACTCGGCGACGAGCGCGCGGCCCTCGGCGGCGCTGACGTCGTAGCCGGTGACCAGCGCCCGCAGCGCCTCGAGCAGGTCGAGGGCGCGCTGAGCGGGGTCGGTCGTCAGGTCGTTCGCGCCGTCGACGCAGGGAGCGAAGGTCACCTCGGGCAGGTCGCTGACGGCGGCCTCGCCGCCCTCGGGGTCGAGCCGCAGCAGCGGCGCGCCCGCGGGCACCTGGGAGTTCGGAGTGGCGAGGATCTCGCGGACGCGACCGGTGAACGGCGCCGCGACCGGGGTCTCCATCTTCATCGCCTCGAGCACGGCGACCGTCTGGCCGGCCTCGACGACGTCGCCGGGACCGACCGGCAGCGCCACGATGACGGCCGGCGCGGGCGCGCGCACGACGCCGCCGGAGTCCCGGCCGACGCGGTGGCTGACGCCGTCGACCTCGACGAGGTGGTCGTTCGGCCCGGCGGCGAGGACGACGCGGTGCACCCCGCCAGAGGGGCCGCCGTGGACGGTGAGCCGCCACTCGTAGTCCGAGAGCCGCTGGACGTCGACGTCCGCGCTCACGCCGCGCACGGTGACGCGGTACCGGTCGGCCGCGAGCGCCGCGACCTCCATCGAGTACGCGTGGCCGCCGTAGCGGGCCTCGATCGTGCGGCCGATCGCGTGGTCGGCCTGCGGGCGACCGCCGCGGGCGAGGGCGAGGAACGCCTCGCGCTCGACGAACTCCTCGCGCTCGTAGCTGTCGACCGCGACCGCGTAGAGCGCGACGTCGGCGTGCGGCGCGAGCCCGCGGTCGTCGAGCGAGCCGCGGTCGAGCCACGCGGTGTCCGCGCTGCCGTCCCGCACCTCGGGCCGCGAGAGCAGCTCGAGCACGAACGACTTGTTCGTCGTCCCACCCTCGATGACGACGGTGGTGTCACGGAGCGCGCGGGTCAGGCGCGCCATGGCCTCGGTGCGGTCCCGGCCGATCGCGATGATCTTCGCGACCATCGAGTCGAACTCCGGCGGAATCGTGTCGCCGGCCGCGATGCCCGAGTCGACGCGGATGCCCGGCCCCTGCGGGAACTCCAGCAGCGCGACACGGCCCGGCGCCGGGGCGAACCCGTTGTCGGGGTCCTCGGCGTTGAGGCGGATCTCGATCGCGTGGTTGATCTCCGGCGGGCACTCGCCCGGCAGCGGCTCCCCCGCCGCGATGAGGATCTGCAGCTTGACCAGGTCGATGCCGGTGGCGGCCTCGGTGATCGGGTGCTCGACCTGCAGGCGGGTGTTGACCTCGAGGAACGCGAACGCCCGGCGGACCGGGTCGTACAGGTACTCGACGGTGCCCGCGCCGCGGTAGCCGACGGCCTTGACCAGGTCCGTCGAGACGCGACGCAGCTCCAGCGACTGCTCCGGCGTGAGGACCGGGGACGCCGACTCCTCGATGATCTTCTGGTTGCGGCGCTGGATCGAGCAGTCCCGCACGCCGGGCGCCCAGACGTTGCCGTGGGCGTCGGCGATGATCTGCACCTCGACGTGACGGGCGCCGGTGACGAGCGCCTCGAGGAAGACCCCGTCGTCCCCGAAGTACCGGGCCGCGTCGGCCCGGGTGCCCTCGAAGGCCGCCTCGAGTTCCTCCTCCGCGAGGACCTTGCGGATGCCGCGACCACCGCCGCCGGCCTTGGCCTTGATGATCAGCGGGTAGCCGATGCGGCTTGCGTGGCGCAGGGCGTCCTGGTACGACGTCACGCCGCCGGCGCCGCTCCACGCCGCGACCGGGACGCCGACGCGTTCCGCGACGAGCTTGGCCTCGATCTTGTCGCCGAGCAGACGCATGGCCTCGGCGGGCGGGCCGAGAAAGGCGATGCCGAGCCGGTCGCACAGCTCGACGAACGCGGGGTGCTCGGAGACGAAGCCCCAACCGACCCAGACGGCGTCGGCGCCGGAGGCGACCAGCGCCCGCTCCAGTTCGGCGTAGTCCAGGTACGGCACGGACGCCGTCGTGGACGGCCGCAGCGCCACGGCCTCGTCGGCCTGGCGCACGAACATGGCCGCTGCCTCGCCCTGCGTGTGCAGGGCGACGGTGCGGATGGAGGTGCCGCGCTCCGCGTTCAGCTCGCGCACGGCGCGGATCAGACGGACCGCTGCCTCGCCCCGGTTGACCACCGCGATCCGTCGGAACACCGATGTCCTCTCGTCCGCCGCACCCTGCGCGGGGGTCTCCCGCTGCTCGGGGAAACCCTATGGCCAGGCCCGCCGACGGCTGAGGTGTCCTCCGCGACAACAATCGGCGGACGGTTTTGGACCCCCGCAGCAGGCTCCCGAGAAAAGGCTTCCCGTGCGTGACGACGGTGTGAACACGACAGTGAACCCGACTGTGAACCCGGCTGTGAACCCGACGGTGACCGTGTACGTGATCGGCATCGGCTCCGGTGACCCCGAGCAGCTCACGCTGCAGGCGGTCCGGGTCCTGTCGGGACTGGACGTGATCCTCGTCCTGGACAAGGGCGAGGCGAAGCGGGAGCTCGTCGACCTGCGGCACGAGATCTGCTCCCGGCACATCGCGAAGTCCTACCGCGTGCTCACCGTTCCGGACCCCGACCGCGACCGCGCCGCCGCCGACTATCCCGGCGCGGTCCGGGACTGGTACGACGCCCGCGCGGACCTGATCGAGGCCGCGCTGCGCGACGAGGTCTCACCCGGCGAGAGCGTCGGGATCCTCGTCTGGGGCGACCCGGCGCTCTATGACAGCACGCTGCGCGTACTGGACCGCGTCGAGCAGCGAAAGACCGTCGAACTCGCTTACGAGGTGATTCCGGGGATCACGTCGCTGCAGACGCTCGCCGCGCGGCACCGGGTGACGTTCACCGGCGTCGGCGCGCCGGTGCACATCACGACCGGGCGCCGCCTCGCCGCCGGCGGCATGCCGCCCGAGCTGGACGACGTTCTCGTCATGCTCGACGGCTCGGAGTCGTTCGCCGGGCTCCCGGACGAGGACCTGGACATCTACTGGGGCGCCTACCTCGGCATGCCCGGCGAGGTGCTCGTCGCCGGGGACCTGCAGGAACGCAAGGCGGAGATCGTCGCCCTCCGGGCGGAGCACCGGGAGCGGCACGGCTGGATCATGGACAGCTACCTGCTCCATCGACGCCGCGCCTAGCGGGTCGGTCGGCCAGCTCGCTCTCATGCCGTCCGCGCGCTCTCGTTCGCGAGCCCGGTGACGAGGCGGTGGGCGTCGAGCGGGCCGAGGCCGCCGGCGAGGACGCCGCAGACACGGTGCAGTCCGAGCCCGCCGAGCTGGTTGCGGGCCTCGACCTCGGTGCCGGGGTCGCAGATCAGCGCGATCTCGGCGTTGCCGCAGAACGCGAGCGTGGCCTGCAGCGCGAAGGGCCCGTCCAGCGCGATGTTGACCGAGCCGGGCCAGTGCCCCGCCGCGAACCGCTCGGCGTCCCGGGTGTCGAGGACCACCGCTCCCCGCGCCTGCGCCTCCAGCAGCGCCGACCGGCTCAGCGAGAGCACCGGGGCGTCGAGGTCGAAGCCGAGACAGGGGCTGACGGCGGTGACGGTCATCGGGTCCTCCTGGATGCTGGTGCCAACCCAATTAGAGTAACTCGACTTAGTTACTTTGCAATGGTCCCGTCGGGGCGTGTCGTAGGTTTTCGATCCGTGGAGCGAGCTCGAGTACGGAAGGCCTCTCACGTGCTGGCGATCGACGACCGCGACCTCGTCGCGTTCTGGCAGGAGCGGCACCTGTGCACGCTCACGACCCTGCGCGCCGACGGCCGACCCCACGTCGTGCCCGTGGGCGCGACGCTGGACCCCGAGGCCGGGCTCGCGCGGATCATCGCCGGCCGGACGTCCCTCAAGGTCCGCCACGTCGCCGCGGCCGGGCCCGCGGGCGCGCCGGTCGCCGTGTGCCAGGTCGACGGCCGCCGCTGGTCGACGATCGAGGGGACGGCCACGATCGGCGAGTCCCCCGAACAGGTCGAGGAGGCCTGCCGCCGGTACGCCGAGCGCTACCGCGAGCCCCGGCCCAACCCGGAGCGCATCGTGATGCTGATCCGCGTCGACCGGATCGTCGGGAACGTATGAGCACCGGGCCGGTCACGGTCGTCGGCATCGGCGCCGACGGGTGGGACGGCCTGGCCGCGACCTCGCAGGCGGCCGTTCGCGCCGCGGAGGTCGTCGTCGGCGGTCGGCGCCACCTGACCTACCTGCCGCCGGACGTGACCGCCGAGCGCGTGCCGCTGCCGACTCCCCTGGTCCCGGCGCTGCCGGGCCTGCTCGCTGCTCACGCCGGGCGGTCGCTGTGCCTGCTGGCCAGCGGCGACCCGATGTTCTTCGGGATCGGAGCGACGCTGGTCCGCGAGGCGCCCGAGGTCCGGTTGCGCGTGCTGCCGCACCCGTCGTCGGCGGCGCTGGCCTGCGCGAAGCTCGGCTGGCCGGCGGAGGACGTCGAGGTCGTGAGCGCCGTCGGACGCAACCTGGCCGCGGTGCGCGCCGTGCTGGCGCCCGGTCGGCGCCTGCTGGTGCTCTCGTCCGGCTCGCAGACGCCGGACGCGCTGGCGGCGCTGCTCGTGGACGCCGGTTACGGCGCGAGCCGTCTCGCGGTCCTGTCCCGCCTCGGTTCCCCGGACGGCACCGTCGTGACGGGCACCGCGGCGGGCTGGGACCCGCCGGCGGGCCGGATCGACGCCCTGAACCTGGTCGCGGTGGCCTGCGGGACGGACGAGGGCGCGACGCCGCTCGGCCGCGTGCCCGGCCTGCCGGACGAGGCGTACGAGCACGACGGCCAGCTGACCAAGCGCGAGATCCGCGCGGTGACGCTCGCCCGCCTGGTCCCGCTGGCCGGGCAGCTGCTCTGGGACGTCGGCGGCGGCGCGGGGAGCATCGGCATCGAGTGGCTGCGCGCGGAGCGGACGGCGCGAGCGATCGCGATCGAGGAGCGCGCCGACCGTGCCGAACGGATCGTCGCCAACGCGGCGGCCCTCGGCGTCCCGGACCTGCAGGTGGTCACCGGCGCGGCGCCGGACGCCCTCAAGGACCTGCCCGCCCCCGACGCGGTGTTCGTCGGCGGCGGCGCGACCGACCCCGGCGTGCTCGAGACGTGCTGGGATGCCCTGCGGCCCGGCGGCCGGCTGGTCGTCAACGCCGTCACGCTGCAGACCGAGGCGCTCGTCGTCGCGCGGCAGGCCGAGCTCGGTGGGGACCTCGTTCGGCTCGCGATCTCCCGCACCGCGCCGGTCGGCGGGTTCACCGTCTGGCGGCCGGCGGCTCCCGTCACGCAGTGGACGGTCGTCAAGTGACCGTGCACTTCATCGGCGCCGGCCCCGGCGCCGCGGACCTCATGACGTTGCGGGGCCGGGACCTGATCGCCGCCTCCCCCGTGTGCCTGTACGCCGGGAGTCTGGTGCCGCCGGAGGTGCTCACCTGGTGCCCGCCCGGCGCGCGCCTCGTGGACACGGCGAACCTCGACCTCGACGCGATCACCGCGGAGCTCGTGGCCGCACACGCCGCGGGTCAGGACGTGGCACGGCTGCACTCCGGGGACCCGTCGCTGTACTCGGCGATGGCCGAGCAGATGCGCCGCCTCGACGAGGCGGGCGTGCCCTACGACGTGACTCCCGGCGTCCCTGCCTACGCGGCGGCCGCCGCCGCGCTGGCGCGGGAGCTGACCGTGCCGGGCGTCGGCCAGTCGGTGCTGCTGAGCCGGATCTCGGCGGCGTCGACGCCGATGCCGCCGGGCGAGGACCTCGCCTCGCTGGCCCGGACGCGGACGACGCTCGTCCTGCACCTGGCCGTGCAGCGCATCGAGCAGGTCGTGGCCGCACTGACGCCCGAGTACGGCCCGGACGCTCCGGTCGCCGTCGTGGCCCGGGCCAGCCGGCCGGACGAACTGATCCTGCGCGGGACGCTCGCCGACATCGCGGAGACCGTCCGGGCCGCCGGGGTCGTGCGCACGGCGGTGATCATCGTGGGCAACGTCCTGACGGCGAATCAGTTCAGCGACAGCCACCTGTACTCGACCACGCGCTGCCGCTCCTGATGCGGACCGTCCTGATCCTGGGCGGCACGTCCGAGGCGCGGGCGCTGGCGGCCGCCCTGGCCGACGACGGTCGCTGGCGGGTCGTCAGTTCGCTGGCGGGGCGGGTCAGTTCCCCCGCGCTGCCGGTCGGAGAGGTGCGCATCGGTGGGTTCGGTGGTCCGGAGAAGCTGGCGGAATGGCTCACCGAGCACGACGTCGCCGCGGTCGTCGACGCCACGCATCCGTTCGCCGCGCGGATCTCGGCGTCCGCGGCCCAGGCGGCCCCGGCCGCGAGGGTGCCGCTGCTGATGCTCCGGCGTCCGGGCTGGACCGCGGGTCCGGAGGACGCGTGGCACCGGGTGCCGGACATGCCCGCCGCGGCGGCCGCGGTCGCCGCTTCGCACGGGCCTGTCCTGCTGACGACCGGGCGAGGCGGTCTCGCCGTCTTCGCCGATCTGCCGCACCGGTTCGTGATCCGGGCCGTCGACCCGCCGGATCCCCCGCTGCCGGCCGACGCGGTCGTCCTGCTCGCCCGCGGGCCCTACACGCTCGACGGCGAACGCGCGCTGCTGCGCGAGCACGGCGTCCGGACCCTCGTCACCAAGGACAGCGGCGGGGCGATGACCGCGGCGAAGCTCACCGCGGCGCGCGAGCTCGGCGTCCGGGTCGTGATGGTCGACCGGCCGCCGGCCCCCGCGGGGGTTCCGACGGTCGCCGACGCCGCCGACGTCCTCGCGTGGCTGAACGCGCTCAGCTAGGGGTCTTGTCGCCCGACTCGCTGGCTTCGGCCGAGGCGTCGTCCGCGGTCTCGGCGTCCTGGCCCCGGCGCCGCTTCTCCTTCGGCGGCTTGGGCTCCTTGACCTTCTTCGCCTTCTCCTCCTTGGCCGCCGCCTTCGCGGCGGCCTTGTCCTCGGCCGGCTTGTCCTGAGCAGCCATCAGCTCGGTCAGGAACTCGGCGAAGGTCTGGTGGCCGACGAGCCGGTCCGGGGAGAGGTGCCAGCCCTCGCGGTAGCCGGCGTAGAGCTTGCCGCGCTTACGGACCGGGACCAGCTTCCGCTTCTTGCCGACCACGTTCAGCCAGTAGGCGGTGAGGTCCTCGGCGTCGATGATCTCCGGGCCACCGACGTCGGGCAGTTGGTGCGCCTGCATCGGGGTGCAGAGGTCGACGAGCCGGTTGGCGACGTCCTCGGCCGCAATCGGCTGGTAGCTGGTGTCGGCCGGGACGAACATCCACGGCTTGCGGCTCGCGCGGCGCAGCGCGGCGTCGAGGTGCTCGTGCAGGTGCCCGACGCGGACGACCGTCCACGGCAGCTCGCTGTCGGCGAGCAGGCGCTCGATCGCGCGGCGGTCGCGGTAGGCGGCGTCCTCGATACGGTCGGCGCCGATCATCGACGGGTACACGATGTGGGGCTTGTCCGCCCGGGTCGCGGCGATCAGGAGCTGCGCCGCGGCCTCGACGTCGTGGCCCGGGACGCTCGCGCAGTGGACGACGATGCCCACGCCCTCGAGCGCCTTCGCCAGGCCGTGGCCGGTACGCAGGTCACCGACGAACCAGTCCGGCCAGTCGGGAAGCTTCGGGGTGCCGGGCTCGACACCGGGCCGGTCCTTGCGGCTGAGCACCCGGACGTCCCGGCCCGCGGCGACCAGCTTCCGGACGAGCTTGCGTCCCACGGTCCCGGTCCCGCCGGTCACCAGGATCGCCGCGCTCATCGTCCGCCTTTCCGTGCATTTGCCCGGGCCGCTGCGCACCGGGTCCACTGCGTAGTCTGCCTCCATGATCGTCGCTGGTGTCGCACGCCGCCCCTCGACCCTGGTCGCTGTCGGTCTCCTGGGAGGATTCGCAGCTGCCCAGCTGACCGGGATCCGCCCCCTGGGCGCGCTGATCTTCGCCGCCGCCGGCGCCGCCGCGGTGCCGGGCTTCCTCCGCTCCGTCGGGCGGGCCCGCACTGCCGCGCTGGGCGGCACCTACGTCGCCGCCCTCGTCGGGTCCCACCCCCTCGCTCACCTGATCGGCACCTGGCCCGCCGTCCTGACCGTCACCGCCGCCATGGCCGGGGTCTCCGAGGTGGCGCTCCGCTCCCAGCCCGATCGCCCTCGCCTCGCCGGGGGCATCACCAGGTGACGAGGGGCTCGCCCCGCGGGCTTCCGATCCCTAACGCACCGTCAGAAAGTAGTGACAGCAGAGACAAATGAGGTCTTGACAGCACTAGAACATGTGTTCGAACCCGGGTAGAATCGTGGCATGTCCGCAGGGGTGGGGACGCATCCGGCACTGGCACTGGTCGCCAGTGTCGTTGAGGACGTCCGCAAGGTCGCGGCGATGCTCACCGCGGACGAGGTCTGGACGCTCACCGACGCGGATCTGGAGCTGATGATCCGCGCGCAGTCGCAGTTGGACTCCGCGGTCGCGGCGGTCGGGGTGCGGGCGGTGCGGGAGGCCGATGTCCGCGGGCTCTCGCTGGCCGACGGGAAGATCTCGACCGCGGTCTGGCTGGGACAGAAGCTGAACCTGCACCCGGCCGAGGCACGGGCGCGGGTCAAGGACGCCGACATCCTGTCCCGCAAAGGCACCGCGACGGTGCAAGCGCTCGCCGACGGCAAGCTCAACAAAGACCAGGCCCGGGCGGTCGCGCGGAGTCTGCGCAAGATCGAACCGGTCGGCTCCGCCTCGGAACTCGCGAAAGCGGAGACGTTCCTGCTGGCCAAGGCCCACGACGCCGACCCCTCCGGGATCCTGCGCCTGGGCAAGCACATCGAAGAGGTCATCGACGAGGACGGCAAACCCCCGGCACCCGATCCTGACGACCCGGACGGCAACGCCCCCGCGGAGTCCAAGCGGGCCGCCCGGGCCCAGCGCAAGCGCTCGCTCACGCTCACCGACCTCGGGAACGGGCTGCACCGCATCCGCGGTGAACTGACCGACGAGGTCGCCGCCCTGGTCAAGACCGCCCTCGACCCCCTCGCCGCACCCCGACCCGCCGTGAACGGCCAACGGGACGAACGCTCAGCACCCCAGCGCCGCCACGACGCCCTCGGGGACGTGTTCCGCCAATTCCTCCGCTTCGGGGACCTGCCCCCGTCCCACGGCGTCCGGCCACACCTGCACGTCACCGCGAGCGTGGAGACGATGGCCGGGGACACCGGGCACCCCTTCGCGAGGACCGCGACCGGTGAAGATCTGGACATCGCCACCGTGCAGCGGATCGCCTGCGATGCCGGGATCACCCCGATCGTGGCCAACACCCTCGGGGTGCCGTTGGCGATGGGCCGCGAGGTCCGCACCGCCACCCCCGCCCAGTGGTCCGCCCTGGTCGCGCGCGACATCGGGTGCATCGGCGAGGGATGTACCCGTCCCGCCGCGTGGTGCGAAGCGCACCATATTGAGTGGTGGGACCGGGACGAGGGCCCGACCGACGTGGACAAGATGGCCCTGGTCTGCTCCCACGAACACTATCTGATCCACCATCAGGGCTGGGGCGTGCGGATGGCCGCCGACGGCCACCCAGAAATGATTCCCCCGAAGTGGGTGGACAAGGAGCAACGACCCCGACGCAACGCGCACTGGCAACTCGTCCGCGACGGGCTCAAGGTTCCACCCGAGGACCCGGATCCACCCCCACCAAATTCGCCCCGGCGCGAGTAGGCACGACCGCCCCGGAAGTCTCCACCGTTCAGCCCCTCAAGTGGCACCGAACGGACAGATCTACGCCCGCGTGGCAACCACCCGTGGTTCGCGGGCGTCCGACTCGAGCACCCGTCCGCCCGAATCGGAGACCGATGGCCCGCCGCCGCACCGCCGTGCTCGTGAGCACTCTGCTCGCCGCGTCCACCCTGACGGTCGGAGGTGCCGATTCGGCCACAGCGTCGGCCAGGACGACCCCGTTCAAGCTGCTCATGAAACTCACAGTCGCGCCGGAGACCACAACCACGGCGCCGGCCTCGATGTCGACGTGGACAAAGTCGAGCCTGAGGAAGTGCCGTGATGTCCGTGCCCACGTCCTTGCGGCCGATGCACTGGGCCGGACCCCTAAATCCTGTTCGACCCGGAGCTTGACCTGGATCGACCCGTTCACCGGCGCGAAGGTGCGCAGGGCCTCGTCCATGACGGTCGAGCGGCTCGTGCCGATTGAGGAGGCGTGGGATTCCGGAGCCTCCCGTTGGGACGCCCGAAGCCGCAACGCCTTCGCCAACGATCTGCTTTTCGATTCCACCCTCGTCGCAGTGACAGGCAAGAGCGCCGCCAAGCGGAAAGGTCGCGATCCTGCCGGTTGGCTACCCAGGTCCGCGGTCCGGTGTGATTACGTCACCCGGTGGATCAGCGTGAAGTACCGGTGGGGGCTCAGCGTCGACCGCGCCGAAGCCGACGCCTTGCTCGGTGCGCTAGGCCCCTACGACTGCACGAACCGCAAGATTCCCGCGGTCAAGCGCGCGGCCGTGACACTGACCCCCGAGCCCGTGCCGGTGCCGGTGCCGGCCGATCCCCGCTACGACACGTGTCTTGAACTCGTGACCGCAGGGCTTGGTCCTTACCTCGAAGGACGCGACGCCGAGTACGCCTGGTACCGCGATGACGATCACGACGGTGAGGCCTGTGCGAGCTACGAGAACGTGCAGTTCAGCCCGAGCAAGGACTGGCGGACCGAGCGGTACGTAACATCGACGACGCCGGCAATCACTGCTCCCGTCCGGCGACTTCTTCCGCCTCCGGGACAGGCCGGAGCGCCGCGCGGTTACCTCCACGCCCAGATCGTCGCGGGGTCGACACCGTTCTGGCACAGCGTTCACCCCACGCCGGTCACCGAGGGAGCCGGCACTGTTCGGACCGTTCAGGTGCCGCCCGGCCTCCTCACCGACGGCGCTTCATACACCCTGCGCACGTGGTCGGGCTACTCCGCCGAGCTCGCGACGACCGCGCCCCCCGACGCCATCGTGACCACCTTCAGGGTCGATACGTCACCGCCCGGAGCTGTCGAGGCAGCCGCAGTGAGTTTGGACGGTCAGCCCGTAATCACGGCCTCGTCCGCCGCGCCGGACCTCGTGGCCTTGCGGTTCACCACGAACGGCCGACCGACCGAGCGCGTCAAGACACCGCCCGGCAAGGACATTGCTCATCGCCCGTCCTTTCCGCCCGGCCTGCCGCGGTACGTCTGGATCGTGGCCGAGGATCGCGCGGGTCAGTTGAGCGCCGTCACCCAGTTCCACTTCCAGGACCCGCCGCCTGCGGATACCAGCGCGGGGTGAAGACGGCGGGGCGGCCGTCGCCCCGCTGGGTGACAGTCGTCGTGGAGCTGCCGACGATCAGCAGGCACCGCATGTCGACGGTCTCGGGGGCGAGCTCGCCGAGGGTGGTGACGACGACGTGCTCGGCGGCGCCGCCGACGTCCCGGCCGACGACGACGGGGGTTTCGGGGGCGCGATGCTCCAGCAGGATCTCCTTCGCCCGGCCGAGCTGGTGCGGGCGGGCCTTGGACCGCGGGTTGTAGACCGCGAGGACGAGATCGGCGGCCGCGATGGCGGCGAGCCGGGCCTCGATGATCTCCCACGGCTTGAGCCGGTCCGAGAGCGAGAGCACACAGAAGTCGTGGCCGAGCGGGGCGCCCACCCGGCTCGCGACGGCCTGAGCCGCCGTCAGACCGGGCAGCACGCGGACGGGGACGTCCTTGTAGCGGTCCTCCCCCGCCACCTCGAGCACGGCGGCGGCCATCGCGAAGACGCCGGGGTCGCCCGAGGAGACGACCGCGACGCGGCGACCGCGACGGGCGAGGTCGAGGGCGAACTCGGCCCGCTCGGACTCGACCTGGTTGTCGCTGGCGTGGCGCGCCTGGCGCGGGTTCGCCGGGACGCGGTCGAGGTAGGGCCCGTAGCCGACGAGGTCCTCGGCCGCGGTCAGCGCCGCCTGGGCCTGCGGAGTCAGCCACTCCCGGCCCGCGGGCCCGAGCCCGACCACGACGACCTCGCCACGGTTCTGCACCTGCTCCTGAGCCCGTTCGGAGGCCGCGAGCTCGGCGCGGGTCGCTTCGTGCACGCGGCTCGGCAGCAGCGCGACCGAGAAGTAGGGCACGGTCGCGGGGTCGACCTCGGCGAGCGGGGCGATCCGCTGCCGGTCGGTGGTGGCGCGCTCGACGTACCAGGCCTCCTCAAGGCGACCGGCGATCGCGAGCGCGTCCCGGACCCCGGCGAACGTACGGCCGAGCTTCATCACGACCGCGGAGTCCGCGGCGGCGAGCTTGCCGGCGAGGACGTCGGGCGAGAGCGTGCCCGGCAGGACCGTCAGCGTCTCCTCGCGCTCGACGAGCGGACGACCGAGCTCGGCCGCGGCGCCGGCGACGCTGGTGACGCCGGGGACCACGACCGCGGGGTACCGACCGGCCAGGCGCTTGTGCATGTGCATGTAGGAGCCGTAGAAGAACGGGTCGCCCTCGCAGAGGACGACGACGTCGCGGCCCGCGTCCAGGTGAGCGGCGAGGCGCTCGGCGGCGCCGTCGTAGAACTCCTCCAGCGCGCCGCGGTAGCCGCCGGGGTGGTCCGTCGTCTCCACCGTGACCGGGTAGAGCAGCGGCTCCTCGATCTGATTGCCCGTCATGTAGTCGCGGGCGATGGAGAGAGCGACGCTGTTGCCGTGCCGCGCGGCGTGGTAGGCGATGACGTCACCGGCGGCGATCAGGCGGGCGGCCTTGACCGTCACCAGTTCCGGGTCGCCCGGCCCGAGGCCGACGCCGTAGAGGGTTCCGGTCATTCCTGCTCACTCGCGATCGCATTGACGGCGGCGACGGCCATCGCGGACCCGCCGCGCCGGCCGTGCACGACGAGGTACTCCAGGCCGAGCGTGTTCTCCGCGAGCGCGACCTTCGACTCGGCGGCACCGATGAATCCGACGGGCAGGCCGAGGACCGCGGCGGGGCGGGGCCCGCCGTCGGCGATCAGCTCCAGCAGGCGGAACAGCGCGGTCGGAGCGTTGCCGATCGCGACGACCGCGCCCTCGACGCGGTCCCAGAGGTCGAGCGCCGCGGCGGAGCGAGTGTTGCCGATCCGCTGCGCGAGCTCGGGGACGCCGGACGCGTTGAGCGTGCAGCGGATCTCGTTGTCCGCGGGCAGCCGCTTGCGGGTGATGCCGGAGGCGACCATCTCGGCGTCGCAGTAGATCGGGGCACCGGCGAGCAGTGCCTCCCGGGCCGCCTGAACCGCGTTCGGGGAGAACGCGAGGTCCTCGACCAGGTCGGTCATCCCGCAGGAGTGGATCATCCGCACCGCGACGCGGGCGACGTCCGTCGGCAGGTGGTCCAGCCGCGCCTCGGCCCGGATCGTCGCGAACGAGCGCCGGTAGATCTCGGCCCCGTCGCGGATGTAGTCGAGTTCGGTCATGCCTGCCTCTCGGTGTGCAGCCCGAAGGCCGCGAGTGCGGCGGTCACGGTACCCACCGACTCCGGCTCCAGGTTCGGCAGCACCACACCCCGCCAAGGCGTGACCCGCAGGCCGACCGACCCGCCTTTTGGCTGGGCCTGGTGCTGCTGGGCCTGGTGCTGCTGGGCCTGGTGCGGCTGGGTCTGGTGCTGCTGGGCCTGGTCGGCGAGGGCCCGGAACGCGGCGGCGGTCAGCCGGCCGTCCCCGGCGTCGAGGACGAGGGCCGTCCGCCCGTCGGTCTGGCGGTACTCCCCCGGCTCCAGCGGCCGCGCTCCGCTCATGCATGAGCAGGGTGTCGATTTTCGGGCGTCCGGTGTCCGAATTTCGACCACCCGCTCATGCATGAGCGAATCGTCGAGGCGGGCGGCGACGCGGGCGGGCCCGTCGGCGAGCTCGGCGAGGCGCCACGCGGGTGAGTGCTGGGCGGCCCGCTCGGCGAGGAAGGCCCGGGCGGCGGCGAGGGCGAGCTCGGCCGGGGCCGTCGTCAGGCCCACCTTCGCGCCGCCGAGGCGCACGACGAACCCGTCGGGGACGGCGCTGGGAACGGAGTGGAGCGCGACGTCGGCGTCGAGCCCGGAGACGTCGAGGCTGCCGTCGTCGATCGCGAACAGGAACCGGCCCGGCAGGGCGGCCAGGTGCGGGTCGTCGCACAGCCCGTCGTCGAGGGCGGTGACGATCGGCCCGACGTCCGGCCGCTCGCGCAGGCCGGTCAGCGGCGACGCGACGATGTTGCGGACTCGGTCGTGGGTGTCGCTCGGGAGCAGCCCGGCGTTCCGCAACCGGGGCGCCAGGGCATGCTCACCGGACGGCTGCAGCCCTCTGATCTGCACGTTCGCGCGGGAGGTCAGCTCCAGAACGCCGCTGCCGAGCTCCTCCGCCGCGGCCGCGAGCACCCGCGCCTGCTCGACCGAGAGTCGCCCCCCGGGAACCCGGACCCGCGCCAGCCCCCCGTCCGCCGCCGACCACACCGACCGGACCCCGGGGCAGGCGTCGGGGCCCTCCCGGCGGACGGACGACTTCTCGGACGGCACCCGGCGATCGTACGAGCGGGCCGCAGCGGCGGACGGACCGCCGGTGGCCGTGTGCGAGAGTGGACGGCAATCGCGACGACCAGCGGAGGAAGCCGGTGCAAGCCCGGCGCCGTCCCGCGACTGTGACCGGAGACGCTTCCGCGGAAGCGTTCCCGGGAGCCAGACACTCCCGTCGTCGCCGACGCCGGCCCGGGGCGCGGACCCCGAGGGAGGAAGTACGACCGTGGCGACCCACCTGCTGCTGTCCACCTCGGACACCGACCTGCTCTCGGCTCGGTCCTCCGGGGCGGAGTACCGGCTCGCGAACCCCTCCCGGATCGAGGTCGCCGACCTGCCCGGGCTGCTCGACGGGATCGACCTGGTCGTCGTCCGGATCCTCGGCGGCTACCGCGACTGGCAGGACGGCATCGACGCCCTGCGCGCCGACGGGCGGCCGCTGATCGTCCTCGGTGGCGAGTCGCTGCCCGACGCCGACCTGATGGCGCTCTCGACGGTCCCGGCCGGCGTCGCGGCCCAGGCGCACGCCTACCTCGCCCACGGCGGCCCGGCGAACCTCGCCGAGCTCCACGCGTTCCTCTCCGACACCGTCCTGCTCACCGGCGAGGGTTTCGCTCCCCCGGCGGAGCTCCCCGACTGGGGCCACCTGGACCGCCCCCGGTCCCCCGAAAGCGCACATCCGTACGCCGATTCCGCCGAAAGCGCGTACGGATCTGCGCTTTCGGAGGGAGCGGGGGGGCGGCCCGGGGGGCGACCGCGGATCGGGATCCTCTACTACCGGGCGCACCACGTCGCGGGGAACACCGCGTTCGTCGAGGCGCTCAGCCAGGCGGTCGAAGCCCACGGGGCGACGGCGATGCCCATGTACTGCTCCTCGCTGCGGGTGCCGGACCCCGGTCTGCTCGAGCAGCTTGCGACGGCGGACGCGCTCGTCGTCACGGTTCTCGCCGCGGGCGGGCGCCGCCCGGCCGACGCGAGCGCCGGTGGTGACGACGAGGCCTGGGACGTGCAGGCCCTCGCCGCGCTCGACATCCCGATCCTGCAGGGGCTGTGCCTGACGTCCTCCCGGAAGACCTGGGCGGCCTCGGACGACGGCCTGTCCCCACTCGACACCGCCACCCAGGTCGCGGTCCCGGAGTTCGACGGCCGCCTCATCACCGTGCCGTTCTCCTTCAAGGAGATCGATGCGGACGGGCTGCCCGTCTACGTCCCGGACCCGGAGCGGTGCTCCCGCGTCGCCGGCATCGCCGTGCGGCACGCTCGGCTGCGGCACATCCCGGCCGCGGAGAAGAAGCTCGCGCTGATGCTCAGCGCCTATCCGACCAAGCACGCCCGCATCGGCAACGCCGTCGGCCTCGACACCCCGGCCAGCGTGCTCGAGCTGCTGCACGCCCTCCGCGACGCCGGTTACCAGGTCGGCGACCTCCCCGGCCTCGAGGCGCGTGACGGCGACGCCCTCATGCACGCCCTGATCGCGGCCGGCGGCCAGGACCCCGACTGGCTGACGGATGCTCAGCTCGCCGCGAACCCGGTCCGCATCCCCGGCGCGGTGTACGCGGAGTGGTTCGCCACCCTGCCGGCCGAGCTCCGCGATGCGGTGGAGGAGCACTGGGGCCCGGCGCCGGGCTCGTTGTTCGTCGACAACGGCGACATCGTGCTCGCGGCGATGGTCGCGGGCAACGTCGTGCTGATGGTCCAGCCCCCGCGCGGGTTCGGCGAGAACCCGGTCGCGATCTACCACGACCCGGACCTCCCGCCGAGCCACCACTACCTCGCGGCGTACCACTGGCTCGGCGGCCAGGATGACGCCTGCTTCGGCGCGGACGCGATGGTCCACGTCGGAAAGCACGGCAATCTCGAATGGCTGCCGGGCAAGACGGCGGCGATGTCAGCCGCCTGCGCCACCGACGCCGCGATCGGCGACCTACCCCTCATCTACCCGTTCCTCGTCAACGACCCGGGCGAGGGGACGCAGGCCAAGCGCCGGGCCCACGCGACGCTGGTCGACCACCTCGTCCCGCCGATGGCGCGCGCCGAGACCTACGGCGACATCACGCGCCTGGAGCAGCTGCTCGACGAGCACTCGAACATCGCGGCCATGGACCCGGCCAAGCTGCCCGCGATCCGCGCCCAGATCTGGACGCTGATCCAGGCCGCGAAACTCGACCACGACCTCGGGCTCTCCGACCGTCCCCACGACGCCGAGTTCGACGACTTCCTGCTCCACGTGGACGGCTGGCTCTGCGAGATCAAGGACGTCCAGATCCGCGACGGCCTCCACGTCCTCGGGCAGGTGCCGAGCGGCGAGGCCCGCATCGACCTGATCCTCGCCATGCTGAGGGCACGTCAGATGTGGGGTGGCCAGGTCGCCGCCCTTCCCGGCCTCCGGGAGGCACTCGGCCTCCCCGAGGACGGCTCCGCGACCCGCGAGCAGACCGACGCGATCGAGGCCACCGCCCGCGCCCTCGTCGCCGCGATGGACG
Organism: Sporichthya polymorpha DSM 43042; assembly: GCF_000384115.1. NCBI lineage: Bacteria > Bacillati > Actinomycetota > Actinomycetes > Sporichthyales > Sporichthyaceae > Sporichthya > Sporichthya polymorpha. The sequence continues at coordinate 4,551,326 of NZ_KB913029.1, forward strand.
CCGCCGGCTGGGACCCCGCCGCCGCCGCGACCGTCACCGACGACAGCCGAGTGGCGGAGATCCTGCGGTTCGCGGCGACGGAGATCGTGCCGCGGCTGGAACGGACCACCGACGAGATCGGGCACGTCCTGCACGCGCTCGACGGCGGGTACGTGCCGGCCGGGCCGAGCGGGTCGCCACTGCGCGGGCTGATCAACGTCCTCCCGACCGGGCGCAACTTCTACTCGGTCGACCCGAAGGCGGTGCCCTCCCGCCTCGCCTACGCGACCGGTGCCTCGATGGCCGACTCCCTGCTCGAGCGGTACCGCCGCGAGAACGGCGAGTGGCCGCGCTCGGTCGGGCTCTCGGTGTGGGGCACCTCGGCGATGCGGACCTCCGGGGACGACATCGGCGAGGTCCTCGCCCTGCTCGGCGTGCGCCCCGTCTGGGACGAGGCCTCGCGCCGGGTCACCGGGCTGGAGGCGATCCCGCTCGACGAGCTGACGCTGAACGGCGAGCGGCGGCCCCGCGTCGACGTGACGGTCCGCATCTCGGGCTTCTTCCGCGATGCCTTCCCGCACGTGGTCGCGATGCTGGACGACGCCGTCGCCCTCGTCGCCGGGCTCGACGAGGGTCCCGAGGACAACTACGTCCGCGCCCACGTCGACGACGACCTCGCGACCCACGGCGACCGGCGCCGCGCCACGCTGCGCGTCTTCGGTTCCAAGCCCGGTGCGTACGGCGCGGGCCTGCTCCCCCTCATCGACTCCCGCAACTGGCGCGACGACGCCGACCTCGCGGAGGTCTACGCAGTCTGGGGCGGTTACGCCTACGGCCGCGACCTCGACGGCCTGCCCGCCCGCCCGGACATGGAGACGGCCTACAAGCGCATCGCGGTCGCGGCGAAGAACGTCGACACCCGCGAGCACGACATCGCCGACTCCGACGACTACTTCCAGTACCACGGCGGCATGGTCGCGACCGTGCGCGCCCTGACGGGCAAGGCCCCAGCCGCGTACATCGGCGACTCCACCAACCCGGACGCGGTGCGCACCCGCACCCTCTCCGAGGAGACGGCCCGCATCTTCCGCGCCCGCGTGGTCAACCCGCGCTGGATCGCCGCGATGCGCCGCCACGGCTACAAGGGCGCGTTCGAACTCGCCGCCACCGTCGACTACCTCTTCGGCTACGACGCCACCGCCGGCGTCGTCGAGGACTGGATGTACGAGAAACTGACGGAGAGTTACGTCCTCGACCCGGAGCAGCGGAAGTTCTTCGCCGAGTCGAACCCTTGGGCCCTCCACGGCATCACCGAGCGACTGCTCGAGGCGGCCGACCGCGGGCTCTGGGAGAACCCCGACCCGGAGACGATGGCGGGCCTGCGGCAGGCCTACCTGGAGACCGAGGGCGACCTCGAAGCGGGAACCTGAGCACCCGCTGAAAGTTTTCGTTCTCCCGGCCAAAGGCTGGCTACATTGAGTCGATGGCTGTTCGCCCCACGGCGAGCGATCTCCCCACCCGCTCGCGACGGACTTTCGCGGGCCTGACGCAGTGTGCCTTGGTCGCCGCGTGCGCCGCCCCGTACTTCCTCACGCGGCACGTCACCGAGGGGTCGGAGGAACGGGCCACCGAGAACGCGTACGCGATCCTCAACTTCGAGGACCGGCTCGACATCGCCTGGGAGAACAGCATCCACTCGGCGGTGGTGGCGCACCGGAGCATGACCACGTTCTTCAACTGGGTCTACATCTGGGGGCACTGGCCCGTCATTCTCACGACACTGGTGCTGCTGCACCGCTACGTCCGCGCGGCCTACACCCAACTCCGCAACGCGATGATCGTCTCCGGCGGCATCGGCCTGCTGATCTTCGCCCGATACCCGGTCAGCCCGCCGCGTCTGCTGCCCGAGGCGGAGTTCGTCGACACCGTCACGGTCTGGTCGCACTCCTACCGCGTCCTGCAACCACCGGCGTTCGTCAACCAGTACGCCGCGATGCCGAGCTTGCACGTCGGCTGGAACCTGCTCGTCGGCATCGTCGTCTGGCGCGCCGCGCGGCACTGGGTGCTGCGCGCGCTGGCCGTGGCGTCGCCGGTGCTGATGGCGACGGCGGTCGTCGCGACCGCGAACCACTACGTCCTCGACGTCATCTGCGGGACGGCCGTCGCGCTGTCCGGCTACGGCGCCGTTCTCGCCTACGAGCGATTCCGCGGCCGCTCGCCCGGGTCGCCGGGTCTGACGCGCCCTCACTTCGCCCTCACCCAGCAGTGACGCGGTCCCCGGCCGGCCGGGTCAGGCCGGGACGAGCGTCGCCGCCTGGAGGATCGCGGAGGGGTCGGCGCCGAGCGAGAGCGCGTCCGGCGCGGCGCCGCTGACGACGAGCATGTGACCGACCGACGCGATCATCGGGCCGTTGTCGGTGCAGTACTTCAGCGCCGGGATCCGCAGGCGCACCCCGGCGGCCGCGGCGCGCTCGGCGGCGACCTCGCGCAGGCGACTGTTCGCCGCGACGCCACCGACGATGAGCAGGTCGCCGCACTGCCGCTCCACGCAGGCGGCGAGCGACTTGTCGACGAGCACGTCGACGACGGCGTCCTGGAACGAGGCCGCGACGTCGGCGACCGGGATCGGCTCGCCCGCCCGCTCGCGGGCCTCCACCCAGCGCGCGACCGCGGTCTTCAGGCCCGAGAACGAGAACTCGAACGGCGGGTCCTGCGGACGGGAGAGCCCGCGCGGGAACGCGATCGCGGTCGGGTCGCCCTCCTTCGCGATCCGGTCGATGGCCGGGCCGCCGGGGAACGGCAGACCGAGGACGCGACCGACCTTGTCGAACGCCTCGCCGGCGGCGTCGTCGAGAGTGTCGCCGAGGTGCTCGATGGGGTCGTCGACGAGGTCGCGGCAGTAGAGCAGCGAGGTGTGCCCACCGGAGACGATCAGCACGACGCAGGGGTTCGGCAGGGCACCGTGCGCCAGCGCGTCGGCGGCGACGTGCCCGGCGAGGTGGTGGACGCCGTAGAGCGGGACGCCCCAGGCGATCGAGTACGCCTTGGCGGCGGCGAGGCCGACCTGCAGCGCGGTCGCGAGGCCCGGGCCGGCGGTGACGGCGATCGCGTCGACGTCGGCGGAGGTGATGCCCGCGCGGTCCAGTGCCAGCTCCATGGCCGGGACCAGCGCCTCCAGGTGGGCGCGCGCCGCGACCTCGGGCACGACGCCACCGAAGCGGGCGTGCTCGTCCATGCTCGACGCCAGCGCCTCGCCGATCAGCTCACCGTCGCGGACGACGCCGACACCGGTCTCGTCGCACGAGGTCTCGATCCCCACCACCACAGGCATGGGGCCCATTGTGACTCAGGGATGCGCGCGGGCGAATTCGGCAAGGCGCTCGGCGGCGCGGGCACAGTCGAACGCGGCCTGGCGGTACGCGACGGCGGCGGCGAGCAGCTCGGACTTGCCGACCTCCTCCGCGACCGGGTGCCGGTCCTGGGTCTGCAGATAGCTCCGCGCGGCGGCCTCGGTGTCGGCGTCCAGCTCGGACCACCCGGACGGGGCGGCCGCGGGATCGGCGAAGCGGGCCCGCAGCTCGCGCTGGGCGGAGTCCATGCGGGCGAAGGCCTCGGCCGCGGCCTCCTGTGCCGCCCGGGCCTCCCACGCGCGGCGCTTCTTCCCCCGCAACCGGCGCGGGGGTTCGGCCCCGAGCCCGGTCGTGCTCACGACGCGCTCACCCCGCGCCCTGCCTCGCTGCTCGACGGTGAGATCTTCCGGCGCGAGGCCGGGCCGCCCATCCGCTTGTTGTGCGCGACCGAGCTGGCGATGCCGCCCAGGACGAAGAGCAGGCCGATGCCGCCGGTGATGAGTTCGTCGACGTGGATCGAGATCGTCAACAGCAGGATCACCGCGAGCGCCCCGATCGCCCACATCGCCCCGTGCTCCAGATAGATGTAGTCGCCGAGGGTTCCGCGCCGCACCAGGAAGACCGTGAACGAACGGATGTAGAGCGCGCCGATGCCGAGGCCGAGCGCGATGATGATCGGGTCCTGGGTGATGGCGAACGCGCCGAGCACACCGTCGAACGAGAACGACGCGTCGAGGACGTTGACGTAGAGGAAGAGAAAGAACCCGGCCTTGCCGGTGGCCTTCGCGGTCCCCGACGGGCCGCTGCGCGTCACCGGCACCGTCCGCAACGCCTCGTCGCTGTCCTCGCTCAGCACGTCCTCCGCGACACCTTGGCTCTCGAACAGCCGACCGAGGCCGTCGACCAGCAGGTAGGTGATCAGGCCGAGGACGCCCGAGATGAGGACCTCGCCCGGGTCGTCGGCCAGGTACTCCGCGGCCAGCGCCAGCGAGGTGAGCGCCAGGATGATCGAGGCCGTCGGCAGGATGCCGGCCCGCGCGAGCGGGCGTTCGATGTAGGTCAGCCAGTGGTTCGGGCGTTCGGTGTCGAACAGGAAGTCCAGGAACAGCATCAGCAGGAACATCCCGCCGAAGGACGCGACCAGCGGGTGCGCCTCGTCGAGCAGGTAGGCGTAGGAGCCGGGCTCGTGAAGGTCGCCCTTCTCCAGGGCGAGATCGATGGCCTCGATCGGCCCGAGGTGGGCGGTGACACCGACGATGAGCAGCGGGAACACCAGGCGCATGCCGAAGACGGCGATGAGCACGCCGACGGTCAGGAACATCCGCTGCCAGAAGTGGCTCATCCGCTCGAGGATCTTGGCGTTGACGACCGCGTTGTCGAACGACAGCGAGATCTCCAGGATCGACAGGATCGCCACGAGCAGCAGGCCCTCGATCCCGCCGTAGAGCAGGCCGGCGGCCAGGCCGAGAGCAGTGATCCCGAAGGACCACCCGAAGGTCTTGAGGATCAACGAACCGCCTTGCGTCGCGTCCGATCTCGGGACGCGGCGAGCCTAGTCCGACACCGAGCGCAACCTCGCGCGGGCGCACATCCCGACGAAGTGGACAAAGTCCCCGCCGATATCGAACGTGTTCTCACCCACAGTGATTGTTCGTGTACAAATCTGGTAACGACCTGGTCTCGCGCCTACCCTTCCAGAGTGCTGTTCACGTCTCGCCCCGCGATCGCCGGCGCTCTTGCGCTCGGTGCGGTCGCCGCGCTCGCGGTTCCCGCGGCCGCGGCGCCGACGGTCCGCGAGCCCGACGACCGGACGCGCGTCCTGGTCTCGATCAGCGCCCCCGCGACCGTCGAACGCGGCGAGGACGCCCTGCTCGGCGTCACCGTCAAGGACGTCGACTCCGGGGAGCCGATGGCCGGAACGCTGGTCGTCGTCCTGCGCCGCGCCGCCGGTGAGGGCGGCTGGGCCGAGGCCGAGCGGACCGTCACCGACGACCGGGGCCGCGCGGTCGTGGCCGCGGCCGTCAAGCCGCCGTCGACGGACTTCAAGGCCAAGGTTCCCCGCAGCGACACCCACCGTTGGGGTCGCAGCGCCAAGGTGACCGTCACCGTCGACTGACGGCGGTCGAGATCGGCGCTCAGACGGCCGTGATCGGCAGCTGCCGGCCGAGCCGGCGCGAAGCCGCGATCCGGTCCGGGTCGACGACGCCGTAGGTGGTCGTGCGCTGCCGCGCGGGCCGGCCGATGCCGGTGGCAATGGTCTCGAGTTCGAGCGGGGTCTTGGCCGATCCGTGCTCGGAGCCGGCCATGCGGGAGATGGTCTCCTCCATCAGCGTCCCGCCGAGGTCGTTGACGCCGGCGCGGAGCATCGCGCGGGTGCCCTCGACGCCGAGCTTCACCCAGGACGTCTGGATGTTGTCGATCCGCCCGTGCAGGAGCAGCCGCGCCAGGGCGTGGACGGCCAGGTTGTCCCGCTGCGTCGGACCGGGGCGGGCGACGCCGGCGAGGTAGAGCGGCGCGCTCTGGTGCACGAAGGGCAGCGGGACGAACTCGGTGAACCCGCCGGTCTCCTCCTGCAGCCGCGCGAGGAGCTTGAGGTGCGCGACCCAGTGGGCGGGGGTGTCGACGTGGCCGTACATCATCGTCGAGCTCGACCGGATCCCGACCGTGTGCGCGGTCGTGACGACCTCGATCCACGCCGCGGTCGGCAGCTTGCCCTTGGTCAGGATCCAGCGGACCTCGTCGTCGAGGATCTCCGCCGCGGTCCCCGGGATGGTGTCGAGGCCGGCCTCGCGGGCGGCGGTCAGCCACTCGCGGATCGACAGGCCCGCGCGGGTCGCGCCGTTGACGACCTCCATCGGGCTGAACGCGTGCACGTGCATGCGGGGGACGCGGCGCTTGACCTCGCGGACGAGGTCGAAGTACGCCGTGCCGGGCAGGTCGGGGTCGATCCCGCCCTGCATGCAGACCTCGGTCGCGCCGACCTCCCACGCCTCGGCCGCACGGTCGCCGACCTGTTCGACCGAGAGGGAGTACGCGTCGGCGTCGGTGCGCCGCTGTGCGAACGCGCAGAACCGGCAGCCGGTGTAGCAGACGTTGGTGAAGTTGATGTTCCGGTTGACGACGTAGGTGACCTCGTCCCCCACGACGTCCCGGCGGACCGCGTCGGCGAGCTCCAGCAACGCCGCCAGCGCGGGCCCCTCGGCGGTCATCAACGTCAACGCCTGAGTATCCGTCAGATCTGCCGGGGACCGCTCCGCCGCCCGCAGCGCCGCGGCGACGTCGCCGTCGAGCCGCTCCGGCGCCGACGACGCGGGGGCCGAGAGCCGCGCGGCGTCCTCGCGGACCGCGTCCCAGTCCCCGTAGGCGGCGTCGATGTCCGAGCGGGTCTCGGTGCGCCGGCCCTCGGTGTCGATCGCGGTGTGCAGGTCCACCCGGCCCCGCCCCTGACCGTCGGCCCCGCCGGCACCCCACTCCGGGTCCGGTTCCTGCCACGGCAGCCCGGCCGGGATCACGCCCGGGCGGGCGAGCCCGGTCCCCGGGTCCGCGAGGGCCTCGACGTGCGGGCGCACCCGCGGGTCGATCCACGGCTCGGGATTGCGCACGTACTCCGGGTGCACCGTCAGCCGCGGCATCAGCGTGAACCCGGCCGCCTCGGTCGCCGCGCCCAGCACGTCCAGCGCCGGCCACGGCCGCTCCGGATTCACGTGATCCGGCGTCAGCGGCGACACCCCGCCCCAGTCGTCCACGCCCGCCGCGAGCAGGTCGGCCAGCTCCGCGGTGTCGGACAGGTTCGGCGGCGCCTGCACCCGCACCTTCGCCCCGAGCACCACCCGCGCGGTCGCGACCGCGGCCAGGTACTCCTCACGGCCGGCGTCCGGGACCGAACGCATCGCGGTGTCGGGCTTGGCGCGGAAGTTCTGGATGATCACTTCCTGGACGCCGCCGTAGGCCCGCGCCACCCGGCGCAACGCGAACAGCGACTCCGCCCGCTCCGCAACGGTCTCCCCGATGCCGATCAGCAGACCGGTCGTGAACGGCACGTTGAGCCGGCCCGCGTCCTCCAGCACCCGCAGCCGCACCGCGGGGTCCTTGTCCGGCGAGCCGTAGTGCGCGCCTCCGGGCTCGGAGAACAACCGCGTCGCCGTCGTCTCCAGCATCATCCCCATCGACGGCGCGACCGGCTTGCACCGCGCGATCTCCTGCCAGGACATCACGCCCGGGTTCAGGTGCGGCAGCAGGCCGGTCTCCTCCAGCACCCGCACCGCGAGCGAGCGGACGTAGTCCAGCGTCGAGTCGTACCCCTTCGAGTCCAGCCACTCGCGCGCGACCGGCCAGCGGTCCTCGGGCCGGTCCCCCAGCGTGAACAGCGCCTCCAGGCAACCGAGCTCGGCGCCCTCCTTGCACAACGCCACGACCTCATCCGGCGACAGGTAGGGCTCGCGGCCCTCCCGTCGCAGCGCACCCGGCGTCGTCACGAACGTGCAGTAGTGGCACCGGTCCCGGCACAACCGGGTCACCGGGACGAACACCTTCGGCGAGAACGTCACGACTCCCGGCCGGCCCGCGGCCACCAGACCGGCGTCCCGCACCCGGCCGGCCGTGGCCACCAGATCGGCGAGATCGGCACCCCGACACGCCAGCAGCACGGCGACCTCGTCGAGGTTCAACGACGACCCGTCGCGCGCTCGGCGCAGGGCACGTCGCACTTCGGCCGGCGTGGGTGTCACGCGACCATCCTCGGTACCCGCCCCGGGCGGCCGGAAACCGGGGGTGCGGGTCAGGCCGCGAAGCGCTCCACGAGAGTCGCGCAGAACGCCTTGAGGTGGTCGGGCTTGCGCGAGCTGATCAGGTCCGCGGAGACCTCGGAGACGAGGTCGTCGACGTCGAAGGTGTCGGCCTGGTCCAGGTGGTGAAAGGCCTGCCCGGTGCGCTCGTCCGCCCCTCTCGGTCCGGGTCTCTCGGAAGCGGCTACCCGGGGCGAGGCGGGACAGGTCGGAGGCTCAGGCCCCCGCGAGCTTGGCCCGGAGGAACTTCGCGACGCCGTCGAGCGCGTCGAGCGCCTCGGGGATCTGCGCCATCGAGCGGGCGAAACCGTGCATCTGCCCGTCGAAACTGACGCGCTCGACGGACACGCCCGCCTTCTCGATCGCGTCGGCGAGCGCGAGGCCCTCGTCGCGCAGCGGGTCGAAGCCCGCCGTCAGGACCTGCGTCGGCGGGAGCGTCGACAGGTCGAGCTCGAGCAGGTCGGCGGGCAGGGCGGTGCGCGGCTCCGGGTTCAGGTACTGCGCCCAGTACCAGCGCATCGACTCCTTGGTCAGGCCGTAACCGCTGCCCAGGGTCTCCCAGGACGGGGTGTCGAGTTTCGGGGAGACGACGGGGTAGATCAGGCCGAGCCCGGAGATCGGGATGCCCGCCCGGCCGGCGACACTCGCGACCAGCGTGACCAGGTGCGCGCCGGCGCTGTCCCCGCAGAGCGCGATCGGGTTGCCCTCGGTCATCGACGCCTGGACGACCTTCATCACCTGTCCGGCCGCCACGGGGTGCTGGGCTTCGGGCGCCGGCGTGTAGCCGACGGAGACGACCGTGACCCCGGACCGGTTCGCCAGCGCCCGGCAGACGGTGTCGTAGGTGTCGAGCGTCCCGGCGACCCAGCCGCCGCCGTGGGCGTAGACGATCCCGGCCGGGGCGGCGCCCGCCGGCCGGTAGACCCGGACGAGGACCTCGTCGATCTGCCCGTCGACGACGGTCTCGACCGGCTCGCCGGGGCCGGACAGGAACTCGGCCCGCGCGACGTGCGCGGCCTGGGCCTCCTCCGGGGTCCCGGCCTCGACCGGGGTCCCCGGCAGAGCCTGGAGGGCTTCGAGCAGAGCGGCGGCAGAGGCGTCGAGCGTGGTCATGGCCTCACGTTAGCCGGGTCACTCCGGAGCCCTGCTGCGGAGCCCTTTCCCGAGGTCACCGCGTCGGCACGTGCAGCCCTCGCGTGCCCACCGGCCCCACGAGGTGGAAGTGCTCCAGCGCGGGCTGGTCGGGGAACTCCAGCCGGCCCCGGGCCACGGCGACCGCGCAGACCGCGGCCATGACGATGCCGCAACCGCCGAGGACGACGGCGGCGACGAGCACGACGGTCGTCACCAACCACCCCGGCACGTCGGCGACAGCGAGGACCGGGACGCAGAGGAGGAAAACCGCCGGCGTGTAGAACGAGACCCAGGCGTCGACCTGCATGACGCGTCGGAGCATGCGGTCCTCGGGCCGGAACGTCGCGTTCGGAGTCATGCTCCCAGCGTGGCCGCCGCCGTGCGGAGAGTCGATTACCTCTCAGGTAGTCCGGTCAGGTAGTCCGGCGGTGCACCGAGACGGCGTACCCGCCCGCCGCCGTCCAGGGGTCGCCGTCCCAGGTGCCGCGGCGGTCGACGGCGGTGAGGCCCGCGGCCGCGCACCAGGCGTCGTAGTCCTCGATCGGGACGGTCGCGGCCGGTGCGGGCAGGTGGGCGCGGTCCAGGCCGAACCCCGACACCAGCAGCCCGTCCGGGCGCAGGTGCGCGGCCAGGCGCTCCAGCACCCGCGCTCCCGTGCCCGGCGCGAGGAACGGGAACACGTTGCCGGCGGCCACCACGAGATCGAACGGGGCGGCGTCGGGGGTGTCGCTCAGGTCGAGCTCCGCGAGATCGGCCAGGTACCAGCGGACGCCGGGGATGCGCCGGGCGACCGCGAGCATCGACGCGTCGACGTCGGCGCCCGCGACGTCGAACCCGAGCTCGGCGAGCCGCGCGCCGACGCGCCCGGTCCCGCAGCCCGCGTCGAGGATGCGGGCGCCGGGCTCCACCAGCGCGGCGACGAAGTTCGCCTCGCCGTGCATGTCCTGGCCGGTGGCGGCGAGGGCCGCGATCCGGGCGGCGTAGGCCTCGCCGTCGAAGGGGGTGCTCACCGGCCGGCCGCCGGCGGCACCGCGGTGCCGACGACGGTGTTCCAGGTCCGGATCCGCCATTCGGTCACCAAACCGTTCGCCAGGTACGGATCGGCAGCGACGAAGGCCTGAACGGCGTCCTCGCTGCCCGCACTCCAGACGAGCAGTGCCCGGTCGAAGGGGTCGGCGAGGGCGCCGGCGAGCACGAGCTCCCCGCGTTCCACCGCGGCCTCGAGCAGGCCCAGATGCTCGGCGCGGAACTCGCCGCGGCGTTCCAGGTAGGTGTCGGCGAGGGAGTACTCCAGAACCACGTGCGTCATGGCGGCAACCTACTCACCCGCCAGACTGAAGCCCATGTCTCCGGCTTCCTCCCCGGCCCGTCCGGCCCTGTCGCTGCGCCAACTCCTCCCCGGCCTGGTGCAGGGCGCGGGGCGCGGCGACGACCGGCCCGACGCGCTCGCGGTGGACGGCGTCACCTGCTCCCGGGCGGACCTCCTCGCCGCGGCGCTCTCCCTCGCCGGCCGGCTCACCGGCGCGCGCACGGTGGTCGTCGAGGCCACGCCGACGCTCGAGACCGTCATCGCCGTCGTGGGAGCGCTGGCCGCCGGGGTGGCGGTGGTCCCGCTCGCCCCGGACGCGGGCCCGCTCGAGCGCGGGCACGTACTGCGGGACTCCGGCGCCGACGTCGTCCTCGGCGACCCCGCGTGGGCCGGCGAGGCCGGGTCCCCGCTCGAGCGCGTCCCGGTCCCGGCGCCCGGCACCGACGAGGCCTGCCGCCTCGACGCGGACACCCGCGCCGGCTCGTTCGTGCTGTACACGTCCGGCACCACCGGCCCGCCGAAGGGTGTCGTGCTCTCCGCGGGCGCGGTGGCCGCCGACCTCGACGCCCTCGCCGCGGCGTGGGCGTGGACGGCCGACGACGTGCTCGTCCACGGTCTTCCGCTGTTCCACGTGCACGGTCTGGTGCTCGGCGTGCTCGGCTCGCTCCGGACCGGCAACGCGCTCGTGCACACCGGGCGGCCCCTGCCGGAGCGCTACGCCGCCGCGGGCGGGTCGCTCTACTTCGGCGTGCCGACGGTGTGGTCGCGCATGGTGGCCGAGCCCGCGACGGCGGCGGCCCTGCGGCCGGCCCGCCTGCTGGTGTCGGGCAGCGCCGGTCTGCCCGCGCCCGTGTTCGACGCGCTCTCCGGTCTGACGGGCCATCAGCCCGTCGAGCGGTACGGCATGACGGAAACGCTGATCACGATCGGCGCCCGGGCGGACGGCGAGCGACGACCCGGCCAGGTCGGGCTGCCGTTGCCGGGAGTCCGCACGCGGATCCTCGGCGAGGACGGGGCCCCGGTCCCCCACGACGGCGAGACCGTCGGCGACCTGCAGGTGCAGGCGCCGACGATGTTCGACGGCTACCTGAACCGCCCCGAGGCCACCGCCGCCTGCTGGACCTCCGACGGCTGGTTCGTCACCGGCGACGTCGCGACGATCGGGCCGGACGGGTGGCACCGCATCGTCGGCCGCGCGTCCGTGGACCTGATCAAGAGTGGCGGGTACCGCATCGGAGCGGGCGAGGTGGAGGCCGCGCTGCTCGCCCACCCGGGCGTCCGCGAGGCCGCCGTCGTCGGTGAACCGGACCCCGATCTGGGCCAGCGCATCGTCGCTTTTGTCGTCGCCGACGAAGGAACGGACGCCGCGGTACTCACGCAGTTCGTGGCCGACGGACTCTCCGTGCACAAGCGGCCACGACGCGTGGAACTCGTCGAGAACCTGCCGCGTAACGCTCTGGGCAAGGTGCAGAAGTCGCTGTTGATCCCGGGCACCTGACCCGGGCTAAGGTGAGGCAAACCTTAACGTGATCGGCCCAGGAAAGAGTTCCCGCATGCGCCTGTCCCGCGCTCCCCGCCGCCTCGCGGCCGCCACCGCCGTCGCCGCCCTCGTGCTCACCGCCGCGGCCTGCGGCGACGACGACGACGAGGCGACCTCGCGCAACATCACGCCGACCTCCGGCACGATCGGATCCTCCGGATCCGGTTCCGGTTCGGGGTCCGGCTCCGGGTCCGGCTCGGCGTCGGGTGCCTTCCAGGACCAGGAGTCCGCCGGCCCGCTGACGCCCGAGGAGCAGGAGGCCGTCGACGACTACCGCGCCTACGTCACCGCGCAGGTCGCCGACAGCATCGCCAAGTCCGAGGACCTGCTCGAGGCGATTCAGGACGACGACGTCGCCGAGGCGAAGGAGATCTACCCCGAGTCGCGCGTCGGCTGGGAGAGCATCGAGCCCGTCGCCGCCGCCTTCGGTGACCTCGACCCGCGGCTGGACCTGCGCGAGGCCGACGTCGAGGCCGGCGACACCTGGACCGGCTGGCACGTCATCGAGAAGGCGCTCTGGGAGGACGAGACCACCGACGGGATGGAGGAGGTCGCCGAGACCCTGCTGAAGGACCTCGACGAACTCCGCCAGTCGGTGAAGACCGTCGTCATCACCCCGACGCTGATGGCCAACGGCGCGAAGGAACTCCTCGACGAGGTCGCCTCCGGGAAGATCACCGGCGAGGAGGAGGCGTTCAGCCACACCGACCTCTGGGACTTCCAGGCCAACGTCGACGGCGCACGCAAGGTCTTCGACCTCCTCAAGCCGATCGCGGAGGAGAACGACCCCGACCTCGTGAAGGAGCTCGAGGAGGAGTTCGACGACGTCGACGGCGAGCTCAAGAAGTACCGGCGCGGCGACGGGTTCGTCTCGTACGACTCCGTGAAGGACGCACAGCGCAAGGAGCTGTCCGACGCCGTGAACGCCCTCGCTGAGCCGCTGTCCAAGCTCGCCGGCGCGATCCAGCCCACCGAGGGCAGCGCCAGCGGCGCCGGCAGTGGCAGTGCGAGCGGGAGCAGCAGCACCAGCTGACGCTCCGTCACCACCGTGTGGAGGTGAGTCGAATGAGTTCCGAGCCCACGAACGACCAGAGCACCGAGCCGACGCCGACCGCGGAGGTCAGTCGCCGGCGCGCGCTCGGGATCGCCGGGCTCGGGGCCGCCGCGATCGGCGGACTCACGTACATCGGCCGGGAGGCCGTCGCGAGCGCGGACTCGGAGAAGGCCTCCGCGCTCGCCGCCGGGGGGCTCGCCCCGCGCGGGCTCCCGATCGCGTTCCACGGCCCGCACCAGGCCGGCATCGCGACCCCGGTGCAGGACCGGCTCCACTTCACGACCTTCGACGTGAAGACCGAGAACCGCGGCGAGCTCGTCTCGCTGCTGCAGGCGTGGACCCGCGCCGCGGAGCGGATGTGCAACGGGCTCGACGCCGTCGAGGGCGGCGCGTTCCCCCGCGTCCCCGAGTACCCGCCGGGCGACACCGGGGAGGCCGTCGGGCTGCCGGCGTCGCGGCTCACGTTGACGATCGGCTTCGGCCCCACCTTGTTCCGCAAGGGCGGCAAGGACCGCTTCGGTCTGACGGGGCGTAAGCCCGAGGCGCTCGCGGACCTGCCGAAGTTCCGCGGCGACACCCTCGACCCGCTGCGCAGCGGGGGCGACATCGCCGTCCAGGCGTGCTCGGACGACCCGCAGATCGCGGTCCACGCGATCCGCAACCTCGCCCGCATCGGCTTCGGCACGGTGTCGGTGCGCTGGTCCCAGCTCGGCTTCGGCAAGACCTCCTCCACGACGCCCGAGGAGCAGACCCCGCGCAACCTGTTCGGCTTCAAGGACGGCACCAACAACCCGTCGGTCGACGACATCGCGACCCTCGACCAGCACATCTGGGTCGGCGCGGCGGACGACCCCGAGTGGCTCCGCGGCGGTTCGTACCTGGTCGCCCGGCGCATCCGGATGCTCATCGAGATCTGGGACCGCACCTCGCTGGTCGAGCAGGAGAACATCATCGGCCGCGACAAGTCCGAGGGTGCCCCCGCCGGCCTGCGGTTCGAGCGCGACCCGATCGACCTGTCTCAGCAGCCACCGGACTCGCACGTGATGCTGGCGATGCCGGAGACCAACGAAGGCGCGACGATGCTGCGCCGCGGCTACTCGTTCGTCGACGGCTCCGACGGTCTCGGCCGCCTCGACGCCGGGCTGTTCTTCCTCGCGTTCCAGCGCGACCCGCGGACCGGGTTCATCCCGGTCCAGCAGAAGCTCGCCCGCGCCGACGTCCTCAACGAGTACATCCGGCACACCGGCTCCGGGGTCTACGCGTGCCCGCCGGGCGTCACCGGGCCCGACCGCTGGTGGGGCGACACCCTCTTCGCCTGATACCTGAGCGTTTGCCAAGAACCCTGGCCGGTTCGGGCATTCGGGACATCTCGCACCGAGGCCTTCCCTAAGCTCCGCGACAAGCGAACTGGGGAGGGCGCTGTGGACGAGTTCGTCTCGATCCCGGCACAGGGGGCGACCGGGGGAATCCGCGTACGGGGCGCGCGGCGCACGTACGGGGCCCTGGCGGCCGTGGACTCCATCGATCTCGACGCGCGGCCGGGGGCGGTCACCGCGCTGGTCGGCCCGTCGGGGTCCGGCAAGACGACGATGCTGATGATGCTCGCGACGTTGGTGGCACCCGACGGCGGCGAGATCCGCGTGGCCGGGTTCGACCCGGCGCGCAACCCGGGCCAGGTACGCGCCCGCGTGGGATGGATGCCGGACTCGTTCGGCACCTACGGCAATCTGACGCCCCGTGAGGTTCTTGAGGTGGTCGGCGCGGCCCACCGGTTCTCGCGGCCGGACCGCTCCACCCGGGCCGCGGAACTGCTCCGCCGCGTCGGGCTGAGCAATGTCGTCGAGCGCCCCGTGCAGGTCCTCAACCGCGGCCAGCAGCAACGACTCGGTCTCGCCCGGGCGATGGTGCACCGCCCGCGCATCCTGCTCCTCGACGAACCCACCGCCGGCCTGGACCTCGTCAGCCGCGGAGAGCTCACGCGGCTGCTGCGGGAGCTCGCCGCGGAGGGCCACACCATCCTGCTGACGGCGCCCACGCCGGCCGAGGTGGCCGGCATCGCCGACCACGTCGTCCTGGTGGCGGCCGGCCGCACGGTCTCCCGGCCCGACCCGGTTCCGGCGCGCCGCGCGCGAGCAGCGGCAGCGGCTCCTTGGCGGATCCGCGCCCTCGACGACGACGTCCTGCTGACCGCCCTGCGCGCGTACGGGTTCCACCACTGCACGTCGGAGGCCACCGGAGTGCAGGTGCTGCTGCGCGGAGACCTCGAAGCGGCGGATCTACTGACCGCTCTCGTGCGTGACGGCGTGCGGGTCGTCACACTCCAACCGGCCGAGATGACGGCGGGTGACGTCCGTCCTGGGGTCATTGCCGGATTTGGTGCTCATGACGGACCAGTCGTCGTGACGCAGCATCACGAGAACTCCACCGCGTGACGACCGCGACGGAGACGTCCGATCCCGGGTAACCCGTTCGGCAGCATTCGCTGCACGCGACTCCGCTAGTAGCTTTTGCCCCCTGCGGATAACGCCGCTCGGGGGTTTGAAGCCTCCGCGGGATGGGGAGTGGACGTGGTCGCGCATTTGGTTGTCTCACGGCCGGGGGGCCCTGAGTTCGTGGTGCTGTCGGCATCCGGCATGAGCATGGGTCGGGCGCCGGACAACGACGTGATCATCGCGGACGAAAGCGTCTCGCGCCTGCACGCCATCCTGGAGGCCCGCTCCGGCGGGTGGTCGATCCGGGACCTCGGCTCGCGCAACGGCACCTTCGTCAACGGTGAACGGATCCTCGGCGAACGCGCGCTGCGCGACCGCGACGAGATCCGGGTCGGCGGGGCGCGGTTGGCGTTCCGGCCGGACCCGGAGACCGAGCGGTACGCCGAGACCCTCGCCGCCGATCCACCGCCGGAACTGACGCGGCGCGAGCGCGACGTGCTGCTCGCGTTGTTCCAGCCGGCGGGCACGGCCGACGTGTTCATGGAGCCGGCGTCGACGCGGCGCATCGCCGAGGTGCTGTTCGTCAGCGAGGCGGCGGTGAAGCAACACCTCCTCAAGCTCTACGAGAAGTTCGGTATCCGCGCGGGCGGCGACCGCCGCCGGGTGCAGCTCGCGAACGAGGCGCTGCGTCGCGGCGCGGTGTCCTTCAGTGAGGTGCGTGACATTCTGCGCTGACGCCTTTCGCGTCGGGGCGAATTCCCGGTAATGCATAAGCGGCCGGAAATCGCGGATCGGCTGTTCGAGCGTTACCGGTGGGTAGGTCGAAATTCCGCGAACCACCAGGTCAGGGGCCCTTCGGGGCTCCTTTTCCGCTTCTGCGCAGGTTCGTTCGACCCCCCTGACGATCCGGTCAGATTCCCCTTACCCGACGGTGCGGAACCGCTGTCGTTGGCGGCCATTACCGGTGCGGTGTGCCACGGCGAAGGATTCGACTGCCGGGGAAATGCGCTCGGCAATGTTCGAGGGGGGTCGAACGTTTGATGAATCGACGCAGAACCGCACCGGGCCGGGTCCTGGTCGTCGCGTTCCTGGCCGCCACCGGCCTGGTGGCCTACGCCGCACCCGGCCTCGCCGCCGAGGCCGGGCCCACACCGCCGCTGACCGCCGTCGCGGCCGCACCGACCGGGGACGACCCCGACGACGAGCCGTCGGGGGGCGGCTGGCGCGGGACCCGCGAGGGCGAGGACGCCGGGGGCGAGGACGACTTCGCCGAGGAGGACTCTCGCGACGAGGACGAGGACGGGTACGACTCGGCCGGGTCGTCGGACGCCGACGAGCGGTACGTCGTCGACGGCGAGCAGAAGTCGAGCAAGGCCAAGAGCACGAAGATCACGACCAAGAAGAAGAAGGACAGCAAGCAGTCCGCCAAGAAGAAGGCGGCGAAGAAGAAGGCCGCAAAGAAGGCCGCCGAGAAGAAGGCGAAGCAGCAGGCCGCCGCCAGGAAGAAGATGCGCCGGCAGGCGCTCAAGGCCGCCCGGGCCGCGCAGAAGCGCGAACAGCAGCAGCGCCGGGCGACCGCCGACGACGGCGACTCCGGTGGCTCGATCGACTCGATGCGGCAGGCGATTCTCGACCTCACCAACCGCGCGCGGGCCTCGGCCGGCTGCGGGCGCCTGCGGTACAGCAACCAGCTGGAACGGTCCGCCCAGTCCCACGCCAACGACATGGCCGAGCACAACTACATGTCACACACCTCGCGCAGCGGGAAGAACTCCGACCAGCGCATTCGGGCGACGGGCTTCAACGGCGACAAGACCGGCGAGAACCTGGCGAACGGGTTCTCCTCACCCGAGGCCGTCGTGAAGGCCTGGATGAACTCGCCCAGCCACCGACGGAACATCGTCGACTGCAAGTTCAAGATCCTGGGCGTCGGCTACGTCCGCTCCGGCGGGTACTGGGTCCAGCACTTCGGGGGCTGAGCCCCACCACTCGTTGCGTCCGGCTGACGGTGGCCTGTAGACCACCGTTGGCCGGACGTAGCGGTTAAGACGAGAAGGAGCGACGGTCCCGGGCGGCCGGGAGACGGATGCCGCGCCAGCGGGCCGCGAGCTCGGTGAGGTCGGTGGTCTCGGCGTCCGGGTCGGGTGTGTCTGCTCGGCGGGCGCCGGTCCTCCCCTCCAGGCCGGCGCCCGCCGAGAGAGCGCGCACCGCAGCGGGCCGCGGTACGACGACGAGGTCCGCAGCGCTGCGACGCGCCGCGGAGAGAACATCGGTGAGCCCGATCGCGAAGGCGAGCGCGCCACCGGGCCGCCCGACCGGGTCCTTCGCCAGAGCGGCGTCGAGCAGACGCACGAGGCCGTCCGGTGCGCTCGGGACGTCGGGCGGCGGGTCCTGCGCGATGCGCAGGTAGAACGCCGCGAGAGGCTCGTCCGGCGCGGCCGCGAACGGCGGCGTGCCCGCGATGAGGTAGTAGACCGTGGCCGCGAGTGAGTACACGTCAGAAGGCACGGTGGCCGGGGATCCGTCGAGCACCTCGGGCGCGCAGTACGGCACGGAGCCGCTGACGCGGACCGGCGCTTCCGACGCGTCGTCCGGCAGCGCCGAACCGAAGTCGGCGAGCAAGGGGACGCCGGTGTCGGAGAGCAGGACGTTGTGCGGCTTGACGTCCCGGTGCAGCACACCGCGGCGGTGGGCGGACTCCAGCGCGCCGGCGAGCTGGATGCCCATCCGCGCCGCCTGGTGCCACGGCAGGGGGCCGTACCGGAGGATGTGCTCGTGCAGCGTGCCGCGCTGCGCGTAGTCCAGGACGAGGTACGGACGGCCGTCGGAGAGCGTGCCCGTCGCGTGGACCGGAAGAACGTGCGGATGGCCGGAAAGCCTTCCCAGCGCGAGGGATTCGCGGGCGAAGCGCTGCGCTCCCTCGGCCTGTTCACCCGTGCTCGAACCCACGCGGACGGTGCCGACCTTGACCGCGACGTGGCGGTCCAGCGCATCCTGGCGCGCGCGGTAGACGACCGCGAACGCACCGCGGCCGATCAGGGCGAAGTCGCGAAGTCCAGGGATGCACGGAACCTGCGGAAGGTTCGGCACCGCGCCGTCCAACGCCACTGTTCCACCTCGTAATCGGATACGTCCGACTTGCTCGACGAGGCGGATACTGACACGGTTCGACGCCCCCTACCCTGGTCTGACCGGGTAGCAAACCCGTGTCGTCACTCAGTTCACCCGAGTGGCCCAATGCGACGTCACAGCGGCGCGATTCCGGTCCAGCACCGCGACCGGACCGGTCCGGACATTCCCGGAGATGTCGCCTGGCCGCAGGGCCGAACGCGCCGGCGCTCTCCCTCGCCCACACGGACCAACGGCACCGTTCGGCTCAACGGCGATCCAAGCCAGAACTGCTATCGCGTCGCGTAGAACGCGACCGCGGCCGCCGCCGCGACGTTGAGCGAGTCGATCCCGCCGGCCATCGGGATCGTCACCTCGACCGCCGCTGCGGCGACGGTCGAGGCGCGCAGACCGTCGCCCTCGGAACCGAGGATCAGGGCCAGCGCGGGGAGACGGCGAGCGACGAACTCGTCAAGAGGGACGGCCTTCTCCCCCAGGGTCAGCGCCGCGGTGACGAAGCCGGCGTCGTGCAGGAGCGAGATGTCCTCGGGCCAGCGCTCGAGGCGGGTCCAGGGGACGGTGAAGCACGCGCCCATCGAAGTGCGGATCGCCCGGCGGTACAGCGGGTCCGCGCAACTCGGCGTCACCAGCACCGCGTCGACGCCGAACGCGGCGGCGCTGCGCATCGCCGCGCCGACGTTCGTGTGGTCGGTGATGTCCTCCAGCACCGCGACGCGCCGCGCGCCGGCGAGCACCTCTGCCACGGCGGGCAGCGGGCGTCGATCCATGGCCGCGAGCAGACCACGATGAACGTGATACCCCGTCAGACGTTCGAGTACGTCGGGCCCGGCGACGAACACCGGCGCCCCGGCCGCGGCGACCCGCGCGACCAGATCCGCGGCGGGATCGACGCGGTTCGGCGCGAGCAGCAGCGACCGCGGCGTGAATCCGGCGTCGAGCGCGCGTTCCAGAACGGTGGCGCCCTCCGCGATGAAGACGCCCGCGGCCGGCTCGCGCTTCACCCGGTGCCC
Source organism: Sporichthya polymorpha DSM 43042 (assembly GCF_000384115.1). Taxonomy (NCBI): domain Bacteria; kingdom Bacillati; phylum Actinomycetota; class Actinomycetes; order Sporichthyales; family Sporichthyaceae; genus Sporichthya; species Sporichthya polymorpha. Next base: position 4,571,047 of record NZ_KB913029.1, read on the forward strand.
CACGTCGGTGAGCCGGGCGTAGTCGGCGAGGCGCGGGTCGGTCGGGTCCCCGACCTCGACCGGCGGCGTCACGACGGCAGCGCGTCGCCGAGCGCGACCACGTCACCGACGACGACGACCGCCGGTGGCCGGATGCCCTGCTCCGCAACCGCGGCGGCGATTCCGCTCAACGGCGCGCGCACGGTGCGCTGCGCGCTGGTGGTGCCCTCCTGGATCACGGCAGCCGGGGTTTCCGGGTCGCGGCCGTGCTGCACGAGGGCGGACGCGATTGCGCCCAGCTTGTCGATGCCCATGAGGATGACGAGGGTCCCGCGCATGCGCCCGAGCGCGGTCCAGTCGGTGAGGGAGTCCGCGTGCTCGGGCCCGATGTGGCCGGAGATCACGGTGAACTCGTGCGCGATCCCGCGGTGCGTGACCGGGATCCCGGCGACGGCGGGCACCGAGATCGAGCTCGTGATGCCGGGCACGACGGTGCACGGGATGCCCGCCCCCGCGCAGGCCTGGACCTCCTCGAAGCCGCGGCCGAAGACGTAGTTGTCCCCGCCCTTCAGCCGCACGACGAACTTGCCCGCCTTCGCGTGCTCGACGAGCGCGTCGTTGATCGCCTCCTGGGCCATCTGGCGGCCGTACGGAATCTTCGACGCGTCGATCACCTCGACGTGGGGTCCGAGCTCGGCGAGCAGGGCCGGCGGGGCGAGGCGGTCGGCGACGACGACGTCGGCCTGCGCGAGCAGCTGCCGGCCGCGGACCGTGATCAGGTCCGGGTCGCCGGGGCCGGCCCCGACGAGCGCGACGCCGGCGACCCGCTCGCGGACGCCGGTCGTGTCGACGGATCCGTCGCGCAGGGCCGTGAGCACGTTGTCGCGCACGGCCGCGGCGCGGCGCGGGTTGCGCCCGGCCAGCACGGCGAGGGTGAGGCCCTCGTAGCGGCCGGAGGCGGCGGTCCAGGCGGTGGCGGCCGTGGCGTCGTCGGCCCGGACGCAGAAGATGCGCCGCGCCTCGGCGTCGGCCGCGACGGCCGCGTTGACGGCCGGGTCGGCCGTCAGGGCGAGCGCGTACCAGGCCCCGTCGAGATCTGACGGCTCATAAGGTCGGCGTTGCCACCGCAGGCGGCCGTGGTCGGCGAGAGCGTCGATCGCCGGCGTCGCCTCGGGCGAGACCACGACGACGTCAGCGTGGGCGTCGAGCAGGGCGGGCACGCGGCGGGCGGCCACCTGACCGCCGCCGACGACCACCACGCGGCGACCGGACAGGCGCAGGCCGACGGGGTAGGGCAGGGGCTCGCCGGCCACTGACTGGTCGGTCACTTCTCGGTCACCCCGGCGGAGTCGAAGGTCGCGACCTCGGCGAGGGCCCGCGCCGCGGACTGCACCAGCGGCAGCGCGAGCAGCGCCCCGGTGCCCTCACCGAGCCGCAGGTCGAGCGCGACCAGGGGCCGCAGGCCGAGCGCGTCGAGCGCGACGGCGTGGCCGGGCTCGGCGGAGCGGTGCCCCGCGAGCCACGCGACCGAGGCGTCCGGGTGCAGCGCCGCAGCCACCAGCGCCGCGGCGCCGGCGATGACGCCGTCGAGGATCACCGGCACGCGCAGGGCGGAAGCCGCGAGCAGGAAGCCCGCGAGCGCGGCGTGCTCGAGTCCACCGACCGCGGACAGCACCGCGATCGGATCGGCCGGGTCCGGGCGGTGCCGCTCTAGCGCGGCGCGGACGACCTCGACCTTGTGCGCGTGCATCTCGTCGTCGATGCCGGTGCCGCGGCCGGTGACGACCGCCGGCTCGACGCCGGTGAACGCCGCGATGAGGGCGGCGGACGCGGTGGTGTTGGCGATCCCCATGTCGCCGGTGATCAGGCAGCGGTTGCCGGCGGCCACGAGGTCGCGGGCGACCTCGATGCCGATCTCGACGGCCGCGACCGCCTCGTCGCGCGTCAGGGCCTGACCCTGCGTCAGATCAGCGGTGCCCGGCCGGACCTTGCGGGGCAGCAGGCCTGGCACCGTCGGCAGGTCCGCGGCGACGCCGACGTCCACGACGACGACCTCGGCCCCCACCTGCGCCGCGAAGGCGTTCACGACCGCCCCGCCGGCGAGGAAGTTGGCGACCATCTGGGCCGTGACCTCCTGCGGCCACGGGGTGACGCCCTGGGCGTGCACGCCGTGGTCGGCGGCGAACACGGCGACGGCCGCGGGCTCGGGCAACGGGGGCGGGCACTCCCCCGCCAGGCCGGCGAGCTGGACGGAAACGTCCTCCAGGACACCGAGCGCGCCCTTCGGCTTGGTCATCCGGTCCTGGCGGTCCCGGGCCGCGTCGACCGCGGCGGCGTGCGGCGGCGCGAGCTGCGCCAGCGTCTGCGCCAGCAGGTCCATCGGTTCCTCCCCGGGTAGGCCTCGCCGGCCGAATTCTTCCGAATGGACCGCCCAGCCCAGCGGGCGGCGGTGCGCCCAGCCCGCCGTGGCCAGTTCCGGGGAGTCCGCGAAGGCGTCCACGTGGCCCAGGCAGAGGTACGCGACGACCTCCAGGTGCGCCGGCAGCCGGAGCTCGGCCGCGAGCGCGGCGGCGTCGAAGAAGCTGACCCAGCCGACGCCCAGACCCTCGGCCCGCGCGGCCAGCCAGAGGTTCTGCACGGCCCCCGCGACGGAGTGCGCCGCGGTCTGCGGCTGGCTGTGGCGGCCGAGGGTGTGGCGGCCGCCGCGGGTCGGGTCGCAGGTGACGACGATCCCCACCGGCGCCTCGCGGATCGCCTCCACCCGGAGCTTCGCGAACGCCCGGGCCCGCGCGGCGGGCAGGGACGCGGCGTAGGCGTCCCGGGCGGCCATCGCCAGCGTGTGCAGGCGGTCCCGCGTCTGCGGCGACCGGATCACGAGGAAGTCCCAGGGCTGGGAGAACCCGACGCTCGGCGCGGCGTGAGCCGCCGCGAGCACCCGCGTCAGCACGTCGTCGGCGACCGGGTCGGGCCGGAAGCCGGTGCGGACGTCCCGGCGCGCGGCGATGACGTCGTAGACGGCCGCCCGCGCCGCCTCCCCGAACCCGGGGTCCGCGCCCGTGCTCATCCGCGGCGGCCGAGGGCGGCCCAGGCCGTGACGAGGGCGTCGGTGGTGGCGGCGTCGCGGACCGCGATCCGCAGCCAGTCCGGGCCCAGGCCCGGGAAGGAGTCGCCGCGGCGCACGGCGAAGCCCGCGGCGCGCAGGCCGGCTCGGACGTGCTCGCCGTCCGGCACCTCGACGAGGACGAACGGCGCCCGCGGGTTGCCCACCACGCGCCGGCCCAGGCTGCGCAATCGGCGCAGCAGGTACGCGCGGTCGACCGCGATCTCCCGCGCGGCGCCGGCCGCCTCCAGGAGCGCGGCCGGGGTGCTGGTCACCTCGGCGGCGATCAGCGCGGGGGTGCTCACCGACCAGTGCGGCTGGACGCGCGCGAACGCGGCGACGAGGTCGGGCGGAGCCAGGCAGTAGCCGATGCGCAGGCCGGCCAGGCCCCAGGTCTTCGTCAGGCTGCGGAGCACGACCAGCCCGGGGAGGCCGGCCGGGGCGAGCGTCTCGGTCTCCCCCGGGACCGCGTCCATGAACGCCTCGTCGACGACGAGCACCCGGCCCGGTCGGGCCAGCGCGGCGACGGTGCCCGCGGGGTGCAGCACCGACGTCGGGTTCGTCGGGTTGCCGACGACGACGAGGTCCGCGTCCGCCGGGACCGCGGCGGGGTCGAGGGTGAAGTCGTCCTCGGCGCGCAGCAGGACGCGCTCGACGCGGTGCCCGGCGGCGCGCAACGCGGCTTCGGGCTCGGTGAACTGCGGGTGGACCACGACGGCGCGGCGCGGAGTCAGGGCGCGCGCGATCAGCGTGAACGCCTCGGCCGCGCCCGCGGTGAGCAGGACCTCGGCGGGCGAGCGCCCGTGCCGGGCGGCGACCGCCTTCCGCGCGGCGTCGGGCCTCGGGTACGCGGCGAGGTCGGCCAGGGACTCCGCGAGCCGGGTGCGCAGCCACTCCGGCGGGGTTCCGGGCCGGACGTTGACGGCCAGGTCCACCAGGCCGGGAGCGAGCTCGTCGTCGCCGTGGTGGTGGAGGTCGAACTCGCTCACGGCCGGGCGAGCCGCCGGAGGTCGACGCGGCGCGCGGCCTCGACGACGCGGCGCGCCAGCCGGGGCCGGCCCGCCCAGTGCAGGTGCAGGTAGGAGGCGTGGACGTTCCCGGTGGTGTGTCCCTCGGCGACGCCGGGCCCGCCCGTGGACGGGCGAACGGTCCAGGCCGGCCGGGTGCCGTCGGCGCCGGCGGCGGGGTCGCACGTGGTGCGGTGGAACTCGTGCCCGCGGATCCGCTCGCCCGCCCGGCAGAGCACGGAGTCGGCCGCGGCGACGGCCTCCCGGTAGCCGAGCGTCAGGCGGGGCGTCATCGCGGCGGAGAGGTCGAGCACGCCGCACATCGGCACGGCGTCGAGCTCACGGGCGAGGTAGAGCAGCCCGGCGCACTCGGCGACGACGACGCCCCCGGAGGCCGCGAGGTCGGCGACGTCCTTGCGCAGCCGCTCGTTCTCCGACAGCGCGGTCGCGTGGACCTCGGGGAACCCGCCCCCGACCACGAACGCCGTCGTGCCGGTCGGCAGGGACTCGTCGCGCAGCGGGTCGATCGTGACGACGTCGGCGCCGGCGGCGACGAGCAGCTCGACGTGCTCGGCGTAGCTGAAGGTGAAGGCCGCCCCGCCCGCGATCGCGATGCGCGGGCGGCGGCCCAGGCGCCCGCGGGGCGTCGGACCGAGCGCGAGGTGCGGGTCCCACGGCGTGGCGGACATCCGCGGCGCGGTCGCGGCCATCGCGCAGATCGCCTCGAGGTCGCAGGTGCGCGCGACGAGGTCGCCCATGGCCGCGACGGCGTCCACGGCCTCGGTGGCGCGCTCGGCCACGGGGACCAGCCCGAGGTGGCGGGAGGGCGTCGAGACCTTGTCCTCGCGGCGGATCGCGCCCAGGACCGGGACGCCGAGCCCGGCCAGCGCGTCGCGCAGGATCTGCTCGTGGCGGTCGGACCCGACGCGGTTGAGCACGACCCCACCGATGCGGACGGCCGGGTCGAACGTCGCGAAGCCGTGGACCAGCGCGGCCACCGAACGGGCCTGCGCGGCGGCGTCGACGACGAGCAGGACGGGCGCGTCGAGCAGTCGCGCGACGTGCGCGGTCGAGGCGAAGTCGTCGATCCCGTCCGCCCCGCCGGTCACGCCGTCGAACAGGCCCATGACGCCCTCGACAACGGCGATGTCGGCGTCCGCGGCCCCGTGCAGGAACAGCGGCGCGATCACCTCGGGCGAGGTCAGCCAGGCGTCGAGGTTGCGGGCCGGGCGTCCCGCGGCGAGGGCGTGGTAGCCGGGGTCGATGTAGTCGGGGCCGACCTTGTGCGGCGAGACGCGCAGACCCCGCGCGCGCAGCGCGGCGATCAGGCCGGTCGCGACCGTGGTCTTGCCGTGCCCGCTGGCGGGAGCCGCGACGACCAGACGCGGCGGACCGCCGGGGACCGGAAGACGAGGGCTCACGCGTCGACGGTAAGGCCCCGCCCTCGTGCCGCCAATGCCGGGTGGGTCAGGCGGGGCCGGTGTTCAGCAGTCGCTCAGGACGCCTTGGCGGAGACCACGCTGGTCGGCTCGGCGTCGACCGGGGAGGCGAACCAGATCGTGCGCTTGGTCCACAGGCCCGGGCCGAGGCGCTGGCCGGAGCAGACGACGATCGCGATCTGGGGCTTGCCCTTCTTCGCGAAGTACGGCTTGTAGACGCCGGCCGGGACCTCGCGGCGGTCGGTGACCTCGTAGCAGAGGTAGCCCTTCGGCCCGTGGACACGGACCTGGTCGCCCTCCTGCAGCCCGTCCAGGAGCTTGTTGCCCAGCGCGCTGCCGTCCGGGTACGTGTGGGCGTTCAGCAGGGCGTTTCCGCGGGAGTCGCCCGGGCGGATGCCGTTGCCGAGGTCGAAGGCCATCGACATCTTGCCGCCGCCGGTCAGCGGCGGGGTCCCGGGAACGCCGTTCGGGTCGCGCGGCAGCGCCATCACGTCGATGTTCCTGCCGACCTTGGGGATCGTGATCCCGGTCGGGACGAACCGGCCGTCCGCGGTGCTGCACTTCGGCGTCGGGGTGGGTGTGGGCGCGGCCGCGACCGTCTGGGTCCCGCCGTCGTCGCGCGTGGCGACGACGCCGACGACGCCGACGACGAGTCCGGCTGCGGCCAGCAACGCGACCGGCAGCGCAAAGCGCTTTCCCGGCTTCGATCCGTCCACGACTGCCCCGCCCCCTGCGGTCGTTCTGTGGTGTACGTCGAGACCGTAACCCGAAACTCCCCCGCGTGCAGCCGTCGCGGACCAGGATCGGTCGAACGTCTCATGTCCCGCTCACCACTCGATCCCGCGCTGCCCCTTTTGCCCGGCGTCCATCGGGTGCTTGATCTTGGTCATCTCGGTGACCAGGTCCGCGGCCTCCAGCAGCGCCGGCGGGGCGTGGCGTCCGGTGATGACGACGTGCTGGTGTCCGGGCCGGTTCGCCAGGGTCTCGACGACGTCGTCGACGTCGACCCAGCCCCAGTGCATCGGGTAGGTGAACTCGTCGAGGACGTAGAGGGTGTGCGCCTCGGCGCCGATGCGGCGCTTAATCTCGGCCCAGCCCTCGGCGGCGTCGGCGGCGTGGTCCTCCTCCGACCCGGCCTTGCGGGCCCAGGACCAGCCCACGCCCATCTTGTGCCACTCGACCGGCCCGCCCTCGCCGGTCTGCTCGTGCAGCCGCCCGAGCGCGCGGAAGGCCTCCTCCTCGCCGACCTTCCACTTCGCGCTCTTCACGAACTGGAAGACCCCGATCGACCAACCCTGGTTCCAGCCGCGCAGCGCGAGGCCGAACGCGGCGGTCGACTTCCCCTTCATCTCGCCGGTGTGGACGATCACCAGCGGACGGTTCCGGCGCTGACGCGTCGTCAGGCCGTCGGCGGGGACGGCGGTCGGTACTCCTTGCGGCATCAGGCGGCCCTCCGGACGGAGCGCACGGCGCCGGCGAGGCCACCGCCGCCCTCGAGCTCGTGCAGCCGCAGCAGCGGCGCGTTCAGCAGGGTCGCGATCCCGCCGGCGAGGCCCAGCCGGACCGGGCCGTCCTCGCAGTCGACGACGACCGCCGCGACCCCGTCCGCCGCCAGGGCGGCCGCGGCGCGGTGGGCGAGGGCGAGCGGGTCGCCCGGCGTTCCCGGGGCCGCGGTGGCGCGCCCGTCGGTGACGAGGACCAGCAGCGGCCGCCGGGCCGGGTCCCGCAGGCGCTCGACGGCAAGGACGTGCCGCGCCTCGGCGAGCCCGGCCGCGAGCGGCGTGCGCCCGCCGGTGGGCAGGTTCCGTAGCCGGGCGGCCCCGGCCTCGACCGAGGACGTCGGCGGCAGGTCCAGCGTCGCGTCGGCGCCGCGGAACGTCACCAGGCCGACCTTGTCGCGGCGCTGGTAGGCGTCGAGGAGCAGCGAGAGGACCGCGGCCTTGACCGCGCCCATCCGGGTGCGGGCGCCCATCGAGCCGGAGGCGTCGACGCAGAACAGGACGAGGTTGCCCTCGCGGCCCTCGCGCACGGCCTCGCGCAGGTCGCCGGGGCGCAGTCGCAGCCCCTGCCCGGGCTCGCGGCCGCGCTCGCGCTGGAACGGCGCCGCGGCGCGCAGAGTCGCGGCCGCGTGCAGGGCCCCGAGGCGTCCGATCGGCCGGCGCGCACCCGAGGTGTGGCCCGAGGGCGTCTCGGCGCGGGAGCGCCGGCCCGGCGTCCCCGTCCCGATGCCGGGGACGGTCAGCAGCTTCGCGCGGTACGTCGCCTCCGGCGGGGTGACCTGCTCGGGCACGACCCCGCCGCCGGCCCCCGCGGGGGGCGTGACGTCAGCGGGATCGGTCGTCATAGCGCTCGATTCCGCTGACGTTGCGGGGTTTCCGCCGCCGCCACCGCCGCCACCGCCGCCATCACCGCCGTCGGGGTCGGGCTCGGGCGGCGGACCGGACTCCTCAAGGGCCTTGTCGAGCTGGGCCTCGTCGAGGCCGGGGGCGTCGAACGGGTCGCGGCGGCGTCGGTGCGGGAGGGCGAGGCGCGCGGCGGCGCGGACGTCGTCCGCGGTCACCTGCGCCCGGCCCTGCCAGGCGGCGTGGGCGCGGGCGGCGCGGGCGATGACGAGGTCGGCGCGCATCCCGTCGACCTCGAACTCCGCGCAGACGCCGGCGATCCGCTCCAGCTCGGCGTCCGGCAGCGACACGTGCGGCAGCAGCTCGCGGGCGGAGGCGATGCACTCGGCGAACTCGGCGTCCGCCGGGGCCCAGACGGCGGCGAAACGGTCCGGGTCGGCCTCGTACTGCATCCCGCGGCGCACGATCTCGGCGCGGACCGCGGGCTCGCGGCTGGCCGCGACGTGGACCGTGAGCCCGAAACGGTCGAGCAGCTGAGGCCGCAGCTCGCCCTCCTCGGGGTTCATGGTCCCGACGAGCAGGAACCGCGCGGCGTGCGAGACCGAGACCCCCTCCCGCTCGACGTAGCAGCGGCCCATCGCCGCGGCGTCGAGCAGGACGTCGACGAGGTGGTCGTGGAGCAGGTTCACCTCGTCCACGTAGAGCACGCCGCGGTGCGCGGCGGCGAGCAGGCCGGGCTCGAAGCTGCGGACGCCTTCGGTGAGCGCGCGCTCGAGGTCCAGCGAGCCGACCACCCGGTCCTCGGCGGCGCCGACGGGCAGCTCGACGAGCCGGGCGCGGCGGCGGTCGGTGGGCGCCTCGGCCCGGTGCGGCCCGTCCGGGCAGTCGGGGTCCGGCGCGGCCGGGTCGCAGGCGAAACGGCAGGTTGCGACGACGTCCTGCTCGGGCAGCAGCGCCGCGAGGGCGCGCACGACCGTGGACTTCGCGGTCCCCTTCTCCCCGCGGACCAGCACCCCACCGATCTGGGGCGCGACCGCGTTCAGGGCGAGCGCGAGCTTGAGGTCGTCCATCCCGACGACGGCGGAGAACGGATATCCGGCAGGCACCGGGCGAGCCTATTTCCCCGTCACACGCGGGTTCCCCCCGGCGCGTCCGGCCCGCGTATTCGAGCCCCATCAGTCACATTAACCCCATGCGTTACAGCTCCGACCGGTGTCCCACCCCGTCCGCCGCCTGGCTGACCGCTGCCCTGCTCAGCGGCGGACTCGTGCTGGCGGCCGGCGGGCCGGCCGGCGGGGCGGCGGGGCCGGTGACCGCACCGGCCGCGTGCCGGGGCGCGGCGGGCGACACCCTCGCGGGCGACCTGAACGGCGACGGGTTCGGCGACATCGTCGTGACCGAGTACGGCCGGACGCGGCTGCAGGGCGGGATCCACGTCTACTACGGCACCGCGAACGGCCTGACCGCCGAGCCGGCCGGGACCGCGCCGGACGACGAGTTCCTCACCCAGGACTCCCCCGGCGTCCCGGACAAGAGCGAGGACTCCGACGAGTGGGGTGCCGCGCTCGCCGTCGCGGACTTCAACGGCGACCGGTGCGCGGACGTCGCCGTCGGGGCGCCCGGGGAGAACGGCACGACCGGGGCCGTGACGATCCTCTACGGCTCGCCGACGGGCCTGATCACCGCGACGGGCAGGCCGCGGCCGCTGCACCTGAGCCAGAACACCCCCGGCGTCCCGGACGCGGCCGAGCCCAACGACCGCTTCGGGGCCGCGCTGGCCGCCGGCGACTTCGACGGCGACGGGCTCGCGGACCTCGCCGTCGGTGCCCCGGGCGAGACGAAGGGCAAGGCGTTCGGCTCCGGCTACGTCACCGTCCTGTTCGGCGCGTCCGGCGGCCTGAACGCCGGCCGCAAGGCCGCGGACCTGCGCCCCGGCCGCGGCGTCGTCGGGGGCAAGGCCGAGGACTCCGACGCGTTCGGCACGGCGCTCGCGGCCGGCGACGTCACCGGGGACGGCATCGACGAGCTGATCGTCGGCATCCCCGGCGAGGACGGCCGCGGCGCGGTCGCGCTCCTGCGCGGGACCCGGGACGGGTTCACCGCGCCCGCCGCGGCGTTCGACCGTGGCACGGCGGGCGTGGGCAAGCCGACCTTCGGCGACGCCTTCGGGTCTGCCCTGACGACCGGAGACTTCAACGGCGACGGCCGGACGGACGTCGCGATCGGGATGCCCGGCGCGGACCGCAGCCGTGGGGCCGTCGCGGTGCTCCACGCCGCCGCCGGTGGGCTCTCGGCGCCGCAGCTGTGGCGCCAGGGCGACGACCGGGTCTCCGGCGCGGCGCAGGACGGCGACCGCTTCGGGGCGGTGCTCGCCGCCGGCCGCCTCGCCGAGGGCAGGTACGACGGCCTGGCGATCGGCACGCCCGGCGACTCGGTCGAGGCGCCCGGTGGGACGGTGGCGAACGCCGGCTCGGTGACCGTGCTGCTCGGCTCGGCGCAGGGCCTGCGCGCGAAGGGCGCGCTGCTGGTCAGCCAGGCGACGCCCGGTGTCGGGGGCGACCCCACGACCGGGGATCGCTTCGGCGCGGCCCTGCTCGTGCGGAAGCTGGGCAGCGGCCCGGCCCGCCTGGTCATCGGGTCCCCGGCCGAGGGCGCCGCCGGCACGCCGAACCACCGGGCCGGCGCGTTCACCGTCCTCGGCGCAAGAGCAACCGGCCCGACCGGGACCGGGTCCGAGTTCTGGGACCTCGCCCGTCCCGGCACCGCCGGCGACCCCGCCCGCGGCGTCTTCCTCGGCTACGCCCTCGGCTGACCCCCCGACCCCTGCGGGCCGGCGGGGTGGTCAGCGGCGGTGCCAGGCGTCCTCGGAGCGGGTGCGGTCGACGGCCGCCTGCGGGAGGTCCTTGGCGAGGAGGTGCGCGACGGTGACGTCCTCGAGCACCTCGCGCAGGCTGGAGCGGACGGCGATCCAGACCGACTGCAGGGCCTCGGCCGAGCCCTCGTAGGAGACGTCCTCGGGCGCGCGGCCGTGGACGCTGACCAGCGGGCCGTCGGTGGCGCGGATGACGTCGGCGACGGAGATCTCGCTCGCCGGGGTCAGCAGGACCCAGCCGCCGGCCTGGCCCCGCTGGCTCGCGACGAGCCCCGCCCGGCGCAGGTCGGCGAGGACGGCGAGCAGGAAGTCGCGCGGAATGTCCTGGGCGGTGGAGATCGACTCCGCCGAACGCGGGCGGTCGCTGTCGTTGCCCGCGATCTCGATCAGGGCGCGCACCGCGTAGTCGACCTTCGCGGAGATCTTCAACGCGCCCTCCTGGCTGTCGGCAGTCGTCCCGGCCCGACGTCCGGAGCAAACCCGAACATCAGTGCTCTACTCACTATTGAACCGCAGATTCAAGGATCGACCGCAGCACCGGCAGCCCGCGGGGCGCGCCGCCGCCGATCAGGGCGTCCAGCGCGGCGGCGTCGAGGTGGTCGGCGATCAGGTCCCCCAACACGTCGAGCCGGGCCTCCCGGACCTCCGCGAAACTCACCTCGCCGACCGGCCGGAAGTCCCGGCCCGCCGCGGCGGCGACCTCGGCGAGGAACGCGCGCCGGAACGCGTCGGACTCCAGCGCGCCGTGCCAGGTCGTCCCCCACACCGCGCCGGCGCGGCAGCCGTCGAGGAACGGGGCGGCGCCCGCGTCGGGGCGAACCCGGCCGTGGTGGATCTCGTAGCCGCGCACCGGGTGCCCGTACTCCTCGCCCGCCGTGCGGCCGACGGTCTTGCGGGGCTCGAAGACGACGTCGGCGGGCAGCAGACCCAGGCCCGCCACGGCCCCGGCGCGGGACTCGACCTCGTCGGTGATCGTCCGCGCGAGCATCTGGTACCCGCCGCAGACGCCGAGGACGGGCCGGCCCGCCGCCGCCCGCGCGAAGACGGCGTCGGCGAGGCCGCGCTCCCGCAGCCAGGCCAGGTCGGGAACCGTCGCCCGGGTGCCCGGCAGCACCACGAGGTCGGCGTCACCGATCTCCTCCGGCGCCGTCACGAAGCGGACCACGACGCCGGGCTCGGCCGCGAGCGCGTCGAGGTCGGTGAGGTTCGAGATCCGCGGGAAGCGGACGGCGGCCACGCGCAGGACGTCCGCCCCGGCCGCGGCGGTCGTGCCCGGCGCGGGGCCGGCGGCGTCGAGGGTGAGCGAGTCCTCGGCGTCGAGCCACAGGTCCGGCAGCCAGGGCAGGACGCCGTAGGTCGGACGCCCCGTCAGTTCGCGCAGGCGGTCGAGGCCGGGCACGAGCAACGACGGGTCACCGCGGAACTTGTTGACGACGAAGCCCGCGATCAGCGCCTGGTCCGCCGGGTCGAGGACGGCCAGCGTGCCGAACATCGCGGCGAGCACGCCCCCGCGGTCGATGTCGCCGACGACCACCACCGGCAGGTCGGCGGCGCGCGCCAGGCCGAGGTTCGCGATGTCGTCCGCGCGCAGGTTGATCTCCGCGGGGCTGCCCGCGCCCTCGCAGATCACGACGTCGTAGCGCGCGCGGAGGTCGGCGAGCGAGTCGAGGACGGTGCTCATCAGCTTCGGCTTGAGGTCGCGGTAGGACCGCGCGGTCACGTCGGCGACCGGTTCGCCGAGGAGGACGACCTGCGAGCTGCGGTCGCTGCCCGGCTTGAGCAGCACCGGGTTCATCGCGGCCTCGGGCTCCAGCCCGGCCGCCGCGGCCTGCATCGCCTGCGCCCGGCCGATCTCGGCCCCGTCCGGCGTCACGGCGGAGTTGTTCGACATGTTCTGGGCCTTGAAGGGCGCCACGGCGACCCCGCGTCGGTGCAGCCAGCGGCACAGGCCGGCGGTCAGAACACTCTTGCCGGCGTCCGACGTCGTGCCCGCGACGAGCAGGGCGCCCTTCACCCGGACCAGCCCTGACGGTCCGTCAGCACCGTGGCGAGCACGGTGAGAGCGGCCGCGCCGAGACCGACCGCTCGCGAGAGCCGGACCGCCCGGCCGATGTCGGCGACCTCGGGCTCCCGTCCGGCGGCGTGCAGCGTGCCGCGGGTCTCCGTCGCACCGGAGTAAATGTTCGTCCCCCCGAGCCGGACGTCGAGCGCACCGGCCGCCGCGGCCTCGCACCACCCGGCGTTGGGGCTCGGGTGGTCGCGCCGATCCGCGGCGAGCACGGCCGCGGCCTGCCGGGAGCAACCGCCGACAGCCCGCGCGGCCGGGACCGTGAGCAGACCGGTCAATCGGGCCGGCAGGTAGTTCGCGACGTCGTCGAGACGCGCGGAGGCCCACCCGAAACTCCGGTACCGCTCGTTGCGGTAGCCGACCATCGCGTCGAGCGTGTTCACCGCGCGGTACCCGACCAGGCCCGGCACCCCGGCCACCGCGCCCCAGAGCAGCGGGGCGACCACGGCGTCGCCGGTGTTCTCCGCGACCGACTCGACGGTGGCGCGGGCGAGGTCCTTCTCCCCCAGCCCCGACGGGTCCCGGGCGCACAGGTGCGAGAGCCGATCCCGTGCGGCGGGCAGATCGCCGACCTGGAGATGACGGGCCATCAGATTTGCCTCGCGCCCGAGGCTGGTCCCCCCGAGCACGGCCCACGTCGCGACCGCCGTCAGCGCCGTGGCGGCCACCGACGATCCCGCCGCGCGCCGCTGCAGGAACGCGGCGGCGACCACCGGTACACCGACGGCGAGGGCGGTGTACCGCGCCCCGGCGGCACGGGAGTCGCGCCAGGTTGCTCGTTCGAGGGCGGCGGCCGCCCGTCCGAACCCCGCGACCGGGTGCCCGCGCCGCGGGTCGGCGAGCAGAGCGTCAGCCAGGACGCCCAGCGCCAATCCCGTCGCGCGCGTCCGTCTCACGCCCGGCGACGTTAGCGGACGGCTCCTCCGCCGCCGTCACCCGCAGGCGGGCGGCCCACCAGGCCGCCGCCGCGACCGCCCCGATTCCCGCCAGCCAGATGCCGTGTCGCACCCACACCTCGGCGCCGGAGCCCTCCTGGTACGGCGGCAGGAAGACCTTCCAGCCGTCGTAGAGCGGGTTGTCGACCTTGTCGAACGCAAAGACCCAGGTGATGCGGCGGTCCCAGCCGTCGGCAAGAAACGCTGCCATCGCGAACAGGCCGACGAACGCGAGCGCCGCGGCGCCGACCAGCACCGCGGGCGGCGACGTCGAGAGCCACCAGGCGATGACCAGCACCAGCAGCGGCAGGATCACGACGATCTGCCGGCCGGGCGACCAGAACCCGCTCATCGTCAGCGCGACGAAGGTCGCGACCAGCCACCCGGCCGTCGCGGGCACCACCAGCGCCGTCCAGTGCCGCGGCCGCACCGCGATCAGCGCCGCGACCGCGGGGATCACCAGCAGCCACGCCGGCTGCCAGGCCGCGATGCCCCAGTGCTGGTCGATCAGCAGTCCGGTGAGGCGCTGGCTGCGCGCGAGGTAGTTCGGGTCGGTCCCGACGACGGCGAACTCCCCCGGCCCCTGGAAGAAGTCGCCGGAGGCGTAGACCGTCCACCCGCCCCAGACGATCTTGTGCACGACGAGATAGATCGCGCCCATCGCGGCGAACACGCCGACGAGCACTGCCGCCGCCAGGCGGCCCCGGTCGCGCCACAGGCGCCACAACCCGACCAGGGCGAGCATCGCCGCCACCGCCGAGTACTTCACGCTCAGCCAGGGCAACGCGACGACGGCGAGGACGAACGCCACCTGCGCCCGGCGGGACCAGGAGCCGGTCAGCGCGGCGACGGCGACCAGCGCCGCCAACGCGGCCGGCATCTCGGGGTAGACCTGCTGCGCGTAGATCGCCAACGGCGGCGAGGCGAACGCGACCGACACGACGGCGGTGGCGAGCGAGGGCCGGACGCCGAGGCGCCGGACCGCGATCCACACCGTGAGAGCCGCAGCCAGGCCGGCCAGCACGCAGACCGTCGCCTTCGCGGCCTCGAAGCCCCACAGCCCCATCGGTGCGGCGATCAGGATCGGCAGCAAGGGGTCGTGCGGACTGATCTGGCTGCCGTCGGCCTTGGGTTCGGTCTGCACCGGCAGGTTGGCGTCGTGGAACGCGCGCCAGCGACGGTCGTAGAGCTCGTCGGAGATGTCGAGGTCGCCGTCCTCGGCGAGCGACAACGCGGTGAGCAGGTACTGCGGCTCGTCGACCGCCGCGCGGCCGCCGATCGTGGCGCGAACGTCGATGCCGAGCAGCCCGACCGTCAGCGCGACCACGAACGCGGCCAGCATCGCCGCCGCGACGACCCGTCGCGGGGCCGCGGCCGCCGACGAAGTCACGCGGTCAAGCCGTTCCGCGGTCACGCAGGGACGCGGCCGGACTCCGCGACCCGGTCGAAGTCGGTGGCTGCGATCTGACGGGCCACCACATCGGCCAGGTCGGTGTGCGGCACGAAGCCGACGATGCTCTCCAGGCGCCGGGTGTCGGCGCGGGTGTCGGAGACCTCCTCCGGCCCGGCCGGCTCGACGCGCGTCTGCACGTCGACGTCCAGCGCCGTCGCGATCGCGTCGATCATCGCGTCGAGGCGGATCGGGACGCCGGTTCCGACATTGACCGGCCCGGGCTCGTCCGCGTCGAGCAGAGCGACCAGCGCACGGGCGGCGTCACGGACGTCGGTGACGTCCCGCGTCCGCTCCGGACCGCCGAGGATGCGCAACGGACGACCCGCGCGGGCCGCCTCGATCCACATCGACAGGGCCATGTCCGAGCGCTGACCCTCGCCGGCGACGGTGAACGGCCGCGCGATGACCACCCGGCCCCCGGCCTCGTTGTGGTCGCGGCAGAGGGCCTCGGCGAGTGCCTTGCTCGCGGCGTACCCGCCGCGCGGGTTCAGCGGGTCGGTCTCGGCGCACGGGCGCCCGCCGGTCGAACCGCCGTAGATCGAGGACGAGGTCGCGACGACCACGGTCGTGCGCCGGGACGCGGCACCGAGCACCGCGGCGGTGGCCAGCACGTTGTCGCGGTGCCGGTACCAGGCGACGTCGGTGCGGGAGTCGCGGACACCGGGGCAGCCGGCGAGGTGGATGACGCCGGCGGCCTCGCGGATCGCGTTCACCGCGACCCCGTCGGGCCCGAGCAGGTCGGCGTGCAACTCGGTGTGCCGCGGGCCGAAGGGCACGCCGCCGCGGCGGTCGATGCCGATCACCTCACGCCCGGCGGCGAGCAGACGCGCCACGACGGCCTGACCGAGGAAGCCGGCCGACCCGGTGACCACGACTGCCATGCTTTCTCCTCCATCGCGCTCGGGACGCCGCCGGTGACAATGCGTACGCGGGGGCAAGGCTAGCCTGGCCTTTCTCAAGAAAGGTGCATGCGCGAGTAGCGACAGGAGCGGCGAGTGCGAAAGGCACGCACGGTGATCGGCATCGTCGTGCTCGCCCTGTCGGTGGTGTACCTGGTCCAGGTCGTCGACGGTCCGGTGCTGCGGGAGACCGCTGAGGCCCTGGCCGCCTCGCCGGGTCCGCTCGCGCTCGCGCTGCTCTGCTACGCGGCCGCGTTCGCCCTGCGTTCCTGGGCCTGGACCCGCACGCTGCCGGGCCTGGAGTTCAGTCAGTCGTGGGCGGCGCTGCACGTCTCGGTGCTCGGCAACCACGTCCTGCCGTTCCGACTCGGCGAGATCCTGCGGGTGACGTCGGTGCTGCGGCGCACGTCCTTGGCGGTCGGGCCGGTCACGGCCACGACGGTGACGCTGCGACTGGCCGACCTGCTGTCGGTCGCGGTCCTGGCGCTGGTCGCGGTCCCCGGCCTGGCCGGCGAGCTGATCGGTGCGTGGGCCTGGATCCTCGCCGTCGCGCTGGCCGCGGCGGCGGTGCCGGTGCTGGTGTGGGCGCGGCGGCTGCTCGCCCGCGGTCCGGGCGAACGCGTCCGGCTCCCGGCCGCGACGATCGTCGGGACCGCGTTCGTCGCCTGGGCCCTGGAGGCCACCCTCGCCTGGCAGGTCGCGCACGCCGCCGGCGTCTCGCTCGACTACCACGAGGCGATCGCCGTCACCGCGGTCGCGATCGCCGCACAGACGGTCGCCCTCACGCCCGGGGGCATCGGCTCCTACGAGGCCGCGGGCACGGCGGCGCTGGCCGCGCTGGGCGTCGACGCCGGCACCGCCTTCGCGATCGCGCTCGCCACCCACGCGGTCAAGACCGCGTACTCGCTGGTGGTCGGCGGCGTCGCCCTGGTGACACCGGCGCCGGGCTACTGGGGCAACCTGCGCCTGCCGCGCGTCACCCCGCCCCGGCCCGAGCCGTACCCGGTGGCGCCGGACGCGCCGGTGGTCGCGGTCATCCCGGTCTACAACGAGCAGGACGTCGTCGCCGAGGTCGTGCGCCGTCTGCCGGCGACGGTCGAGGGCCGCCCGTTGGTCTGCATCGTCGTCGACGACGGCTCGGCCGACGCGTCCGCCGCCCGCGCGGCGGACGCCGGCGCCGTTGTCGTCCCGCACGAAGTCAATCGTGGCCTCGGCGCCGCCGTGCGCACCGCGCTGCGCGAGGCGAGCGCGCTCTCCCCCGCCGCGGTCGTCTACCTGGACGCCGACGGCGAGTACGCACCCGAGGACCTCCCGACGGTCGCCGCCCCGGTCCTCGCCGGGACGGCCGACTACGTCGTCGGTTCCCGGTTCGCGGGCAACATCGAGCACATGCGCCCGCACCGTCGCCTCGGCAACCTCGTCCTCACCCGGTGGGTGCGTTGGACGGCGCGGCGGCGCGACCTGACGGATGGTCAGAGCGGGTACCGCGCCTTCTCAGCCCGAGCCGCCGCCGAGGCGGAGATCATCCACGACTACAACTACGCCCAGGTCCTGACGCTCGACCTGCTCGGCAAGGGTTTCGGATACGCCGAGGTCCCGATCCGCTACCACTTCCGCACCACCGGCGACTCGTTCGTCAAGCTCGGCCGGTACCTGAGAAAGGTGGTACCGGCCGTCCACCGCGAACTCAACGCCGACCGGCTCGCGGACCGTCCCCCGCTGCCTACGGCGCGCTGGCGGACCCGCTCGATGACCCCGACCCGCTGACCGAGCCGCTGCTCGAGCCGCTGCCCGCGGTCGACCCGCTCGGCGACGCCGTGCCGCCCGGGCTCGCCGTGCTCGCGGACCCGCTCGACGCCCCGCTCGACGACCCGCTGCTCGAGCCCGAGCTGCTGCCCGACGAGCTGCCCGACGAGCTGCCGCCACCGGAGGAGATGCCCTCCTCCTCGGTCAGGTTGCGGACCTGGCCACCGTCGTCGTCCCCGCAGGCCGACAGGCCCGCGACGCCGACCACCAGGCCGGCGGCGAGGATCAGTCGGCTTCCGACGACACGGGTACGGCGCAGTCTCATTTCGGTGTCCTCACGTGAGTTCTCGGCCAGGTCGCGTACGACAATGTCAGGTCGCGGGGTTAGGTTAGGCTGCCCATCGGGTGGCTGACGATCAACGTGCAAGGGTGTGAGTCGTGTTCCGCAAGTCGCTCCGGATGCCCCTTCGAGTGGCCGCCGTCCTGACGCTGTGCCTCCCGTTCCTCGTCGCGTGCGGCGGTGACGACGAGAGCACGATCCGTGTCTACTCCGGTCGCCACTACGACCTCGAGGTGGCGTTCACGCAGTTCGCCAAGGAGACCGGCATCAACGTCGAGTTCCTCTACGGCGGCGACGCGGAGCTCCTCGAACGGATCAAGGCCGAGGGTGAGGACACGCCGGCCGACATCTTCATGACCGTCGACGCCGGCAACCTCTGGAACGCGGCCCAGCAGGACCTGCTGCTCCCGATCCAGTCCTCGGTGCTCGACGAGGCCGTGCCGGAGGGCCTGCGCGACCCGCAGGACCGCTGGGTCGGCCTGAGCATGCGGGTGCGCACCCTGATGTACAACCCCGACAAGGTGCAGCCGAGCGACTTCGACGCGACCGACTCCTACGCGGGACTCGGCGACCCGAAGTGGAAGGGCCGCCTGTGCATGCGGACGGCGACGTCGCCCTATGTGCAGTCCCTGGTCGCGCAGCTGATCGACAAGCAGGGCCGGGACCGCGCGCTGGAGATCGTGAAGAGCTGGGTCGCGAACGACGTCAACATCATCGGCGACGACGTGACGATCCTGAAAACCGTCAACGCGGGCGGCTGCGACGTCGCGATCACGAACCACTACTACCTGGCGCGACTGCTCGAGGACGACAGCAACTTCAAGGTCAAGCCGTACTGGGCGAACCAGGACGGCGAGGGCGTCCACGTGAACATCTCCGGCGCCGGGATTCTCAAGAACTCCGACAACGTCGCCGACGCGCAGAAGCTGCTGGAGTGGCTGGCCACGACCGGCGCCAACTCCTTCGTCGACGGCAACCACGAGTACCCGGTGAATCCGGACGTGAAGCCCGACGACCTGATCTCGGGCTTCGGCACCTTCAAGTTCCAGCCGATCAACGCGGAGGCGTACGGCAAGCTCAACGCCGACGCGATCGCGCTGATGTCGGAGGCCGGCTACCGGTGACCCGGGCGCCGGTGACGAGAGTCCGCGGGTGACGCTGCTCGACCCGGGCGTCACCGCGCCCGCCGCCGAACCCGGCCGGGGCCGCACGAGCGGCGCCGGGACCGGCCGACTCGGCTGGGCGCTCGGCGTCTTCGTGGTCGCCCTCGTCGCCGCGCTTCCGGTGATCGCCGTCGTGATCGACGCCGTCGCCGCCACCGGCCACGACGTGAAGTGGCCGCCGCGCCTCGGCGAGATGATCTGGACCACGTTCGTCCTGCTGATCGGCGTCGGGGCGCTGACCGTCCTGCTCGGCGGTGGGCTGGCCTGGGTCGTGACGGCCTACGACTTCCCCGGCCGGGGTGCGTTCTCGTGGCTGCTGGTGCTGCCGCTGGCGATGCCCGCGTACATCCTCGGGTTCATCTACCTGTCGGTCCTCGACTACCCCGGCCCGGTGCAGACGCAGTGGCGCGAGTGGTTCGGCCAGGACGCGTGGTTCCCGGACGTCCGCTCGACCGGCATGGCGATCCTCGTCCTGTCCCTGTGCCTCTACCCGTACGTCTACCTGCTCGCGCGCTCGGCGCTGCTGGAGCAGGCCCCGGCGACCTACGACGCGGCCCGGTCGCTCGGGTGCGGCCCGTGGCAGGCGCTGCGCCGCGTCGTGCTGCCGCTCGCCCGGCCGTCGCTGATGGCCGGCGCCGCGCTGGTGATGATGGAGACGCTGACCGACTTCGGCACCGTCACGTACTTCAACGTCGACACCGTCACGGTCGGGGTCTACCAGGTCTGGAAGGGCACGTTCGACCGGCAGTCGGCCACCGTCCTTGCCAGCCTCGTGCTCTCCTTCGCGATCCTCGTGATCCTCGCCGAGCGCCTGGCCCGCGGCCGCGCGCGGTACCTGCAACGAGGCGGGCCCGAGCGCGGCTTCACCCCGGTCCGGCTGACCGGCGCGCGAGCCTGGGCGACGACCGCCGCCTGCAGCGCGCTGCTCGGCGTCGCGTTCGTCCTGCCGCTGGGGCAGCTCGTGTGGTGGGCCGCGACGACCGACGAGGGCGGCTTCTCCAGCGTCGTCGACGACCGCTACCTGGACTACCTCTGGAACAGCCTGCGGATCGGCCTGATCGCCGCCGCGGGTTGCACCGCCGCCGCGGTCGTGATGGCCCACGCGGCGAAACTGACGCACGGTCGGCGGGTCGACGTCGCCGCCCAGCTCGCGACCGTCGGGTACGCGGTGCCGGGTGTCGTCGTGGCGATCGGCGTCCTCATCGTCTTCGCCTGGGCCGACGACGGGTTGGAGGGTCTCGGCGTCCCCGGCGGCACCGGGCTGGTCGTCACCGGCTCGGTCGCGGGCATCGTCTACGCCTACCTGGTGCGGTTCATGGCCCCCGCCTACCAGAGCGTCGACGCCTCGTTCGCGAAGATGTCCCCGTCGCTCACCGGTGCGGCCCTGTCCCTCGGGACCCGGCCCCGCCAGGTGCTGACCCGGGTCCACCTCCCGCTGGCTCGGGCCGGCGTGGCGGTGGCGGCGGTGCTCGTCCTCGTCGATGCGTTGAAGGAGTTGCCGATCGTGCTGCTGCTGCGGCCCTTCGGCTTCACCACGCTCTCGGTGCAGGTGTACCAGGAGGCGTCCGAGACCCGCTGGGAGAGCGCGGCCGTGCCCGCGCTCACGATCGTCGTCGTCGCGATGATTCCGGTGCTGATCCTGTTCCGGAAGATCCTCCCCGCGAAGGCGCTGACATGAGCGAGGGCATGCACGTGATCAGCGCGCCGACGTTCCCGCTGACGCTGGAGTCCGTCGTCAAGGACTTCGGGAAGACGCGCGCCGTGGACGGCATCTCGCTGACCGTCGGGCCGGGCGAGATCGTCGCGATGGTCGGACCGTCGGGCTGCGGGAAGTCGACGACGCTGCGGATGATCGCGGGCCTCGAGCGGCCGGACGCCGGCCGGGTGACCCTCGCGGGGCGGTGCGTCGCCGGGCCGGACGTCTGGGTCCCGGCCGAGCGCCGCGGCGTCGGCCTGGTGTTCCAGGACCACGCGCTGTTCCCGCACCTGACGGTGGAGAACAACGTCGGCTTCGGGCTCCCCCGGCGCTCGCCGGACCGGGCGGCGCGGATCCGTGAGGTCCTCGACCTGGTCTCGCTCGGCCCGCTGGCCGGGCGGTACCCGCACGAGCTCTCCGGCGGTGAGCAGCAGCGGGTCGCGCTGGCCCGCGCGCTCGCGCCGAAGCCGCCGATCGTCCTGCTCGACGAGGCGTTCTCCAGCCTCGACCGCGGGCTGCGCGCGCAGATCCGCACCGACACCGTCGCGATCCTCCGGCACACCGGCACGGCGGCGATCCTGATCACCCACGACCGTGACGAGGCCCTCGCCACCGGCGACCGCGTCGTGATCCTGCGCGCCGGTCGGGTCGAGCAGGACGCCTCCCCCGACGAGGCGTTCCACCACCCGGCCACGCGGTTCGTCGCGAACTTCGTCGGCGACGCGGTGTTCCTGCCGGCCGAGCGCGACGCCGGGATGCTGCACTGCGAGATCACCGAGCTGATCGCGCCGCGGGGGCTCGGGCACGGCGAGGTCGAGATCGTCGCGCGACCGCACGAGGTCACCCTCGACGCGGGTGGCCCGGGCAAGGGCGAGGTCACCGCCCTGGAGTTCCAGGGCGCGTTCATCCTCTACACGGTCGCGCTGAAGTCGGGCGTGACGATCCGCTCGCTGCAGCCGCACGAACTCCGGCTCGAGGTCGGGGCCCGCGTCTCCGTCGGGCTCGCGCCGGGAATCTCCCCGTCGCTGCTGGTGGACGGCGTCCGGCCGGCTCCGGCAGAGATCTGACGCTCCGTCATTTCTTCTGAGGTCAGTCCTCGACGACGTGGTCGGCGAACCGTAGTCGGGCCATCGCCCACGCGCCGTGGTCGAAGCCGACCGGAGTGAGCGCGTCCACCGCGTCGTAGGCCATCGCGAGGGCGTGGTGGGTGTTGTCGTGCGCGAACAGGCCCAGGCGTCCGAAGGTCGTGACGCCGGAGATGCCGCGGGCCCAGGTGTCGAGCGTCTCCAGCGCGGGCCCGTAACCCCGGGTGTAGACGGGGTACACGTGCTGAACCCGCCGGACGACGACCTCCTGCACGTTCAGCGGGGGCAGGCCGGTGCGGGCGAGGGTGTCGGTGACGATGCCGGTCAGCGTCGCCTCGTCGGCGGTGAACGTCGCGTCGTCCGGGGCGCACGGGATCTCGACGCAGAGCACGCTCCGGTCGCCCGGGTCATCCGCGCTCTCGCGGTAGTTGGTCGGCTCCGAGATCCGGGTGACCGGGGTCCCGTCCGCCGGGAGGTAGTGCGCGTCGAAGGACGTCCACCGGCCTCCGCCGTGGACCAGGTAGACCAGCACCATCGCCCGGAACGTCAGGCTCCCCGACGCCGCGAGCACCTCGGCCGGGGCGGGCGGGTCGGTCATCGCGGCCAGGCGCGGGAGCGGCACGGTCGAAAAGACGTGACGACCCGTCACCGTCGTGCCGTCGGCGGTGCGGACCTGCGGCGCCGAGTCGAGCCCGGATCGCGGCACCACCCGCTCGACCGGGCTGGAGAGCCGGATCTCCGCGCCGGCGGCGGTGGCCGCGTCCGCGAGCGCCTCGACGATCTGCCCGAAGCCGCGGCGCGGGTAGTGGAAGATCTGGCCCTGACCGGAGCCGCCCTCGCCGGTCGCCCGGCTGCGGCGGGCGCGGGAGAGGATCTTCACCGCGACCTTCCACGGGGTGTCCGCGGTGACGCGACGCCGCGCCTGCTCGCCGTCGATCTCGCCGCCGTCGAGGCCCCACAGCTTCCGCGCGTAGGGCTCGTAGAGCGCGCCGTAGAGCGTCGGCCCCAGCCCGGCACGCAGGACCTCGGCGTAGGTGTCCTGCCGTGGTTTGCGGAGCGGGTTGGTGAGCGCGTCACGGGCGATGCCGGCCAGCAGTGCCGGCGGCAACGCCTTGCCGAGCTCGACGGGCTTGAGCGGGAAGCCGACCCAGCTGCCCGCCACGCGCAGCCGGCCGTTGCGGGGCCGGGTCTGGAGGTCGTCGCCGAGGAGCCCGCGCAGGTCGGCGAGCAGCGCCGGCGCGGTCGCGGGGTGGAGCCGGTGGCTGCCGGCGTCGACGCGCATTCCGCCGACCTCGAAGCTCGCCGCCATCCCGCCGACGTAGGGAGCGGACTCGAGCACGACGACGGAGCGGCCGGTCCGCGCGGCACGCCAGGCCGCCGCCAGACCCGCGGGGCCGGCGCCCAGGATCACCACGTCCGCCGACGACCGGCCGGAGCGGGAGTTGCCTCGACTCACCGGGCCAACCAACCACACCGGCACCAAGCCGGCCCCAGCGGCCGCTCATGCCGCGCTCACGCGCAGTTCATCGGCTCGTCGCTCGCGGAAAGCTGTGGCCACGACGGGCGGCGCCGGGCATCCTGAGCCCATGATCGACGGAATCCGAGTCCGGTCGGTCAGCATCCCCGAGCGGGAGCTGACGTGGCGGTTCTCGCGTTCCTCGGGCCCGGGCGGGCAGGGCGTCAACACCGCCGACTCCCGCGTCGAACTGGTCTTCGACCTCGCGAACTCGGCCGCGTTCTCCCCCGCGCTGCGCGCCCGCGCACTGGAGCGCCTCGGCTCCCGCCTCGTCGACGGCACCGTCGTCGTCGTCGCGTCCGAGCACCGGTCCCAGCTCCGCAACCGCGAGGCCGCCGCCGATCGCCTCACCGCGATCCTGACCGAGGCCACCGCCCCGCCGCCCCGGCCCCGCCGTTCGACGAAGCCCTCGGCCGGCGCCACCGCCCGCCGCCTCGACGCGAAGTCCCGCCGGTCCCGGACCAAACGCCTCCGCCGCTCCACCGACGACTGAGCGCAGACTGCCCCGGCGTCCGCCTCCCCACCCGTGTCGAAAAAGTGTCGAAAAAGGGTGACACCCCTTACTGCGCAGTAAGGGGTGTCACCCTTTTTTGACAAGGGGCGCCGCTCAGGCGAGCAGGCGGACGATCGCGATAGACCCGATCGTGACGATGACCCCACGCAGCACGTTCGGCGGCAGCTTGCGGGCGATCCGCGCCCCCGTCAGACCGCCGACGATGGAGCCCGCGGCGATCAGGCCGACGATGCCCCAGTCGATGTCCTCGATCGCGAGAAACACGAGTGCTGCGACGAGGTTCGCCGTCAGGGCCAGGACGTTCTTGATCGCGTTGAGCACCTGCAGGTCCTCGGTGAGCAACGTGCCGAGCAAGCCCATCAGCAGGACGCCCTGCGCGGCGCCGAAGTAGCCGCCGTAGATGCCGGTCCCGAGGACGCCGAGGGCGAGCACGGCCCCGCCGTGATGCGGCCGGTGGGGCCGGGACGCGACCGCCGCCGTCAGCCGCGGCTGGAAGAGAACGAGCAACAACGCGATCCCGATGAGAATCGGCACGATCGCCTGAAACGCGCCCGGCGGGAGGGTGAGCAGCAGCAGCGCACCGATAACGGCGCCGACCGTCGTGCACGCGCACAGCCGACGCAGTCGCTCGCCCTGGCCGCGCAGTTCCCGCCGGTACGCGACGACCGCGGCGGTGGATCCCGGCACCAGGCCCACCGTGTTCGACACGTTCGCGAGCACCGGCGGGTAGCCGAGCGCGATCAGCGTCGGGAACGTGATCAGCGTGCCGGACCCGACGACGGCGTTGATCGCGCCCGCGCCCAGCCCGGCGACCGCAATGGCGATCGCGTCCCAGAAGGTCACGCGCCCGACGACTCAGCCGGTGCCGGGGCGGTTCGCGTCGGGGCCGAGGTTGCCGACCACCGAGCCCAGCCCCTCGAGCGCCTTGCCGATCTCGCTCGGCACGATCCAGATCTTGTTGGAGTCGCCGCGCGCGATCTCCGGCAGCATCTGCAGGTACTGGTACGCGAGCAGTTCCTGGTCGGGATTGCCGTCGTGGATGGCGCGGAAGACGGTCTGGATCGCCTCGGCCTCACCCTGGGCGCGGAGGATCTGCGACTCGCGCTCGCCCTCGGCGCGCAGGATCGCGGCGGCCCGCTCACCCTCGGCGGTGAGGATCTGCGACTGCTTGAAGCCCTCCGCGGTGAGGACGGCGGCGCGCTTGTCACGTTCGGCGCGCATCTGCTGCTCCATCGCGCCCTGGATCGTCGGCGGCGGGTCGATCGCCTTGAGCTCCACACGGTTGACGCGCAGACCCCAGCGGCCCGTGGCCTCGTCGAGGACACCGCGCAGCGCGGCGTTGATCTGGTCACGCGAGGTCAGGGTCTGTTCCAGCGTCAGACCACCGACGACGTTGCGCAGGGTCGTGACCGTGAGCTGTTCGACGCCGGAGATGTAGTCCGCGATCTCGTAGGTCGCGGCCTTGGGGTCGGTCACCTGGAAATAGATGACGGTGTCGATGCTGACGACGAGGTTGTCCTCGGTGATCACCGGCTGCGGCGGGAACGAGACCACCTGCTCGCGCAGGTCGATGAGCGGGTTGAGCCGGTCGACGAAGGGGACGAGCAGCGTCAGCCCGGCGCCGAGCGTCCGCTGGTACCGGCCGAGGCGTTCGACGATCCCGGCCCGGGCCTGCGGCACGATCCGCACCGAGCGCGAGAGCACGACGAGGACGAAGATGGCGATCGCCACCAGCGCGATGGTGACTGCGTCGCTGCCGTTCATGGATCTCCTCTTCGTCGCTGCGAATCGTGCGCCGGTCAGCCGACCAGCGCGGTCGCACCCTCGATCTTCAGCACGGCGATGGTCTGCCCCGCTGCGTACGTGCTCGCGCCGTCGTAGGAGCGCGCCGACCACACCTCGCCGGCGAGCTTGACCCGCCCCTCGTGCGGCCCGACGTCGGAGAGCACCAGGGCCTCCTGCCCGACGAGCGCCTCGACACCCGTGCGGATCTCCGGGGTGGTGCGCAGGTGCCGCATCGCGACCGGCCGCAGCAGGCCGAGCCCCGCGACGGCGACGACGATCGCGACCGCGACCTGGAGCGAGATGTGCCCGTCGGCGCCGGCGACGCCCGCGGCGGCCAGCGATCCGCCGGCCAGCATGATGAAGATGAGGTCGAGCGTCAGAACCTCGACGCCGGCCAGTGCCGCCGCCGCGATGACCCACCACACCCAGGCGTCCACGTGATCATCGTAGGGGGCGCGTGGGTGGCTCAGCCCGAAGCGAGGTGCAGCCGTTCCCGCCCGGCCAGTCGGGCGCTGTACCGGCCGCCGTCGTACCGCAGCTCGAGGCCGATGCCGAAACAGGACGTCAGGTTCGCCGAGGTCAGCGTGTGCTCGATGGGCCCGGCGGCGACGACCCTGCCCTCGCGCAGCATGAGCACGTGGGTCATGCCCGCCGGGATCTCCTCGACGTGGTGCGTGACCATGATCATGGCCGGGGAGCCCTCGTCGAGGGCGAGGTTCGAGAGCCGGCGGACCAGGTCCTCACGACCCCCGAGGTCGAGCCCGGCCGCGGGCTCGTCGAGCAGCACGAGTTCGGGGTCCGGCATCATCGCGCGGGCGATCTGGACGCGCTTGCGCTCACCCTCGGACAACGTCCCGTAGGTGCGCTCCGCGAGGTCGAGGACCCCGAGTGCGCGCAGCAGGATCTCGGCCCGCTGCCGGTCGAGGTCGGTGTACTTCTCCCGCCAGCGGCCGACCATGCCGTAGGACGCGGTGAGGACGACGTCGCGCACGATCTCGTTGCGCGGGAGCCGGTCCGCCAGGGCCGCACTGGCCAGCCCGACACGGGTGCGGAGCTCCGAGACGTCGGTCTCCCCCAGCGCCTCGCCGAGGATGGCCGCCCACCCCGAGGTCGGGTACAGCTGACCGGCGATGACCTGCAACAACGTGGTCTTCCCGGCGCCGTTGGGGCCGAGCACGATCCAGCGTTCGCCCTCGCGGATCTCCCACGTGACGTCGTCGAGCAGGCGCTTGGTGCCGCGGCGGACGACGACCTCGGCGAGGTCCAGAACCAGCGTCATGGGTTCACGGTACGCGAGCGGGGTGTGCACCCTGCGTGCAACGCGCGGCGGGGACGTGTGGACCTGCGCACGGGGTTCGACCGCTTACGCTCTTCCGATGGACAGCGTGCTCCGGTCGGGTCGATTCGTGGCGTGGGGCAACGCCGTGCTCGCCGGTCTGGTCTCCCCCGACACCGCCGCCGAACGCATCGCGGGCCGCGACGGCAGCCACCGTGTGCTGGAGTGGGCGGGGTCGGACGAGGACACCCTGACCGTCGCCCTCGCGCGGCTGCGCACCGCGGGCGTCACCGGTCTGCGTCTCGCCCTGCCGGTGCCCGGGGACCTGCTCGGCCTGCCCGGCCCGGCGGAGTTCAACGTCGACGCCCTCGACGCCGGCGAGGCGGTGCTGCTCGACGGTCCGCAGCCGTGGGGCCTGGTCCCCCAGGTCGGCGACGAGGACCCCGACGACTGCATCGGCATCGCGGTCCGCTGGCAGGCCTTCCGGGTTTCCGCCGGCCCCGGCGACCCGACCTCGCTCGCCGAGGCCGAGCGCGAGCTCGCGGAGACGATGCGCGCCGTCACCGACGCCCTGGACGCGCTCGAGGTCGCCCGCTGGCGACCCGAGGCGGCCGACCGCATCTCGGCGATCCGCTCCGGCCGCAACGGCGACCTGCTCGCCCCCGGCTACCCGGCCCGCGCGCACCGCGTGCTCGCGCTCGCGCAGCGGGTCGCGGCGATCGCCGAGCTCGCCGCGGACGACGACGGCGCCGCGTTCAACGTCAACGGCATGGCCGGGCGGGACGCGGAGCTCCGGGCGCTGGCGCGCGCGGCCCGGCGGGCCCAGCTGGCGGCCTACAACGCGGTGGCCACCGACGCCGGTCAGGACCTGAGGTTCGCGTAGAGCTGGTGGGTCCGGGCCGCGATCTCGGTCCAGGAGAACTGTGAGACGGCCCGCTCCCGGCCCGCCTTGCCCATCGCACGGGCGCGCTCGGAGTCCCGCAGCAGGGCGTTGACGGCCGCGGCGATGTCGGCCGCGAACGCGTCCGGGTCGCGCGGTGTGCCGGTGCCGTCGTCGACCTGGTCGATCGGGACGAGGATCCCGGTCTCGCCGTCGGCGACGACCTCGGGGATGCCGCCGGTGGCGGTCGCGACGACCGCGGTCTCGCACGCCATCGCCTCGAGGTTCACGATGCCCATCGGCTCGTACACCGACGGGCAGACGAACACCGACGCCGAGCTGATCAGCTCGACCAGCTCCGGCCGCGGCAGCACCTCGGAGATCCAGTGGACTCCGCTGCGCTCGCGCCGCAGCCCGGCGACGAGCTCCGACACCTCCTCCGCGATCTGCGGGGTGTCCGGGGCGCTGGCGCACAGCACGAGCTGGGCGTCGGGGTAGAAGTCCCGCGCGGCGTGCAGCAGGTGCGGCAAACCCTTCTGCCGGGTGATGCGCCCGACGAACAGCACGATCGACCGGTCCGGGTCGATCCCGTGACGCTTCATCAGTTCCGGCGAGGGCCGCGGGGAGTACTCGTCGGTGTCGATCCCGTTGTGGATGACGTGAACCTTCCCCGGGTCCACGTCCGGGTAGCAGCGCAGGACGTCGGCGCGCATGCCGGCCGAGACGGCGATGACCGCGTCGGCGGCCTCGACCGCCGTGCGCTCGACCCAGCTCGAGAGCTGGTAACCGCCGCCGAGCTGCTCGGCCTTCCACGGCCGCAGGGGCTCGAGGGAGTGGGTCGTCATCACGTGCGGGACGCCGTGGAGCAGCTTCGCCACGTGCCCGGCGAGGTTCGCGTACCAGGTGTGGGAGTGCACGACGTCCGCGCCCTCGCAGCCGGCGGCGATCTCCAGGTCGACGCCGAGGACGCCGAGCGCGGAGTTCGCGCCCTCGAGCCCGCCGGGGACCCGGTACGCCGACACTCCGTCGCCGTCCCGTGGCGCTCCGAAGCAGCGCACGCGTACGTCGGTGAGCCGCCGGAGCTCACGAGCGAGGTACTCGACGTGCACGCCGGCACCGCCGTAGACCTCCGGGGGGTACTCCCGAGTGAGCAAGTCGACCCGCATCCGAGGAAAGGTACTAGTGGCGGCTGAGCGTCGGGTGGGGGACTAACCTCACGGGCATGGCGTCGCCCCGGGTTCTTGCGATCGTCCTCGCCGGCGGCGAGGGCAAGCGGCTGATGCCGTTGACCGGTGACCGGGCCAAGCCCGCTGTGCCCTTCGGCGGCATCTACCGGTTGATCGACTTCGTGCTGTCGAACCTGGTCAACGGCGGTTACCTCAAGATCGTCGTGCTGACGCAGTACAAGAATCACAGCCTCGACCGGCACATCTCCCGGACCTGGCGCATGTCGACGATGCTCGGCAACTACGTCACGCCGGTCCCCGCCCAGCAGCGCCGGGGGCCGCACTGGTTCGCCGGCTCGGCCGACGCGATCTTCCAGAACCTGAACCTGATCGACGACGAGCAGCCCGAGCACATCATCGTCTTCGGGGCGGACCACATCTACCGGATGGACCCGCGCCAGCTCGTCGCCGAGCACGTCGAGTCCGGCCTCGGGGTGACGGTCGCCGCCGTCCGCCAGCCGCGCAGCCTTGCGGACCAGTTCGGCGTCATCACCGCCGACGACTCCGGCACCAAGATCGCCAAGTTCCAGGAGAAACCGACGGACCCGCCGGGCCTGCCGGACTCCCCCGACGAGATCTACGCCTCGATGGGCAACTACGTCTTCAAGACCTCGACGCTGGTGCGCGCGGTCACCGAGGACGCGATGGATCCGACCAGCCGGCACGACATCGGCGGCAACATCATCCCGAAGCTGGTCGCCCAGGGGCAGGCCGGCGTCTACGACTTCTCGCGCAACGAGGTGCCCGGCCCGCCCGGGCGGGAGATCGCCTACTGGCGCGACGTCGGGACCCTGGACGCCTTCTACGAGGCGCACATGGACCTGATCTCGGCCAACCCCGCGTTCAACCTCTACAACCGCGAGTGGCCGATCTACACCCTCCAGGACCCGTGGCCGCCGGCTCGCTTCGTCGGCGGGACCGAGGGCGTCACCGGCCACGCCGTCGAGTCGATGGTCTCCGACGGCGTCCAGGTCGCGGGCTCGGTCGAGCGCTCGGTGCTCTCCCCCGGCGTCGTGGTCGGCCGCAACGCGCGTGTCGAGGGCTGTGTGCTCCTCGACGGCGTACGGATCGGGCAGGACGCCGTCGTCCGCAACGCGATCCTCGACAAGAACGTGGTCGTCCCCGACGGCTTCCAGCTCGGCGTCCACGACAAGGACGCCGACCTCAAGCGCGTCTCGATCACCGACGAAGGCATCCGCGTGGTCGCGAAGGGCACCACGCTGGAACTGCCATGACCCACCCGGAGATGACGCGGTAGATGGCCGCCGACCGCACCCTTCTCGTGACGATCACCGGGCGGGACCGTCCCGGCGTGACCGCGGCCCTGTTCGACGCGCTGGTGGGGTACGACGTCGAGGTCGTCGACGTCGAGCAGGTCGTGATCCGCGGCCGGCTCGTGCTCGGGGTGCTGGTCGCGCCGGGGACCGAGGAGGCCGGGCTGCGTGCCGCGGTCACCAAGGTCGCGACCGAGCTGGGCATGGACGTCGAGATCGCATCCGGCACCGGCGACAACCTGCCCCGCCGCGACGGGCGGCTGCACGTGACCGTCCTCGGCCACCCGCTGCGGACCGCGGCGATGGCCGGCGTCGCGGCGCGGATCGCCGAGCGCGGGGCGAACATCGACCGGATCATGCGGCTGTCCCGCTCCCCCGTCACCAGCCTCGAGCTAGACGTCTCGGGCGTCACGGACACCGAGGACCTGCGGATCGCCCTCGCCGCCGAGGCCTCGGCCCGTGGCGTCGACATCGCCGTGCACCCGGCCGGGCTGCACCGCCGGGGCAAGCGGCTCGTCGTGATGGACGTCGACTCGACGCTGATCCAGGGCGAGGTCATCGAGATGCTGGCCGCGCACGCCGGCTTCGGCGAGCAGGTCGCGGAGATCACCGAGGCCGCCATGCGCGGGGAGCTCGACTTCGAGCAGTCCCTCCGCGCCCGCGTCGCCCTGCTTGCGGGGCTCGACGCCTCGGCCATCGACGAGGTGCGCGCGTCGGTCAAGCTCACCCCGGGCGCCCGGACGCTGATCCGGACGCTGAAGCGGCTCGACCACGAGGTCGCGATCGTCTCCGGCGGGTTCACCCAGATCACCGACGGTCTCGTCGCTGAACTCAGCCTCGACTACGCCGCGGCGAACACGCTCGAGATCGTCGACGGGAAACTCACCGGCCAGGTGGTGGGGCCGGTCGTCGACCGCGCGTTCAAGGCGCGGGCGCTCGAGCAGTTCGCCTCGCTCGCGGGGGTCCCGCTCTCGCAGACCGTCGCGATCGGCGACGGCGCGAACGACCTCGACATGCTCGCGAAGGCCGGCCTCGGCGTCGCGTTCAACGCCAAGCCGCTGGTCCGCCGGCAGGCCCGGGCCGCGATCAACGTGCCCTACCTCGACGCCCTGCTGTTCCTGCTCGGCATCTCCCGCGAGGAGGTCGAGGCCGCCGACGCCCTCGACGCCCTCGCCCCCAACTGACTCAGGACCGGGGCGAGATGCCCAGGTGGCGGCGGAGGAAGGCGATCGTCCGGTCCATCGACTCCGACCAGCGGCTGTAGAACGTGTGGCCCTCGCCGTCGTAGGTCAGCAGTTCGCTGTCGGCACCGGCGTCCACCAGCGCGCGCTGGGTGGCGGTCGCCCACCGGTACGGGCAGGTGTCGTCGACGCGGCCGTGGTGGATCAGCAGCGGGTCGGAGACGCGGTCGAAGTGCGACCGGGCGGACAGGCCCGCCCAGAACTCCGGCGCCTCGTCGGGCGTGCCGTACTCGGCGTAGATCCGGTCGGCCTGGTTCGGCCGGCTGCGCCGGGTGAAGTGCTCGACGTTCTCGTGGAGCAGTGAACTGACGGAGGCGTAGATGATCGCGGCCTCGACCAGGCCGGGCCGGACGACGAGCGCGTTCAGCGTCACTCCACCGCCCATGGACCGGCCGAGCATCGCCATCCGGTCCGCGTCGACGTACGGCTCCTGCTCGAGCGCGAGGACGGCCGCGATCGTGTCGCGGGTGTAGCCGAGACGGCTCTCCCGGTCGAAGTCGTCGACGGGCTCGTCGGAGCCCGCGTGCCCCCGGTAGTCGGTGTGCAGGACGACGAACCCGGCCCGGGCGAGCCGGTCCTGCTCCCGGGCGAGCCCCTGGCCCGGCCGGTAGACGTCCGGGTCGATGTACCCGTGGTTGAGCACGACGCCGGGGAACGGACCCTCGCCCCGGGGGCGCAGGAGGACGCCGGAGATCGTCAGGTCCCCCGCCCGGTAGGTGACCCGGGACCGTGTGTACGCGTCGGTCCGCGACTCGACCGCAACCGTCCGGATCCGGCTCGCCGGGAGCTCCTCCCGCATCACCGCCGCCAGCGACCGCTCGTCGGTCACCTCGGGCAGCGCGGGGCCGTCCGGGGCGTCGGGGGAGGCCGTCGGAACCACCGACGGAGCGGTGCTCGCCGACGGCGCCTCCGCACCGGCGGGCTGTGCCCCGTCGTCGCTGCAGGCGGCGAGGGCGCTGAGCGCGAGCAGCACCGCTCCGACGCCGGTGGTGCGCGCGCGGGACACCGTCAGCCCCGGGCGACCACGTACTCGAAGAGCCGACCGGCGCCGGGATCCAGCTCGGACCAGGGCACGTCGAACTCCAGCGCCGCGATGCCGGAGGTGGCGAGGTGTTCCCGGGCCTCGCGCAGCAGGTGCTCCGGGCCGCTGCCGGCCAGCGTCTGCACGAGGTAGTGCAGGCCGGGGTTGTGGCCGACGAGGAGCAGCGTCTGCACGTCGTCCGGGGTCTCGCGGAGCAGGGCGACGAGGTCCTCGAGGTCGGCGTGGTAGACCGCGCGCTCGTAGGTCGTCTCGATGCCGTCCTCCAGCTCGGTGGCGGCGAGGACCCAGGTCTCCTTGGCCCGCGTCGCCGTCGAGCAGATCGTGAGGTCGGGGGCCAGTTTCGACTCGGCCAGGCAGCGGCCGGCGGCGATGGCGTCGGCGCGGCCGCGGGCGGTCAGCGGGCGCTCGTGATCGGTGGTGCTACCCCGCTCGGCCTTTGCGTGCCGGAGCAGGACCAAGCGGCGCTTCATCCGTTCTTCGACCCCCAGATCGACAGCGCGACCAGCACCACGAAGAACAGGGTCATCGAGCCGAAGACCAGCGCCAACTGCCGGCCGCTGCGGGCGGGCGGCGGGTCTCCCGGGTTTCCGAGGCGCGGCGGCAGTGGCGCCGGCCCCGGACTACTACTACCTCCGTCGTCCATCCCGCCAGTCTTCCATGACGACCTGAAAGCGCACGGTCGCGGCGCCCTCACCTGCTGTTTTCGCCTGCCGACCAGAACCGGGTCTCGCGTCAGCCACCCATCGCGTGGACGCCGCCGTCGACGTGGACGATCTCGCCGGTGGTGGCCGGGAACCAGTCCGAGAGCAGGGCCACGCAGGCCTGGGCGGCCGGGACCGGGTCGTTCAGGTCCCACCCGATCGGGGCGCGCTCGGTCCAGACGTTCTCGAACTCGTCGAACCCGGGGATCGACTTCGCGGCCATCGTGCGGATCGGGCCGGCGGCGACCAGGTTCGACCGGATCCCCTCGGGGCCGAGGTACTTGGCCAGGTACCGCGAGCAGGACTCCAGGCCCGCCTTCGCGATGCCCATCCAGTCGTACTTCGGCCAGGCGACGGTGGCGTCGAACGTCAGGCCGACGATCGAGCCGCCGGAGGACGGGAACATCGGCTTGGCCGCCATCGCCAGGGCCTTGTAGGAGTAGGTCGAGACCTGAACGGCGGTCGCGACGTCCTCCCACGACGTGTCGAGGAAGTTCCCGCCGAGCGCGGCCTCGGGCGCGAAGCCGATCGAGTGCACGACGCCGTCGAGGCCGTCGAGCCCGGCGCCGCGGACGTTGTCCGGCAGCGCGGCCAGGTGCTCGGGATTCGTGACGTCGAGCTCGAGAACCTCGGCCGGCTTCGGCAGCCGACCCGCGATCCGGCCGGTCAGGCGCAGCACGCGCCCGTAGGAGGACAGGACGACCTGCGCGCCCTCCTCCTGCGCCAGGCGCGCGACGTGGAAGGCGATCGAGGCGTCGGTGAGCACGCCGGTGACCAGGATCCGCTTGCCGTCGAGCAGCGACATGACTTCCTCTCGTGAATCTGACTGGCCGCCAGAACCTGGCGTGTCCGGGTGTCGAGCCGTCAGTGGCCCATGCCGAGGCCACCGTCGACCGGGATGACCGCGCCGGTGATGTAGGAGGCCTCCGGCCCGGCGAGGAACACGCAGACGCCGGCGATCTCCTCGACCGAGCCGTACCGGGTCAGCGGGACTGACGCAAGGATCTCCTTCTGCCGGTCCTCGGTCAGCTCCGCGGTCATCGCGGTCTCGATGAAGCCGGGGGCGACGACGTTCGCGGTGATGCTGCGCGACCCGAGCTCGCGCGCCATCGACCGCGCCATGCCGACCAGGCCGGCCTTCGAGGCCGCGTAGTTCACCTGGCCGGGCGAGCCCAGCAGGCCGACGACGGAGGAGATGAAGATGATCCGGCCCTTCCGCTGGCGCAGCATCGACTTCGAGGCGCGCTTGGCGACCCGGAAGGCGCCGGTCAGGTTGGTGTCGAGGACGGAGGTGAAGTCCTCCTCGCTCATCCGGAGCAGGAGCGTGTCCTTGGTGATGCCCGCGTTGGCGACGACGATCTCGACCGGCCCGTGGGCGGCCTCGGCCTCGGCGAAGGCGGCCTCGACGGCGGCGCCGTCGGTGACGTCGCACTTGACCCCGAGCACGCCGTCGGGCAGTTCGCCCGAGCGGTAGGTGACCGCGACCTTGTCGCCGGCTGCGACGAAGGCCTCGGCGATCGCGCGGCCGATGCCGCGGTTTCCTCCGGTCACCAGTACGGAGCGGTCTGCCACCGTGGGCTCCTCCCGATCGAGCGCACCGGCCGACACGAGACGTCGACACGGCCTGCCGGAACGCTATCGGGCCCCCGGAATGCCCCAGGATGTCCCCATGATCGCGCGCCGTTCTGCTGCCGTGATGGCCACCACGCTCGCCGTCACCGGACTCGCCCCGCTCGCCGCCGCTCCCACCGCGGCGGCCCCCACCGCGGCCACCGCCGCCTGCGGCTCCGTCGTCTCCGCGACGAAGAACGGTGCCGCCCTCGACACGTCCTGGATCTCGACGATCTGCACCCCGGGCGCGGACGGCGCCTCCAGCGACGTCGGCTGGAACGTCTGGTCCGGCCCGGCCGGCGAGGGCGGATCGAGCCTGGAGCTCGGCGCCGGCGCCCGCAGCGACACCTACGTGATCACGATCGACACCGGGTCGATCGTCCCGCGGGTCACGGACACCAAGGGCACGGGCGTGATCGTCAACCGCACCCCGCCGTCCTCGGGGCACCCGCACTGGCGGGTGACGATCACCGCCAAGCCCGTGCTGGTGACCGGCGGGTGCGACCAGGGCTCGGTGCCGTGGACGTGCCCGAGCACCGCGGAGTCGCAGCGCGAGGGCTACCTCGGCGGCTGGGTCACCGACTACGGGAGCTGGGAGGACACCGCCCAGCGCAACGCGTTCCTCGGGATGGACTACAGCTCGAACATCGACGCCGGTTCGATCCCGCCGCAGATCGTTTCCGACGCCAGGGGCGAGCAGATGATCCTGCTCGAGCTCGCCAATTCGCACTTCCTTCAGGACGGATCGACGCTGGTCAAGGGCGGCGCGAGCGTGGTCATCCCCAACGCCTTCCTCAAAGAGGTCTACGGGATCGACTCCCCCGGTTCGCTGACCACGGCCGGTCTGAGCCCGGTGATCACGGGGTCGGGCAGCGGCAGTGCGAGCGTCGTCGACATCGGCGGGGCGCTGCGCGTCGACCTGACCAACATGACGTTCTCCAAGCGGAACGTCCGGATCCACCGCGGCAAGATCACGCCGACCAAGCCCGGCAACCTCACGTCGAAGCGGGTCAGCGCGAGCGCGGTCAAGCTCACCTACGCCAAGTCCAAGGCCCGCGGTTCGAAGATCGTCGGGTACACCGCGACCTGCACCGCGAAGACCGGACGCAAGCACGTCGTCACGGTGAAGGACAAGGCGCCGTCGACGAAGGTGACCGGGCTGAAGGCGCGGACCGCGTACACGTGCAAGGTGTGGGCGCGCTCGAAGGCCGGCAAGGGCGCGACCGCCAAGGTGTCGGTCGCCAAGCGCCCGTAGGCCGTGTCGAACCGCGCGGTCGCCGGGGCCGCCGTGCTCGCCGGCGCCCTGGTGCTCGCGCCGGTCGGGCCGCCCGTGGCGCACGGGGAGGCGACCGACGACCCCTGCGCGGTGCGGGCCGCCGACTACGATGGGAACCGGTTCGTCGTCCTGCTCGACGAGGACGCCACCCCGGCGGAGGTCGCGGCCGCGGCCGACGAGGCGGCGGCGAAGGGCGCGACCGTCCACTTCCGGTACGAGTACGCGGTCAAGGGTTACGCCGCGACCCTGCCCCCGCGCGCCCAGTCGGCGGTGGCGGACGACGCCGAGGTCGCCGCCGTCGAGCCCGACCTGCCGGTGTGCATGAATTCTGCTGACACCCCGTCAGCCTTCGGAGCCACCCAGACCCCGGCGCCGTGGGGGCTGGACCGCATCGACCAGCGTGGCCGCTCCTTCGACGGGTCGTACACCTGGGGCAACGACGGCACCGGCGTCACCGCGTTCGTCATCGACTCGGGCGTGCGGGCGACGCACAGCGAGTTCGCCGGCCGCGTCGCCGCCGGTGCGGACTTCACCGGCCTCGGCTCCACCGACGACCTGGTCGGCCACGGCACCCGCGTCGCCGGACTGCTCGGCGGGCGGACGTGGGGCGCGGCCAAGGGCGTGACGCTGGTGCCGGTCCGCATCTTCGGCTCGACGGCGAGTTCGGCCGTCAGCGTCGTCATCGCCGGGATCAACCACGTGCTGGCCGCCCGCGCCGCCGACCCGACCGCGCCGATGATCGCGAACCTCAGCCTCGGGGTGCGCGGACACGCGCTCGACGCGGCGGTGGCGAACCTCGTCGCGGCCGGGGTGACGACCGTCGTCGCCGCCGGCAACCGCGACGGCGCCGACGCCTGCACCGAGTCCCCCGCCGCGCAGCGCTCCGCGATCACCGTCGCGGCGAGCACGATCAACGACGCCCGGGCGTCGTACTCCAACATCGGGTCGTGCGTGGACCTGTTCGCGCCGGGCGACGACCTCGTCTCCAGCTCGCCCGCCACCGACACCTCGGCCGAGGGCGACCTCGACGGCACCTCGTACGCGGCGCCGCTGGTCGCCGGGGTGGCGGCCACGTACCTGCAGGCGAACCCCGGCGCGACCCCGGCGCAGGTCGAGTCGCTCCTGACCCGCACCGCGACCCCCGGCGCGATCGCCGACGCCGGGCCCGGCACCCCGAACCGGTTGCTGTTCTCCCCGCTGACCCCGCCGCCGGCCGCGCCACCCGGCCCGCGTCCGCAGCCGACGCCGACCCCGCCGAAGACGCGGGCACCCGAGCCCGTCCCGCGGTGCCTCGGCCGGCCCGCGACGATCGTCGGCACCGCCGGGGCGGACCGGATCCGCGGGACGAGACGCTCGGACGTCATCGTCGGCCGCGGGGGCGCCGACCGCATCGAGGGCCGCGGCGGCGCGGACCTGATCTGCGGCGGCGGGGGCAACGACACCCTGATCGGTGGGGCCGGCGACGACGTGCTCGTCGGCGGGTCCGGGCGCGACCGGCTCTCGGGCGGGCGGGGCGACGACTGGTGCAACGGCGGCACCGGCCGGGACGTCGTCACCGGGTGCTGACCGGATCTTGCCTAGGGTGGGCGCCGTGACCGCGAACGGATCTCCTCACGACGCCCGCCGGATCGACGAGGCCTTCCTCGCCCTCCCCGGCCGGGCGCTGGCCGCCGCCGCGCTGCAGCGCGCGCAGTCGCTCGGCGCGACCCACGCCGACTTCCGCCTCGAGCGGGTGCGCAACCAGGCGATCCGCCTGCGCGACGCCCGCCTGGAGGCGAGTTCGGACGCCGAGGACGTCGGCTTCGCCGTCCGCGTCGTCGTCGACGGCACGTGGGGCTTCGCGTCCGGCATCGACCTGACCCCGGACGCGGCGGTGCGGGCCGCGGAGCAGGCCGTCGAGGTCGCCCGCATCTGCCGGCCGGTCAACACCGAGCCGGTCGAGCTCGCGCCGGAGCCGGTGTATCCCGACGTGACGTGGGTGTCGGCGTACGAGATCGACCCGTTCGGCATCCCCGAGCCGGAGAAGATCGCGCTGCTCGCGGACTGGAGCAACCGGGTCCTGCGCGCACCGGGCGTCTCGCACGTCGACGCCGAACTGCTCGCCGTGCTGGAGAACAAGTTCTACGCCGACCTCGCGGGCACGACGACGACCCAGCAGCGGGTGCGCATCCAGCCGAACGTCAACGCGATCGCCATCGACGCCGGGTCCGGACGCTTCGAGACGATGGACACCGTCGCCCCGCCCGCCGGCCGCGGATGGGAGTACACGCAGGGCGTGGGCTGGGACTGGGACGCCGAGCTGGCGGCGCTGCCGGGGCTGCTCGCGGAGAAGCTCGCGGCGCCGTCGGTGGAACCGGGTTCTTACGACCTGCTGATCGACCCGACGAACCTGTGGTTGACGATCCACGAGTCGATCGGGCACGCGACCGAGCTCGACCGCGCGCTGGGGTACGAGGCCGCCTACGCTGGGACGTCGTTCGCGACGCCGGACAAGCTGAACACCCTGCAGTACGGCGCGCCGATCATGAACGTCACCGGCGACCGGACCGTCGAGCACGGTCTCGCGACCATCGGCTGGGACGACGAGGGCGTCGCGACGCAGTCGTGGCCGATCGTCTCCGACGGCGTCCTGGTCGGGTACCAGCTCGACCGGCGCATCGCTGCCCGGACCGGGCAGGCCCGATCGAACGGCTGCGCGTTCGCCGACTCCCCCGCGCACACGCCGATCCAGCGGATGGCGAACGTCTCGCTCCAGCCCGCACCTGACGGACCGTCAACCGAGGACCTGATCGCGGGCATCGACCACGGGCTCTACATCGTCGGCGACAAGTCGTGGTCGATCGACATGCAGCGGTACAACTTCCAGTTCACCGGGCAGCGGTTCTTCGCGATTAGGAACGGCAAGCTCGCCGGCCAGGTGCGCGACGTCGCCTACCAGGCGACGACCACCGACTTCTGGGGTTCGATGGCCGCGGTCGGCGGCCCGCAGACCTACCTGCTCGGCGGCGCGTTCAACTGCGGCAAGGGCCAACCCGGCCAAGTGGCCGCCGTCAGTCACGGCTGCCCCGTCGCGCTGTTCCGCGGCGTGCGCGTCCTCAACACCCTCGCGGAGGCCGGGCGATGAGTTCGATGCTGGAGCCTCAGGAGATCGTCGAGCGGGCGCTCGCGGCGTCGACCGCCGACGGCTGTCAGGTGATCGTCTCCGAGGACAGCGACGCGAACCTGCGCTGGGCCGGGAACACCCTGACCACCAACGGCGTCAGCCGGTCCCGGGGCGTCACGGTCATCGCGACCGTGGGGTCCGGGATCGAGACCGCCGTCGGCGTCGTCTCGCGCAGCAACCCCGACGCGGACGCGATTCCCGAACTCGTTCGCGCCGCCGAGGAGGCCGCGCGCCGCAACGACCCGGCCGAGGACGCCGGCCCGTTGGTGACGCCCGATCAGGCGCCGTCCGTGACCGACTGGGACGCC
The DNA here is from genome assembly GCF_000384115.1 of Sporichthya polymorpha DSM 43042. NCBI lineage: Bacteria > Bacillati > Actinomycetota > Actinomycetes > Sporichthyales > Sporichthyaceae > Sporichthya > Sporichthya polymorpha. The sequence continues at coordinate 4,610,984 of NZ_KB913029.1, forward strand.
CCGCCGGCCGAGACGTCGATCGGCGTGTTCTCCGACCTCGCTGCCGGGCTGGGATCCGCGTTCGAGCGGGCGCGCACCGCGGACCAGCTGCTGTTCGGGTTCGCGTCGCACAACCTGAGCACGACGTACCTCGGCACGTCGAACGGCCTGCGTCTGCGGCACGTCCAGCCCACCGGCAAGGTCGAGATCAACGGCAAGAGCGCCGACTACGCCCGCTCGGCCTGGGCCGGGGTCGCGACCCCGGACTTCGTCGGCGTCGACGTCGACGCCCTCGACTCCGAACTGACGGAGCGTCTGGGCTGGGCGGGGCGCCGGATCGCCCTGGACGCCGGGACCTACGAGACGATTCTGCCCCCGTCGGCCGTCTCGGACCTGATGATCTACGCCTACTGGACCGCCGCCGGCCGCGATGCCGCAGAGGGGCGCACGGTGTACTCAGCGCCTGGCGGCGGGACGCGCGTCGGCGAGCGGCTCACCGACGCCAAGCTGACCCTGCGCAGCGACCCGTCGGCCCCCGGCCTTGAGTGCTGCCCGTTCGTCGTCGCCTCGTCGTCGTCGAGCATGTCGTCGGTCTTCGACAACGGGCTCACGATGGGCGCCACCGACTGGGTCCGCGGCGGCGAGCTGACCAATCTGATTCACACCCGCCACACCGCGGCGAAGACCGGCGGCGGTGTCACCCCACCCGTCGACAACCTGATCCTCGAGGCGGACACCCCCGGCCCCACGCTGGCGGAGATGATCGCGAGCACCGAGCGGGCGTTGCTGCTGACGTGCCTCTGGTACATCCGCGAGGTCGACGCTCAGACGCTCCTGCTGACCGGCCTGACCCGCGACGGGGTCTACCTCGTCGAGAACGGCGCCGTCGTCGGCGCGGTGAACAACTTCCGGTTCAACGTCTCCCCCGTCGACCTGCTCGCCCGGATGACCGAGATCGGCCCCACCGCCCCCTGCCTCCCCCGCGAGTGGAGCGACTACTTCACCCGCGCCGCGATGCCCCCCGTCCGCGTCGACAAGTTCCTGATGAGCTCGGTCTCGCAAGCATCCTGACGCGGCGACGAGCAGACCCCACGCCGGGCCCCGGTCGACAAGGGGTGACACCCTTTATCCACCACGTCGACAAGGGGTGACACCCCTTATCCACCACGTCGGCAAGGGGTGACACCCCCGGTCGTCCACAGGGCGAACACGTCGGAAGTTGTCCACAACGGCGACGGGGGCGCGCAGCGGTCCGCCGCAGAATGCCGCGCATGAAACCACAACTCCTCACTTTGGCCGCGCAGCAGGCGTTTGTCTTCAGCGCGCTCCAGGCTGCCCAAGCCGGTCTGACCTACCGTCAGCGGCGCCAGTTGGTCGACGACCGAATTCTCCGCGAGCTCCGGCGCGGGATCTATACGTTCCAGGAACGCTGGGACCGGGAGGATGCCCGCGGGCGCCACCGTATCGACGTCGCCGGCGCGCTCCTGATCAGGCGCTGGTCGCCGGATGCCCCGATCCACACGTTGGTCGGTGGGCATCGCAGCGCGGCTTTCCTACACGGGATGCCCTTCGAGCCACACGCGTTGAAGAGCGCGGACGCCGCGCGGTTGGACCACCTCCGCGACCTGACCCCGGAAGGTCGCGCCGTCGTCACCGAGATCGCCCAGATCCGCCGCGGCGAGGGCCCACGGCACGTCGATCTCGTCAGCGGCGACCGCGGGCGGCGAACCTCACGCAACGGGGTGGAGGTTCGTCCGGCAACCTTGCCCGCCGAGCACGTCGTGGTCGACCACGGTGTTCCGCTGACCACGATGGCGCGAACGGCGGTCGATCTCATGCGGGAGGGTTCGGAGATCGACGGCCTCATCGCTGCCGACGGCGCACTGCACCTCGGCGTCCCGCGGGACGAGATGGACGCGGTAGCCAGGTTCTGTTCCAGCTGGACGAACGGGCAGAAGGCCTTGGACGTCCTGGCCTTCGCCGACGCGTCGTCCGAGTCCGCCGCGGAGTCCCTGGCCCGCTGGGTCTGCGCTCAGCGGAAGGAGGTTCCGCGCCCGGAGCTCCAGGTCGAGCTGTTCGACGCATTCGGTCTGATCGGCCGGGTGGACCTGTTCTTCCGCGCCTTCCGCGTGGTGGTGGAGGTGGACGGCTACCTGAAGTACACCGACCCCTGGTGTGGGGACGCGCGCGAGGCGATGCGCCGCCAGGAGGCCCGCGAAGCCCGCCTCCGCCGCGCCGGGTGGATCGTCATCCGGACGACCTGGCGGGAGCTCCGCGACGACCCGGACGGTTTTCTCGCCCGGCTGCTGGCTGCGTTCGCCTCCGCCGCCTGAGCCGTCGACAAAGGGTGTCACCCCTTGTCGACGTCGCTGAGGGGTCAGGTCAGCGGGGGATGTGGAGGATCGCGGCGGTGGGGGTGATCCAGAGTTCCTCGCCGCGGAGTTCGGCGGTGCCGTCGACGATCAGGGCGTGCTGGGTGGGGTCGGGGTTCGGGTAGAGCAGGGCGACGACCTTGCCGTCGGCGGCCTTGCGGGTGCCCTCGCCGGCCTTGTCGACGACGAGCATCGGGCCCGGCTCGAGGCGGGGTCGCTGGGCGAGGAAGCGCGGCTGACCCGCGGCGGAGACGCTGACGAGGAACGCCAGGTCGTAGCGGGCGATGGTGTCGGGCAGGTCGGGTATCTCGACGACGACGCTCATGGCGTCAGCGTAGAAGCCGACCAGAAGCCGGGCGGAACGCGACGCGCCCGCCTCCCGGCGGGCGGGGGGCGGGCGCGTCGGCCGCTCGGCGAACCGGTGTGCTTACCGGAAGTTCTTGGCGTAGCCCGGGCAGTAGAGCGACGAGGCGCCGAGCAGGAACGCCTTGCTCTGCGGACGGGTGAACCCACTGCCGGACGCGACCTCGGCGGTCATCTTGCTCGGCGCGATGCCGTTCGCGAGGAACTGGCAGGCCTGCGAGGCGGCGGTCGCCGGGGCGCTGGCCGCGGTCACCTTGATGCCGACCTTGTTCAGGTACTTCACGAGCGCGGTGCGCTTGGCGTCGGCGCTCATGCCGGTCGGCTTCGGCAGCGCGGCGGCGGCCTTCGCGACCTTCTCCGCGTACGTCGGCGGCTTCGGCTTCGCGGGCGCCGGCTTGGCGCCCTTGTCGGCGGACTGCGTGGTCGGGGTCCCGGCGAGCGGGTCCGTCCCTCCGTTGTTCCCGAACGCCATGTACAGACCGGCGACGAGAGCGGTCACCACGACGCTGAGCAGCAGCACGCGCGCGACGGTCTTGCCCAGCGGCTCCTTCTCGGCGAGCTCGGACTCGGGCGCGTACTCGCGTTCCAGCATCAGACTCATGGGGTCCCCCTCCGTACCCAGGTGTCAGGACCTCCGACGCCGCGCAGGGGCGGACGGATCCCTCGAACTGCGAAAAAGCTGAGATCGTGGACGGAGTGTCACGCGGTCGGCGCAGTGCGTGACCGCAGCGTCGCGACGACCAGGCTGATCATGAGCGCGACTCCGATCAGCGCCCCGATCCCGAACACCCAGCGGAAGGCGTCGTCGGTCGCCAGCCCGTCGACGGTGTGGGCCGCGATCAGCGCCCCGACCATGGCGGACGCGATCGAACCACCCACCTGCCGCAGCACGGCGTTCGCGGCGATCGAGCTGCCGAGCTGGTCCCCCGGCACCGCACCGAGCAGCAGCAACGGCATCGTGCTCAGCGCGACGCCGACGCCGACCCCGAGCACGAGGAGCCCGAGCAGCAGTTGCCACGTCTCGCCGTGCCAGACGCACAGCCCGCTGTTCGCGACCACCACCGCGACCGCCCCGACGACGAGCACCGCCCGCGGCCCGAGCCGCCGGGAGAGCCAGACCCCGAGCCGGCTGGAGAGCTGGCTGCCGATCGAGAGCGGCAGGATCACGAACCCCGCGCCGAACGCGGTCAGGTGCGGCCCGTAGTCGGCGCCCGCCGGAGTCTGGGCAAGCGTTCCGGTCGCCGCGAACGACCCGAACATCGCGAGCCAGAAGCACAGCGCGGACAGCTGTGCGAGCCGGACGTCCGGCAGCCGCAGCAGGTCGAGCCGGATCAGCGGGGCGGGGGCCCGCACCTCCCAGCGCGCCCAGAGCGCGAGCACCACGACGCTGACCGCGAGCAGGCCGAGCGCCGCCGGCGAGTCCCAGCCCCACCGCGGCGACTCGGCCAGCGCGAGCAGGCCCGCTCCCAGCCCGACGCCGAGCAGCACGGCGCCGCCGACGTCGAACGGCTCGCCCCCCGCCCCGCGCAGCGGCGGGCTCGGCGGCACGACGAACGGGACGACGAGCAGCGCACTGCCCGCGAAGGCGACGGCGATCCAGAACGCGACGCGGTAGTCGCCGTACTCCGCGACCGCGCCGGTGACCGGGTAGCCGAGCCCGATCCCGGTCACCGCGGTGACGGACAGCGCGGCGATCCCCGACTGGAGGCGCTCGACCGGCAGGTGCCGGCGCGCGAGCGACATCGTCACCGGAACGATGCCAAAGGTGACGCCCTGCAGGGCGCGGCCGACCAGGAGCACCGCGAACTCGGTCGCGGTCGCGGCCAGCACCGAGCCGAACGCGACGACGCCGAGCGCGCCGAGCAACACCTTGCGCGGGTCACCGCGGTCGGCGAGGCGGCCGAGGACCGGCGTCGAGACGGCGGCGGTGAAGGAGGAGACGGTGAGCACCCACTGACCCGCGGCCAGCGAGACGCCCTGGTCCGCCGCGATCGTCGGGATCAGGAGCACACCCAACGAACTGATCACCGCGGTGCAGAGACCGCAGTAGATCAGGACCGGCAGCAGCAAGCTAACGAGCCGTCAGCACGGCGTGGAGAGTCGCTGCGCCCCGGGGCGCGGCCGATCACGGGTCCTCGAGGCGGAAGCCGAGCTTCATGCCGACCTGGTAGTGGTCGAGCTGCCCGTCTCGGATGTAGCCGCGAATCTCCGTCACTTCGAACCAGTCGACGTGCCGCAGGGTCAGGCTGGCCCGGGCGATCGCACCGCGGATCGCCTGCTCGATGCTGTCGGGCGAGGTGCCCACCATCTCGGTGACGCGGTACGTACGGTCGGCCATCGTTCTCTCCCGTTTCTGCAGTCTGCCGGAGGCATCGTCTCGCAGTCGGTGCCGTTCGGCGCACAGCGGCACCCCGGCGGGCGGATTGACCGGGGTTCGGACGTACCGTGAGCACGTGTCGCGTTACCGCCGGAAGCAGGCCCAGGAGGTCTTCGAGGTCTCCGGCGTGCGGTCGGGCCTGACCGACGACGTCCGGGCGCGGACGCGCAAGTACGCCATCTCGATGGGCGTCCGCACCGTGTGCTTCCTCGGCGCGATCGTCACCGAGGGCCTGCTGCGGTGGTCGCTGTTCGTCGCGGCGATCGTGCTCCCCTACATCGCCGTCGTGGTCGCGAACGGCGGCCGGGAGCCCACCCGCCACAACCCGCCGCCCGCGGTCCAATTACCACTTCGGACCCAATTGCCCCCGGCGCAACGCGAGGAGCCCTCGTGACTTTGGGGAAACGCCCAGCTGAGCCCGCTAAACGCGTGTAATACTCGCGTCACGCCCGTTGAACGACACCTTGTTCCGGGCCCCCGGGACGCGAACCGGGGCGGCTTCCCCCGTGGCCGCCCCGGTTCGCTCGTGTCCGGCCTCTCTCGCCCGGTTGCCCCGCTTCGGCCCGGCTCCGGACCTCACAACAAGCCGTCAGCCGCCGATCGCCGACATCGGGCGGTCGGGCTGGAGGAACGTCGGGTCGTCGATGCCGTGGCCGGCCTTCTTGCCCCGCATCGCGACCTGCCAGCGGACCGCGAGCTCGGCGTCGGTGGCGCCGGCGCGCATCGCGTCGCGCAGGTTCGACTCCTCGCGGGCGAACAGGCAGTTGCGGACCTGACCGTCGGCGGTGAGGCGGACGCGGTCGCAGTCCCCGCAGAACGGCCGGGTGACGCTGGCGATGATGCCGACCGTCGCCGGGCCGCCGTCGACGTACCAGCGCTCGGCCGGGGCCGAGCCGCGGACACTCGAAGGCTCCGGCGTCAGGTCGAAGCGGCGCTGCAGCTTCTCCAGGATCTCGTCGGCGGTGATCATGTCCGCGCGGTTCCAGCCGTGCTGGGCGTCGAGCGGCATCTGCTCGATGAAGCGCAGCTCGTAGCCGCGGTCGAGGCAGAACTGCAGCAGGTCCTCCGGGTGCTCGTCGTTCTGGCCCCGCATGAGGACGGCGTTCACCTTGACCGGCACCAGGCCGGCGTCGCGCGCCGCGGCCAGGCCGCGCTCGACGTCGTGCCAGCGGTCGCGGCGGGTCAGCTTGTGGAACAGCTCGGGGTCGACGGTGTCGAGCGAGATGTTCACGCGGTCCAGGCCCGCGTCCTTCAGCGGCTGCGCGAGGCGCTCCATGCCGAGGCCGTTGCTGGTGACGGACATCTTGGGGCGCGGGTCGAGCTTCGCGACCTCGGAGACGATGCCGACGAAACCGTTGCGGACGAGGGGCTCGCCGCCGGTGAAGCGGACCTCCTCCACGCCGAGCTTCGTGACGGCGATGCGGATGAGCCGGACGATTTCCTCGTCGGTGAGCAGCTGCGGCTTGGGCAGCCAGTCGAGGCCTTCGGCCGGCATGCAGTACGTGCACCGCAGATTGCACTTGTCCGTCAGGGACACGCGCAGATCCGTGGCCACGCGGCCGTAGGTGTCAGCCAGCTTGAGCAAGGGGACTCCCAGCGATTGATCCGGGCGGGGACCAGTCGTTTCAGAGTAGTCCGGACCGGACTACCGGGCAGCCTTTTCGCCCGGCTGACCTGCGGGAAGGACGTCCGGGTGTCCGAAATGCCGGGATCGTCGCCCGCATCTGCGACGCAAGGTCCGGTACAGCACCTCGCATTCCCGACGGCAGCGTGCGGAGCGGCTGTGGTGCTTGGTCGCGGAGCCAAAGTTTGCCGGAACCTCCTGCCGACCCCCGCCGAAAGATGACCCCGCGGGGCCCCGGCGGGCGGCTGGCTACGGTGAGGCGGTGTCGCGCACCGGGTACCGCTTCCTGCTGACGCCGCGCTGGATCGCGCTGGCGCTCGTCGCGGCGCTGACCGTGCCCGGGTGCCTGTTCCTCGCCGGGTGGCAGTTCGGCCGCCTCCACGACGCCGAGCAGCAGAACTCCCTGGTGCAGGACAACGCCGAGGCGGCCCCCGTGCCCTTCGGGGAGATCTCCCCCGTCGGCTCCGGCGTCCGCGCCGAGGACGAGTACCGCGCGGTGACCGTGACGGGCCGGTACGACGTCGAGCACCAGCTCTACGTCCGCAACCGCCCGCGCAACGGCCAGCAGGGCTTCCACGTCCTGACCCCGGTCGTCACCGCCGCCGGGCCGGCGGTTCTCGTGGACCGCGGCTGGATCCCGGCGCCGGTGAACGGGGAGCCGACGCCGCCCGAGACCCCGACGGGGACGGTGACGGTCACCGGTTACCTGCGGCCCAGCGAGTCCCCCAAGCCGGCCGACGACCTCCCGGAGGCGCAGGTACTGCGCATCGACACCGCGGGCATCGCCGCGGCGCTGCCCTATCCGGTCCACGGCGGCTACCTGCAGCTCGCGACGCAGAAGCCGCCGGTGCCGATCATTGCCAACCGGTACTCCCCCGACCCGGGCGAGCTGCCGGGGACGAGCAGCGAACTGTTGCACCGGTCCTACGGCTGGCAGTGGTACGTCTTCGCGATGATCGGGCCGATCGGCTTCGTGCTGCTCGCCCGCCGCGAGGCCGCGGACCTGCGCGCGGACTCAGCCCGCCAGGAGCGCGGGCAGCACGTCTGAGATCTCGTCCCGCAGCACGGCGGACGCGATCCGGTCGTAGGGCGTGGGCTCGCCGTTGACGACGACGAGCCGCGCGCCGCGCGACACCGCCAGCTCGCAGAGCCCGGCGGCGGGCTGGACCTGCAGGGAGGTCCCGACCGCGAGGAACAGGTCGCAGTCGGCCGCGGCGCGCACCGCCGCGTCGAGGACGTCGGCCCGCAGCGCCTGCCCGAACGAGATCGTCGCGGCCTTCTGGATCCCCCCGCAGATCTCGCACGCGGGGTCGGGCTCACCGGCCGCGACCCGCGCCAGCGCCGCCTCCATGGTGGTCTGCGCGTTGCAGGTCAGGCACTCGACGCCGAAGAGCGTGCCGTGCAGCTCGAGGACCTTCGCCGGGTCCGAGCCGGCTCGCTGATGGAGGCCGTCGATGTTCTGGGTCAACAGCGCCCGCAGGCGGCCGGAGCGCTCGAGGTCGACCAGCGCGCGGTGCGCGGCGTTCGGCTGCGCGGTCCAGGCCGGGTGGTCGCGCCGGTTGATCCAGGCCCTCGCCCGCAGATCGGGGTCGCGCACGTACTCGTCGAGGGAGAACATCCGCTGCGCGTCCGGGTTTCGCGTCCAGACGCCCCGGGGTCCGCGGAAGTCCGGGATCCCGGAGCCGGTCGACACGCCCGCCCCGCTCAGGACGGTGACCCGTTCCGCGCGCTGGAACCAGCCGCGCACCTCGGCGGCATCGATCGTCTCTGGCATCACGGCCCGACCTTAACGCGATCCGAAACGTGATCACTCTTCGTAATGTTGATCTTGGTGCGACCGGCACCACGCCCGCGCCGGGTCGTGTGTGACAGGTGTGGTCGGGCAGGATGCGGGCCATGGACCTGGGCTTGGAGGGGCGCGTCTACCTGGTCACCGGCGGGAGCCGGGGGCTGGGTTTCGCGACGGCGACGGTGCTCGTGTCCGAGGGCGCGCGGGTCGTCCTGGCCGCCCGCGACGAGGCGTCGGTGACCGAGGCTGCCCACAAGCTCGGCCCGGACGTGGCCGTGGGCCTCGCGGAGGACCTCGGGAAGCCCGGCACCGCCGAGCGCCTGGTCGCCGCGGCGAACGCCCGGTTCGGGCAGCTGGACGGCGCGTTGATCAGCGTCGGCGGCCCGCCCCCGGGGTCCGCGATGGACACCACCGACGAGCAGTGGCGCACCGGCTTCGAGTCGGTCTTCCTCGGCGCGGTCCGGACCGCGCGCGCCACCGCGAACGGCCTCGGTGACGGCGGTTCGATCTGCTTCGTGCTCTCGGCCTCGGTGCGGGCCCCGATCCCCGGCCTCGCCGTCTCGAACGGGCTGCGCCCGGGCCTGGGCATGGTCGCCAAGACGATGGCGGACGAGCTCGGCCCCCGCGGCGTGCGCGTGAACGCGCTGCTGCCGGGCCGCATCGCCACCGACCGGATCCGCGACCTCGACACTCTCGCCGGCGTCGACCCGGAGGAGAGCCGCGCCCGCCACAGCGCGGCGATCCCGTTGCGCCGCTACGGCGAACCGATGGAGTTCGGCCGGGCCGCCGCGTTCCTGCTGAGCCCAGCGGCGTCCTACCTGACCGGCGTCATGCTGCCGGTCGACGGTGGAGCGCTGCGCTCTCTGTAGAACTCCCGGTAGAGCTCCCGGTCGAGCTCCCCGTCGCGGCCAGCAGGGCCAGCGCGTCGGCGACCGACACGACGGGTACCCCGGCGGTGCGCGCGGTGATCACGGGGCCGTCGACGGCCCCGGGGACGTCGAGCCAGCCGTCGAGCACCACGACGAGGTCGGCCGCGGCCCGCGCAGCGGCGTCCGCGGCGCGGCCGGCACGCAGTTCCTCGATGTCGGTCTCGGCGCCGCACCACCAGGGCGCCTCGGCGGGGCTGGTCACGGCGGCGCCCGCGGCGCGCAGGGCGGCCGCGGCGACGACGAAGGCGTCCGCGGGCCGGGCGTCGATCAGCCCGAGGTCGAGCAGCGTCGCGGCCAGGGCCGCGGAGCCGTCCGGGTCGAGGCAGGTCCGGGGCCCGGCGAGGTAGACGCGCGGAGCCGCGTCACCCCACGTGACGCCGCGATCACCCGTCAGGTCCGGTCCGGCCGCCGGGAATGTCCGCATGCGCACCTCCTCGTCCCCCGGATATCGCGGGACGAGGGTGCGACGTTTCGCTCTCGCTCACCCGTCCGGGTGAGAGCGCTGCGTAACTGTCTGTGTCTAGCTCTGCACGAGCGCGCGCAGCGGAACGGCCGGAGTGCCGCAGCGCTGGGCCTGCGCCAGGATGTTGGCGTCGTTCTCGTAGTGCCCGGTCAGCACGAGCAGGTCGGCGGCGCGGACCTCGGCGTCGGTCGGCAGGCCGGCGGAGGCGGGCTCGTCGAACTCGGTCGGTGCGATGTCCTCGAGGACGACCACGATGCCGGCGGCCCACATCGCCTCGACGGCGGAGACCCACTGCAGGTCGTTCTCCAGGCCCACGACGTGGACCTTGATGCGCCGGAAGATCGAGCCGTAGATGACGGCGGCGACGCGCTCGGCGTCGCGGACGCCCGCGTAGACCAGTCGGGCGGCGCGCAGCTCACGGGAGGCGTCGGTCTCCTCGGAGAGCCGCGATCGGCTCCACGACGGATCGGGTGCCTCACCCTCGGTCGAGAACGCCTCCCACGGCGACCCGGCCCCGTACTCGCGCTCGAACTCCGACATCGTCTCCCCCATGGCGTTGCATTTCCCGTTCGGGACCAGCGCCGGCCCGATCGGTTCTGCGCTATGACGCAGTGGGGTTCCCCGCGGACTCCGGAAGCCGCGAAACCATACGTTCGGATGATCTTCCGTTGATCCGTTCGAGACGGCACACCGCGCAAACCGGACGAATCAGACCGGCGCGAACTGGGTCCGGTACAGCTCCGCGTACAGCGCGTCGGCGGCCAGCAGATCGCTGTGCCGGCCCCGTTCGACGATCCGGCCGGCCTCGATGACGAGGATCTGGTCCGCGGCGCGGATCGTGGAGAGCCGGTGCGCGATGACGATCGAGGTCCGCCCCGCGAGCGCGTGGGCGAGGGCCCGCTGAACGGCCGCTTCGGACTCGCTGTCCAGGTGCGCGGTCGCCTCGTCGAGGACGACGACCGAGGGCGCCTTGATCATGAGTCGCGCCAGCGCCAGGCGCTGCTTCTCCCCGCCGGAGAGGCGGTAGCCCCGATCACCGACGACGGTGTCGAGCCCGCGCGGCAGGGACTCGATCAGGTCGAGGATCTGCGCGTCCCGGCAGGCGGCGAGCATCTCCTCCTCCGTGACGCCCGGCCGCGCGTAGCCCAGGTTGTTGCGGATCGTGTCGTGGAACAGGTGCGCGTCCTGGGTGACGACCCCGACCGTCGCGTGCAGTGAGGCCGTCGTCACGTCGCGTACGTCGTTCTCCCCGATGCGGACGCTGCCGGCGGTCACGTCGTACATGCGAGCCACGAGGTGAGAGATCGTCGTCTTCCCGGCGCCGGACGGGCCGACGAGCGCCACGAGCTGCCCGGGCTCGGCGCGGAACGAGACGTCGAACAGGACCTGCTCCGACGGACCCCGCTCCCGGATCGCGATCGCCTCCAACGACGCCAATGACACCTCGTCAGCTGACGGGTAGCGGAAGTCGACGGAGTCGAACTCCACCGCAACCGGGCCGGCCGGGATCTCCGTCGCGTCCGGCTTCTGGTCGATGGAGGGTTTCAGGTCGAGGACCTCGAAGACCCGGTCGAAGGAGACCAGCGCCGACGCGACGTCGACGCGGACGTTCGCCAGCGCGGTCAACGGCCCGTAGAGCCGGCTCAGGAGCGCGGTGAGCGCGAGCAGCGTCCCGACCGACAGGTCGCCGGAGATCGCGAGTTGGCCGCCGACGCCGTAGACGACCGCGGTCGCCAGCGAGGTGACGAGGACCATCGACGCGAAGAAGAACCGGTTGGCCATCGCGATGCGGATGCCGATCTGCCGGACCTCCGCCGCCGCCGCGTTGAACCGCTCGGACTCCTCGTCCGGCCGGCCGAACAGCTTCACGAGCAGCGCGCCGGAGACGTTGAACCGCTCCGCCATCGTCGTGTTCATGTCGGCGTTGTGGTCCATCGACTCGCGCGTGAGCTCCTGGAGCCGCCGGCCCACGTACTTCGCGGGGACGACGAACACCGGCAGCATCGCCAGCGCGAGCAGCGTCACCTGCCAGGAGAGGTAGAGCATCGCGATGCTCACCATCACCAGGCTGACCGAGTTCGCCACGACCCCCGACAGCGTCGACGTGAACGCTGTCTGCGCCCCGAGCACGTCGCTGTTCAGCCGCGAGATCAGCGCCCCGGTCTGGGTCCGCGTGAAGAACGCCACCGGCATCCGCTGCACGTGCGCGTAGACCGTCGTCCGGAGGTCGTAGATCAGCCCCTCACCGATCCGCGCCGAGTACCACCGCTGCAGCAGCGTCAGGATCGCGTCCGCCACCGCGATCCCGGCGACGACGAACGCGAACGTCGTGACCACACCCCGGTCCCCCGGGATCACCCCGTCGTCGATGATCTTCTTCAGCAGCAGCGGCGTCGCCACGATCAAGAGCGAGTCGAGGACGACGAGTGTGAGAAACCAGCTGATCCAGCCCCGGTACGGCCGCGCGTAAGCCAGGATCCGCCGCGCCGTCCCCCGGGCCGCCTTCCCGGGCTTGACCTTCGTGTAGGCCCGGTACGTCGACCACGGGGATTGGTAGGTCACGGTGCTCCTGGTGTTCCGCTACTCCGTCTGCCCATCGAGATTAGACGGCCCCGCGCCGCCCTGCGTCGTGCTGTGGTGGGGGCGGGCCGGGACGACTCCGCCGTCGTGCCGTGGTGGGCGCGGGCCGGGACGCCTCGTCCCTGCATTGGAGACGACATCTCCACCAAACCGTTGCCACCGTGAGTCCTCGTCAGAACCACGATGTCATAGGGGTTTCTGGGGCTCGCGGTGCTGGAGAAGACTGTCAGTGGCGGGTGCTGGGATACCGGTGTGGGAGCGGAACTGCTGGACTCGCTCGCCGCCTTCGAGGCGGCGCAGGCCGACCTGGCCAAGCGGGTCCAGGACGCGGCCTGGCAGCTGTCCGACGCCGAGGGCGTCGAGCTCACCCGACGCCTGCACGCGGTCACCTCCAAGGCCCAAGGGCTCGGGGTGCGGATGATCCGCGAACTCGACACCCGCGGCGTTCCCGCCACGACGGGCGCCCCCTCGCTGCGCGCGTTCGTCTCCGGCGCCCTGCGGCTCTCACCCCGCGAAGCGGGGCGGCTCACCCGTCTGGCCGCAACCCTGGGCCAGGACTGCTCGGCCACCGCCACCGCGCTGGCCGACGGGGCGGTGAACTTCGAACAAGCCGGCGCGATCGCCAAGGTCGTGCGCGGCCTGCCCTCGATCGCGACCGCCGAGCAGCGCACCTGGGCCGAGGAGTTCCTGCTCGAGCAGGCCAAGGTGCTCAACGCCGAGGACCTGGGCCTGCTCTCCAAGCGCATCGACGACGCCATCGACCCCGACGGCAACCTCCCCCGGGACAAGGTCGCCGCCGAACGCCGGGCCGCGAACATCCGCAACCACCATGACCGCGCAGAGACCGACCGTAACCACACACCCAGCATGGCAAGGGGACGGCACCCAGACCCTGACCTGGCGCGACACCGACGAGGTCATCGCCGAACTCAAGGCCGCGATGACCGCCCTGGACGCACCCCGCCCCGACGAGAACGGCGACCCCGACCCGCGCACCCCGCAGATCCGCCGCGCCGACGCCATGCGCGAGATCGTCCACCAAGCCGTCCGCCACGGCGCCATGCCCACCGCCCACGGCGAACGGCCCCGCGTGGTCATCACCGCCACCGCCGAGACTCTGCGCAACGGCTGATGACCGCCGAGGGCGCCCCGCTCAAACTCGGCCGCCGCCGCCGCACCATCTCCCCCGCGCAATGGATCGCGATCTGCGTCCGCGACACCGGCTGCGTCTTCCCCGGCTGCACCCGCCCCGCGGCCTACTGCGAAGGCCACCACCTCCAACACTGGGGCGAGCACGGCTTCACCGACGAGGACAACCTCGCCCTGCTCTGCCGCTGGCACCACGACCTCATCCACCAGCCGCACCCCCGTCCGCAACACCTACTGGGACGTCCTACGGCTCTGACGGCGATCAGTGCGGGGAATCAGGCGCCGCTGATCCGATTCGCCATGCCCCGGAGCAACGAGACCTGGGTCTCACGCTCGGCGCGGGCCTGCTCGTGGACGTCGCGCCGGTCGGCGGCGAGGAGGAGTTCCTTCACCTTGACCCCCGGCGCGGGGACGGTGGCGAGCAGCGCGGAGACGAGGGCGGCGGTGGCGGTCTCCAGGTCGGCGACCGGGACGACCTGCTGGGCGATGCCGAGTCGGCCGGCCTCATCGGCGTCGATCCAGCGGGAGGTGGCGCAGATCTCCAGGGCGCGGGAGTAACCGACGCGGTCGACCAGCGGCTTGGTGCCGGTGAGGTCGGGGACCAGGCCGAGCGCGTTCTCCTTCATGCAGAACTTGGCGTCGTCGGCGGCGACCATGAGGTCGGCGGAGAGCGCGAGCTGGAACCCGCCGCCGACGGCCGCGCCCTGGACCGACGCGATGGTGATCCAGCGCGGGTCGCGCATCCAGAGGAAGCCCTGCTGCCAGATGCCGACCTGGTCGGCGATGCCCTGGTCGTCGAGCGGGGTCATGATCGACCCCATCGACCCCTCACCGGGAACGCCCTCGGGGCTCGCGAGACGCAGGTCCAGGCCGGCGCAGAACGTCGGGCCGTCGCCGCGGATCACGACGACGCGGACGCCCGCGGGCAGCAGCTCCGGCACCGCGGCGAGGGCGAGCCACATCGTCGGGGTCATCGCGTTGCGCCGGTCGGCGCGGTCGAGGACGACCGTCGCGACGGCCCCGTCCACCTCCAGGCGGATCCCGCCGGCGGCGAGGGCGTCGGACTGCACCGGGTTCCCGGCGGACGTAGCAGAGGTCATGGCCGAACCCTACTGAGACACGCGCGGCTCTTTGACCGATGGCTGCTGGTCCGAAGGGCCCGAATCCGCTCTGGGTGGGAACGCAGACCGGCGACCCGGGCTCGAAGCGCTCAGGAGCCCCGCACCGGGGCACACCAACGAGCAGACGGGGGAACCTTGAGCACCGAGCAGCACACGCAGAACGCGCAGAACTCGTCCGGCGCCATCCAGTTGTCGGTCCTGAACCGTCAGCAGCAGATCGCGGCGGGCAGCATGGTGGTCGTCGCGATCGCGGCGTTCCTGCCCTGGGTCTCGGTGTTCGGCCTGAGCGTGGCCGGCATCGAGGGCGACGGGAAGCTGACGCTCCTCGCCGCACTCGCCGGGCTGGCCGCCCTGGCGTTCGGCACCGACGTGATCGGGCGGCGCAAGCTTCCGCAGCCCGCCTACGTCGCCGTCTCCGGCATCGCGGGCGCGATCGTGGCGATCGTCGCGATCGCCGACCTGAACGAGTTCGCCGCGTTCGGGCTCTACCTCACGCTGTTCGGCGGGGTGGCCTGGGCCGCCGCGCTCGGGTGGGAGTTCCTCGCGGGTCGCAAGGCCGCTGCGGCCGACGCCGCCTGAGGTCCCGCAGAACGAACGTGAGCCGGCTGGGGCGCTCTCGCGCTCCAGCCGGCTCAGTCCGTTCGGAGAAGTCTCGGCGTCAGGCCTTGACCTTGCCCCGGGTGGCGCCGCCGCGGCCGCGGAGGGTCACACCCGACTCCGTCAGCATGCGGTGGACGAACCCGTAGGAACGTCCGGTCTCCTCGGCGAGGGAGCGGATGCTCCGCCCCTGGCCGTACTTCTTCTTCAGGTCCGCGGCAAGACGCTCTCGCGCGGTGCCGGTGACCCGGCTGCCCTTCCGCAGGGTTTCGGCCACGTGGTGCCTCCGATCGAACTGTCGCTCAAACGCGAACCGGTCTCTGACCCCGAGACCTGCATGATCGGCGGGAAAGTGGGTGTCGTTGAGGGCGTTCGGCGAAAGTGATGACGCCTGCTACATGACGATCTGGCAGATGTCATGACCGATCGGAACGAATCGGGCAGAACCCCGGAAAATCCGGAAAAGCGATCACGCAAGCGCCACAAGATCCGCATACTCGTCGCCCCAGAGGTCCTCGATGCCGTCCGGCAGGAGGATGAGCTTCTCCGGGTTCAGGGCCTGCACCGCACCCTCGTCGTGGGAGACCAGGACGATCGCCCCGGCGTAGCGCCGCAGGGCGGCGAGAATCTCCTCGCGGCTGGCGGGGTCCAGGTTGTTCGTCGGCTCGTCGAGCAGCAGGACGTTCGCGCTGGAGACCACCAGCGCCGCCAGCGCGAGCCGCGTCTTCTCCCCGCCCGAGAGGACGCCCGCGGGCTTCTCGACGTCGTCGCCGCTGAACAGGAACGAGCCGAGCAGCTTGCGCAGGTCGGTCTCGGACATGTCGGGCGACGCGGACTGGATGTTCTCCAGCACCGTTCGCTCCGGGTCGAGCGTCTCGTGCTCCTGGGCGTAGTACCCGATCTTCAGCCCGTGCCCGGGCACGATCTCACCCGTGTCGGGTTGCTCGACGCCGGCCATCATGCGGAGCAGCGTCGTCTTGCCGGCGCCGTTGAGGCCGAGGATGACGACCCGCGCGCCGCGGTCCACGGCGAGGTCGACGTCGGTGAAGACCTCCAGGCTGCCGTAGGACTTCGACAGCCCGGTCGCCATCAGCGGGGTCTTGCCGCAGGGCGCGGGCTCCGGGAAGCGGATCTTGGCGACCTTGTCGGCCTGGCGCGGGCCCTCCAGGTTGGCGACGAGTGACTCGGCCCGCCGCAGCATGTTCTGCGCCGCGACCGCCTTGGTCGCCTTGGCGCGCATCTTGTTCGCCTGCGCGGTGAGCTCGGCCGCCTTCTTCTCGGCGTTCGCGCGCTCGCGGTGCCGCCGCCGCTCGTCGGTCTCCCGCTGCTGCAGGTACGCCTTCCACCCGACGTTGTAGACGTCGAGCGCGCAGCGGTTCGCGTCGAGGTGGAAGACCTTGTTGACGCACTGCTCGACCAGCGCGACGTCGTGGCTGATCACGATCAGCCCGCCCGGGAACGACTTGAGGTAGTCCCGCAGCCAGACGACCGAGTCGACGTCGAGGTGATTCGTCGGCTCGTCGAGCAGCAGCGTCTCCGCGCCGGAGAACAGGATCCGTGCCAGTTCGACGCGGCGGCGCTGACCGCCCGAGAGCGTGTGCAGCGGCTGACCGAGGACGCGCTCGGGCAGCCCGAGACTGGCGGCGAACGAGGCGGCCTCGGACTCGGCCGCGTAGCCGCCCTTCGCGACGAACTCGGCCTCCAGGCGGGAGTACCGGCGCATCGCCTTCTCGTGCGTCTCCGGGTCCGCGCTGGCCATCTGGCCCTCGGTCTCGCGCATCCTCATGACGATCTCGTCGAGACCGCGCGCGGACAGGATCCGGTTGCGGGCGAGCACGTCGAGGTCGCCGGTGCGCGGGTCCTGGGGCAGGTAGCCGATGTCGCCGGAGCGGGTCACCGCACCGGCGGCGGGCTGGCCCTCCCCCGCGAGCACCTTCGTCAGCGTCGTCTTGCCGGCGCCGTTGCGGCCCACCAGGCCGACGCGGTCGCCGGGGCCCACACGGAACGTCGCAGCGCCGAGCAGGAGCCGCGCCCCCACCCGCAGCTCAAGTCCGGTCGCGGTGATCATGCCTTGACGGATTCTAGGCGGCGCCGATTTTCTAGGCTGACGCTGCCCGCGCCCAATCCAGTCCCGGGGATGGCCGCGTAGGGAAGGCGTACGCATGCTCGGAATCGATCCGAACCCGGACCTGTTCGGTCCGGCGCTCGTGATCGGCCTGGCCAACGCCGGAATCTTCAGCGTCCTCGCTATCGCGCTGGTGCTCACCTACCGCATCAGCCGCACGATCGGGTTCGTCCACTACGGCATCGCCGTCGTCGGCGCGTACGGGTACTACCACTTCACCGTCGAGTACACGATGCCCGGCGCGGTCGCCCTGGTCGTGCTTCTGGGCATCGGCGCCGGGGTCGGCGCCGCCTACGGCCTGGTGATGATGAACTCACGCATCGCGTTCCTGCCGCCGCTGACGCTCTCGACGGTCTCGATCGCCGCGATGCTGATCATCGGCGCGATCGCGACCGAGAACTTCCCCGTCGCACCCGACGTCGCGATCAGCGCGAGCCCGTTCGGCGAGAGCAGCTTCCGCGTCTGGGGCTTCAACGTCACCGCGCACCGGTTCGCCTGCCTCGTGATCAGCCTGATCCTCGTCGGGCTCGTCTCGCTCTACCTCAACCACACCCGCGCCGGGGTCAACGTCCGCGCGATCAGTGACGACGTCGAGGCCGCGCGGTGGTCGGGGATCCGGCTGTACCGGATCGGCGTCGGGTCCTACGCCGCCGCCGGCGCGATGTCCGCGCTCGCGGGAGCGCTGCTCGCCCCGCTCGCGGGCACCGACCTGTCCGCGATCCTGCTCGTCTTCTTCCGCGCGCTGACCGTCGCCGTCGTCGGGGCGTTCAGCAGCCCGGGGCTCGCGCTGTTCGGCGCGATCGTGCTCTCGACCATCGACTCCTTCGCGAGCACCTCAGCGCTCGGGGAGATCAACCCCGCGACCCGCGAGGGCATGATCTTCGCCGCGATGGTGATCACCGCACTCGCCGTCGCCGCCTGGCGGAGCCGGTCCTCGCCCCGCAGCGTCTGGGCGGTGCGGACATGACCGCGGCCGTGCGCACAGACCTCGACGCGCCCAGCCGCCGGGCCCGGCCGCTGCTGTCGTTGCTGCGGCAGCCGCTGAACCTCGTCGGCGCGGCCGTCGCGATCGGCTGGATCTTCTTCGCCCCCGACTACCGCGTCTTCACCGTGACGACGGGCCTCGTGATCGGCGTCCTCGCGCTCGGCCTGATGGTGATGGTCGGCTGGGGACGCGAGATCAACCTCGCCGCGGCCGGCGTCTACGCGACCTCGCTGTACCTGGGCTCGTGGGTCTACCGCCCGGGACCGAACGGGTGGGGCCATCCCCTCGTGATCGCGATCGTCGTCTCGGTCGCAATCGGGATCGTTCTGATGGTCGCGGTCGCGCTGTTCAGCGTCCGGCTCTCCGGCGTCTACGTCATGGTGTTCACGCTCGGCGTGCAGATCCTCGTCGAGCGCATCGTGTTCACGCAGTACCGGCTGACCGGCGGCGACCAGGGCCTGACGACGCCGAGCCCGCACATCTTCGGCTACGAGGTCTCCAGCCACGACGACCGCGCGTTCTACCTGTTCATACTCTCCGTCGTCGCGCTCGTGCTCGCGTTCCTGCAACGGCTGCGGCACTCGCCGCACGGTCGGGCGATCCTGCTGATGGGCGCGGACCAGCAGGCGGCCGTCGCGGTCGGGGTGCGTCCGCTGCGGACGCGGGCGCTGGCGTTCGCGGTGTGCGGCGCGCTCGGCGGCCTCGCCGGGATCCTGGCTGCGACGCTCTACGGCAGCACGCCGGGAACGGTGAACTACACCGCGACGACGTCGCTGCTGTGGCTCTCGATCGCGATCCTCGGCGGGTTCGACTCGATGGTCGGCGTGCTCGCGGTCGCCGTCGCGTTCCAGTACATCCCGTTCCAGCTCGAGAAGCTGCACATCAACTACCAGCTGCTGGCGGGCATCTCGCTGCTCGCGGGCGTGCTGTGCGGCTCACGTGGACTGGGCGGGCGGATGCAGGACGTGTATCGGCGGTTGCGGTTCGGGCCGGCAGCGCAGCGCCGGGCCCGGCGTCCGTCGTCGTTCACCGCGGGAGCCGAGGTTCTGGCCCGCGCCGACGGACTCACCGAACTGCGCGAGATCGGGCCGAGCGACGAGGTCCGGCAACGCTCGCTGGAGACCCTCGACCGCTGGTTCCCACCGCGCCGCCCGGAACCGATCGCCCTGACGGCCGAGGACGTCGCCGTCGCGTTCGGCGGCGTCCGGGCGCTGCGCGGCGCGAGCATCGAGGTGCCGACGGGTTCGTTCACCGGCCTGATCGGCCCGAACGGCGCGGGCAAGACGACGCTGTTCGACGTCGTCTCCGGGCTGACCCGGCCGGACACCGGCGTCGTGCGCATCTTCGGCGAGGACGTGACGCGCCTGCGACCGTGGGAGCGCGCCGGGCTCGGGATGACGCGCACCTTCCAGACGACGCGCATCGTCAAGGAACTCTCGGTCGCGGACAACCTGCTCGCGGGTGCGGGGCTGCGGATCTCGGGCAACCTGCCGCAGTTCGTCGCCGGGATGCCCGCGCAGTGGCGGCAGGTCCGGGCGGCCGAGGAGGCGGCCTGGGCGATCGCGTGCCTGCTCGACATCGAGCGCTACTGGGACGAGCGGGTGGGCGAGGTGGAGTTCTCCGCCCGGCGGCGGACCGAACTCGGCCGCGCCCTGCTCTCCGGCCCGCAGATCCTCCTGCTCGACGAACCGACCTCCGGCCTCGACCCCGCGTCCTCCGGCGCGCTGATCGGCCTGGTGCGGCGACTGCAGGCCGACCTCGGGCTGACCGTTCTGCTGGTGGAGCACTACGTCAAGGCCGTGTTCGAGAGCTGCGACCTCGTCTACGTTCTGGCGGAGGGTCAGATCTTGGCGCACGGCGACCCGGAGCACGTCGTGGCCGACCCCGGCGTGCAGGAGCGCTACCTCGGCGCCGGACACGACGCGGCAGCGATCCCGTGGCGCAAGCGTGTCGCGGGCGAGCAGGCGGGGGTGGGCCGTGACTGAGCGCGCCGAGCCCCGCCTGAGCCTGCGCGGCCTGCGCTCCGGCTACGACCGGGTGCCGGTCGTCTTCGACGTCGGCCTGGACGTGAACCCGGGCGAGATCGTCATCCTCGTCGGCGGCAACGGAGCCGGGAAGTCGACGCTGCTCCAGACCGTGATGGGAACCGTCGCGGTGCTCGGCGGGGACGTCCGCTACGACGGTCGGTCGATCGCGCGGTGGCCGGTGGCCCGCCGCACCCGGGCGGGGATCAGCTACTCCCCCGAGGGCCGCCGCGTGTTCCCGACCCTGACGGTGCGTGAGAACCTCGACGCCGGGGCCTCACACGTCCCGACCCGCCGGCTGCCTGAGCGGCGCGCCGAGGTGTTCTCTTACTTCCCGACACTCGCCGATCGCTCTGCCCAGATCGCCGGCACGCTCTCCGGCGGCGAGCAGCAGATGCTCGCGATCGGCCGCGCGCTGATGACCGACCCGGCGCTGATCCTCGTCGAGGAACCGTCCCAGGGCCTGGCGCCGGTCATCGTCGACCGCGTGTACGCGACGCTGCAGAAGATCTGCCTCGACCGCGGAACCTCGGTCGTCATCGCCGAGCAGTTCCAGCAGCTGCGCGCCCACGACTGCGACCGCGTCTTCGTCATCGACAAGGGCGAGGTGCGGCCGTACACCGCGGCCCCGGCGGCCGAACCGACCTAGTCTGGGCGGATGCGAGCCTCCGGCGCTCTCGCTCCGCTCGCCGCGGCGGCGCTCCTCGTCGCCTGCTCGGGCGACGCCGAACGCACCCCGTCGCCGGCCCCCAACCCGCCACCGGTCAGCGGGGCGGAGGTGACGCCGACACCGTCCCCCGTGCCTCCGCCGGAGTTCGACGCCGCGTCCGCGGAGCGCACCGTGCGCGACCTGGCCGGCAGGATCGGGCCGCGGGAGGCGACGAGCGCGGCGTTCCGGCGGGCAGCCGCGCAGGTCGCCGACCGCCTCCGGGCGATGGGGTACACCGTCACCATGCCCGAGTTCCGCGTCCCGGCCGGGAACTCCTGGGGCGTCGACGTTCCCGCCGGGACGACGCGCAACGTCGTCGCCACTCCCCCGGACCTCGCGCCCGACGCCGAGCACGTCGTCGTCGGTGCCCACCTCGACACCGTGCCCCAGGCACCGGGGGCGGAGGACAATGCCTCCGGCGTCGCGGTGCTGCTCGAGCTCGCGCGGATGGCCGCCGCGGCACCGGACGCACTGCGCAGGCCGGTCGTCTTCGTCGCCTTCGGCGCCGAGGAGCCCCGCGGACCCGGCGACGACCGGCACCACTACGGATCTCGCGAGTACGTCGCGGACCTGACGGAGGCTCAGCGCGAAACGATCACCGGAATGGTCTCGCTCGACCGCGTCGGGGTCGGCACGGTGGTGCCGGTGTGCAACGGCGGGGCCGGCACTCCCGCGGTGGCCCGGGAGCTGCGGTCGGCGGCACGCGCCGCGGGTGTCCCCGTCCGCGACTGCGGGTCCAACCGCTCCAGCGACCACTGGTCGTTCGAGAAGGCTCGGATCCCCGCCGCCCGCCTCGGATCGACGCCGTACGCCGGGTACCACTCCGCGCAGGACCGGCCGGCCGTCGTGGCCCGGGCGCAGCTCGACCGCGTCGGGCGTCTGATGTGGGCCTGGCTCACCGGGGACTGACCGAGCCCGGACCCCAGATCCGACGCAGGATCGCCCGCCCCTGGTCCGAGCTGCGGTCCAGGACGCGCGGGGCGAAGTCTGCCCCGATCCGGTACGGCACGAAGGTGGTCCGGTCGACCGTGGCGTCGCCGTCGAGCGCCCGCAGCGTGACCTCGAGGATCACTCCTTGCTGGGTCGGGACCGAGAAGTCCATGTCGAAGACGAAGTTGCCGAGCGAGTACGCGACGAAGCTCGACCCGATGCGTTCGGCCGCCTGCACCACGTGGGGGTGGCTCCCGACGACGAGGTCCGCCCCGGCGGCCACCAGCGCGCGGGCCACCCGCCGCTGGTCGCGCACCGGGACGTGCGTGTACTGCTCGCCCCAGTGCGGGAGTACGAGGACGGCGTCGGTCCTCGCGTCGAGGTCGCGGATCGCGTCGGTCATCGCGCGCAGGTCCGTCTCGCTCAGGTCGCCGAGCCGCGGCTGCATCGCCAGGGTCACGGCGCCGGGACGGCGCTCCCCCACCCGCGGGGTCTCACCGATCGCGTTGAAGGCCAGCACCCCGACCCGCAGTCCGTTCGCCTCCAGCACCACGGGCTCGCGGGCGTCCGCCGCGTCGGCGCCCGCGCCCACCGTGGCGAACCCCGCCGCGCGCAGCCGGCGCACCGTGTCGACGAGCGAGCGCGCCCCGAAGTCCCCGACGTGGTTGTTCGCCAGCGACAGCAGGTCGAACCCCGCGAGCTCCAGCCCGTCCAGCACGGCGGGGTCCGCGCTGAACGAGTCCTCGCCCTGCGTGGGCCGGCCCAGCCGCGACAGCGTCGACTCGAACGTGCCGATCGTGAGGTCCGCCCCCGCCAGCCGCGTCGCGGTCGGCCGCAACGGCCCCGCGGGGTCGTCCCGGATCGCGGCCCCGACCCGCCGCCCGAGCATGACGTCCCCGACGATCGCGAGCCGCGCCTCCCGCACCGTGGTCCCGGCCGGCGTCGCACTCGCGCCTGGCACCGTCGCGGTCGCCGCCGGCGCGGGCAGCGTTCCCGTCCCCTCGTCGCTGCAGGCGCCGACGCTCCCCAGGACCCCCGCAGCCAGGAGAACCGCCACCACCGCGACCGGCGCGCGCATACCTCGACCCTAAGCGCCCCTGCACTGGAGATGACATCTCCAACGAGATCGCCGATTCCAGTGGAGATGACATCTCCAACGAGATCGCCGATTTCCCGTGGAGATGTCATCTCCAGGTGGGCTCAGGCGGGGTCGGTGAGGTGGATCGTCACCGCGCGGAAGCGGGCGGGCGTGGAGCGGAGGACGTCGAGGCGGGGGTCGGGGACGGGAAGGAACCGCGGCTCGACGGGGACGTCCCGCAGCGGCGCGAGGGCCCGGTCGGCGAGGACGCGGTCGACGGCCTTGCGCTCCCCGCCCAGGACGAGGGCGTCGAGGTCGCCGGCGACCGGGACGAGGATCCGCGCCGCGGTCTCGGCGGCGGCGTCGAGGGCCTGGTCGGCCTGGTTGGCCCGGCGCCGGGCGAAGCGCTGCTGGGACCAGCCACCGGCCGCGGTGCGGCCCTGGACGTGCCGGGACCCGACCTTGGACTCCGTCAGCGCCGGGCCGACGAAGACGCCGGCCGCGAACCCGCCGAGCCGGACGAGCAGCACACCCACCCTCCGCTCGGCGACCGCGTGCGCCGCGAGCGCCGCCACGGGGTCACCGGCCGGGGCCCAGAGACGGAGGAACGGCGGCACGCACTCAGCGACCGTCCCGTTGCCGCCGACCGCGCGCACGCCGTCCGTCGTCGCCGAAACCTCCGTCAGACCGTCGTTCCGGTCGGCGAAGTTGGCGAACCACCGTGGGATGCGCTCCGCCTCGACCTCGACGGATCGCACCACGACCTAGACGTTGAACCCGAGTGCGCGGAGCTGCTCGCGGCCGTCGTCGGTGATCTTGTCGGGGCCCCACGGGGGCATCCAGACCCAGTTGATGCGGAAGTCCGCGACGAGGCCCTCGAGGGCGGCGCGGGTCTGGTCCTCGATCACGTCGGTCAGCGGGCAGGCCGCGGACGTCAGGGTCATGTCGATGGTCGCGATGTTCGACTCGTCGACGCTGACCCCGTAGACGAGGCCGAGGTCGACGACGTTGATGCCGAGCTCCGGGTCGACGACGTCGCGCAGGGCCTCGGTCAGGTCGTCCTCGGTCGGTGCGCTGGTGGTCATGTCGTAGCTCCGTTCGCGAGCGATTGTGCCGTTTCAGTGCTTGTCTTTCCGACGGCTTGCGCCGTCGCGTCCTTCCAGGCCATCCAGGAAAGCAACGCGCACTTGATGCGGGCGGGGTACTTCGAAACTCCGGCGAAGGCGACCGCGTCCTCGAGGACGTCCTCGTCCGGGGTGGCCTGACCCTTGGACTGCATGAGGGCCAGGAACTCCTCGTGCACGGCCATGGCCTCGTCGAGGGTCTTGCCGATGAGCAGCTCGGTCAGCACCGAGGCCGAGGCCTGGCTGATCGAGCAGCCGAGGCTGTCGTACGAGACGTCGGCGACCTTCCCGTCGACCATGTGCACCCGCAGCGTCACCTCGTCGCCGCACGTCGGGTTGACGTGGTGCACCTCGGCCTCGAACGGGTCCCGCAACCCCTTGTGCCGGGGGTTGCGGTAGTGGTCGAGGATGATCTCCTGGTAGAGCGCGTCCACATCACTCACGGCCTCACGCTCCCCTCGAGAAGAAGGCCTTCACGGCGTCCAACCCCTCGACGAGGGCATCAATTTCCTCGGGCTTCGTGTAGAGGTAGAACGAGGCGCGGGTCGACGCGGTGACGCCGAACCGGGCGTGGACCGGACGGGCGCAGTGGTGGCCGCCGCGGACAGCGACGCCGCGCGAGTCGAGCACCTGCCCGACGTCATGCGGGTGAATGTCACCGAGCTCGAAGCTGATGGCCCCGCCACGGTCGACGTTCTCGGTCGGGCCGAGGATGCGCAGCCCGTCCACCTGCTTCAGTGCGTCGAGCGCGTACCCGGTGAGCGCGTGCTCGTGGGCGCGGATCGCCTCCATGCCGATCGCCGACAGGTAGTCCAGCGCGACACCGAGCCCGACGGCCTGCACGATCGGCGGGGTTCCGGCCTCGAAGCGGTGCGGCGCCGGCGCGTAGGTCGAGCCCTCCATGCGGACGATCTCGATCATCTCGCCGCCGCCGAGGAACGGCGGGAGCTGGTTGAGCAGTTCCGGCTTCGCGACCAGCACGCCGATGCCCGTCGGACCGCACAGCTTGTGCCCGGTGAACGCGACGAAGTCGGCCCCGAGCGCGGTGAGGTCCACCGGCATCTGCGTCACGGACTGGGAGGCGTCGACGACGACCAGCGCGCCGACCTCGTGCGCCCGCCGCGTGATCTCCTCGACGGGGTTGACCGTGCCGAGCGCGTTCGACACCCACACGACCGAGACGACCTTGGTCCGCTCGGTGATCAGGTCGTCGATGTTCGACAGGTCGAGCCGGCCCTCGTCCGTGATGCCGAACCACCGCAGCGTCGCGCCGGTCCGCTCGCACGCGAGCTGCCACGGCACGATGTTGGAGTGGTGCTCCATCTCGGTGATGACGACCTCGTCACCGGGACCGAACCCGTACGGATCGCCCGCGTTCGCGAGGACGTTCGCCACCAGGTTGAGCGCCTCGGAGGCGTTCTTGGTGAAGATGACGCCGTCGCGGCTGGGCGCGTTCACGAACGCCGCGACCTTGTCGCGGGCGCCCTCGAACGCGGCCGTCGCCTCCTCCCCGAGCTGGTGCGCCGCGCGCGCCACGTTGGCGTTGTGCAGCGCGTAGTGCTCGGAGATCGCATCGATCACCGACTGCGGCTTCTGCGACGTGTTCGCCGAGTCCAGGTAGACCAGCGGACGGTCGTCCGCGAGGCGCCGCTCCAGGATCGGGAAGTCGGCCCGGATCTTCTCCAGGTCGAGCAGCCCCGCCAGCTGAGCCACCGTCAGGCTCCGGCCTTAGCGAGGAAGCGCTCGTAGCCCTCGGCCTCGAGCTGCTCGGCGAGCTCCGGGCCACCCTCCTCGACGAACCGGCCGCCGACGAAGACGTGGACGAAGTCCGGCGAGATGTAGCGCAGGATCCGGGTGTAGTGCGTGATCAGCAGCAGACCCTTGTCGCCGCCGGAGCGGAACCGGTTCACGCCCTCCGACACGACCTTGAGCGCGTCGATGTCGAGACCGGAGTCGGTCTCGTCGAGGATCGCGACCTTCGGGTTCAGCAGCTCCAGCTGCAGCGTCTCGTGGCGCTTCTTCTCACCACCGGAGAAGCCCTCGTTGACGTTGCGCTCGGCGAAGGACGGGTCCATCGCGAGCGCGTCCATGGCGCCCTTGACGTCCTTGACCCACGTGCGCAGCTTGGGGGCCTCGCCGTCGATCGCGGTCTTCGCGGTGCGGAGGAAGTTCGAGACGCTCACGCCCGGAACCTCGACCGGGTACTGCATCGCGAGGAAGAGCCCGGCGCGGGCGCGCTCGTCGACGCTCATCGCGAGGACGTCCTCGCCGTCGAGCGTGATGGTGCCGCTCGTCACCTGGTACTTCGGGTGCCCCGCGATCGTGTAGGCCAACGTCGACTTGCCCGACCCGTTGGGGCCCATCACGGCGTGGGTCTCGCCCGCGTTGATCGTCAGGGTGACCCCCTTGAGGATCTCCTTGACGCCCTCAGGCGTCTCGACCGAGACGTGAAGGTCCTTGATAGCCAGGGTGCTCATATCTTTGAAGCTCTTCTCTGATGGGCGATCAGTTGCGGTTGTCTTCGGGGGGTCGTCGGGGGGCGGAGCCCCCGACTGTCAGTTAAGGGTCTTGGCGAGCTCGGCGTCGATCTTCTGCAGCAGCCGGGTCTGGACGATCGGGACCCCGATCCGGCCGATGATCTCGCCGAAGAAGCCGCGGACGACCATGCGGCGGGCCTCGTCCTCGCGGATGCCGCGCGACTGCAGGTAGAACAGCTGCTCGTCGTCGAAGCGACCGGTGGCGCTGGCGTGACCCGCGCCGGCGACCTCGCCGGTGTAGATCTCCAGGTTCGGGACGGAGTCCGCAGAGGCTCCGTCCGTCAGCAGCAGGTTGCGGTTGAGCTCGTACGTGTCGGTCCCGGTCGCCTCGGCGCCGATGATGACGTCGCCGATCCAGACCGTGTGCGCCTTGTCGCCCTGCAGCGCGCCCTTGTAGGCGACGTTGCTGCGGCAGTTCGGCACCGTGTGGTCGATCCGCAGCCGGTGCTCGAGGTGCTGGCCGGCGTCGGCGAAGTACAGGCCGAGCATCTCGGCGTCGCCGCCCTGGGCCGTGTAGTGCACCTGTGGGTAGAGGCGAACCAGGTTCCCGCCGAACGTGACCGCGATGGCCTTGACCTTTGCGTCGCGGCCGAGCGAGATCCGCTGGTGCGCGAGGTGCACGGCGTCGTCGGCCCAGTCCTGCACGCTGACCAGCGTCAGGTTCGCGCTGTCGCCGACGTGCACCTCGACGGTGCCGGCGTACGTGGCCGAACCCAGGTGGTCGAGCACGACCGTCGCGACCGCGAACGGCTTGACGTCGATGACGATGTGCCCGAAAGCGGCGCCGTCGGCGTCCTCACCGCGGACGGTGATGACCGTCGGAGCCGGCTCCAGTTCCTGAGGCACCGTCACGACCGTGGCCGTCTGGATCGCGGTGAACGCCGCCTCCGCGACCCGGTCGGTGGGGGCGCCGACCTTTCCGACCCGCGGGTCGTCGCGACCCACGGTCTCGACGGTCACGCCCTCACCGGCGTCGACGGACACGACAACCTTGCCGTCGCCCTTCGCGGTCCCGTCGTGCAGACCGCGCAGGCGACGCATCGGGGTGAAGCGCCACTCCTCCTCGCGACCGGTCGGTACCGGGTGGGAAAAAGAATCGGGCAGAACAGGGGTGGTCACTAACCCACAGCCCCTTCCATCTGGAGCTCGATCAGGCGGTTCAGCTCGAGGGCGTACTCCATCGGAAGCTCTCGGGCGATGGGCTCGACGAAGCCGCGGACGATCATCGCCATGGCCTCGTCCTCGGACAGGCCGCGGCTCATCAGGTAGAACAGCTGGTCCTCGGACACCTTGGAGACCGTCGCCTCGTGGCCGAGCGCCACGTCGTCCTCGCGGACGTCGACGTACGGGTACGTGTCGGACCGGCTGATCGTGTCGACGAGCAGCGCGTCGCAACGCACGGTGGACTTGCTGTGGTGTGCGCCCTCCTGGACCTTGATCAGCCCGCGGTAGGAGGTGCGGCCGCCGCCGCGCGCGACCGACTTGGAGACGATCGAGCTCGACGTGTGCGGCGCGGCGTGGACCATCTTGGCGCCTGCGTCCTGATGCTGGCCCTCGCCCGCGAACGCGATCGAGAGAACCTCACCCTTGGCGTGCTCACCGGTCATCACGACGCCGGGGTACTTCATCGTGACCTTGGAGCCGATGTTGCCGTCGACCCACTCCATGGTCGCGCCCTCCTGGGCCATGGCGCGCTTGGTGACCAGGTTGTAGACGTTGTTCGACCAGTTCTGGATCGTCGTGTAGCGGCAGCGGCCGCCCTTCTTCACGATGATCTCGACGACGGCGGAGTGCAGCGAGTCCGACGAGTAGATCGGCGCGGTGCAGCCCTCGACGTAGTGCACGTAGGCGTCCTCGTCGACGATGATCAGCGTCCGCTCGAACTGACCCATGTTCTCGGTGTTGATCCGGAAGTAGGCCTGCAGCGGGATGTCGACATGCACGCCCTTCGGCACGTAGATGAACGAGCCACCGGACCAGACCGCGGTGTTCAGCGCGGAGAACTTGTTGTCTCCGGCCGGGATGACCTTGCCGAAGTACTCCTGGAAGAGCTCCGGGTGCTCCCGCAGGCCCGTGTCGGTGTCGAGGAAGATGACGCCCTGCTCCTCGAGGTCCTCACGGATCTGGTGGTACACGACCTCGGACTCGTACTGCGCGGCGACGCCGGCGACGAGGCGCTGCTTCTCGGCCTCGGGGATGCCCAGACGGTCGTAGGTGTTCTTGATGTCGTCGGGCAGCTCGTCCCAGGACGTGGCCTGCTTCTCCGTCGACCGGACGAAGTACTTGATGTTGTCGAAGT
This sequence comes from Sporichthya polymorpha DSM 43042, assembly GCF_000384115.1. Lineage (NCBI taxonomy): Bacteria > Bacillati > Actinomycetota > Actinomycetes > Sporichthyales > Sporichthyaceae > Sporichthya > Sporichthya polymorpha. The sequence continues at coordinate 4,640,138 of NZ_KB913029.1, forward strand.
CGATGCCCGACAGGTCGGACCCCCACGTCGGCATCGGCTTCTTCTCGAAGAGCTTCAGCCCCTTGAGGCGGAGGTCGAGCATCCACTCGGGCTCGCTCTTCTTGGCCGAGATGTCGCGGACGACGTCCTCGCTCAGGCCCCGGCGGGCGCTCGCGCCGGCGACGTCCGGGTCGGCCCAGCCGAAGTCGTATCGGCCGATGCCTTCAAGTGCGTCGGCGGTGCTGGTCATGAGGTGGTCCTTCCGGTGGTTGCGACCGTTGGTACGTAGGTGGTGCACACGCCGTCGCCGTGGGCGATGGTGGCGAGACGTTGCACATGCGTGCCGAGCAGGCGGGCGAATGCCTGGGTCTCGGCCTCGCACAACTGGGGGAACTGCTCGGCCACATGGGCGACCGGACAGTGGTGCTGGCAGACCTGCTCGCCGAGCGCACCGCCCGGGGCGGGCCTGATGCTCGCGGCGTAGCCGTCCGCCGAGAGGGCCTCGGCGAGGACGGCCGGCCGGTCGGCCGGGTCCGCCTGCTCGACGACCCGGCGGTACCGCTCCTCGAGCTCCGCGACCCGGCGGGCCGCGAACTGCTCGACGGCGTGCACGCCCGCGGTCTCGGCCAGGAAACGCAGCGCGCTCGCGGCGAGGTCGTCGTAGGCCTGGACGAAGTGGTGCCGGCCCGCGTCGGTGACGACGAAGACCTTTGCCGGGCGACCGCGGCCCCGGTGAGCGTGCCCGCGCGGCTCGGCCTCCTCGATGACCCCGTCGGCGAGCAGCGCGTCGAGGTGACGGCGCACGGCGGCGGGCGTGAGTTCGAGCTGAGCGGCCAGGTCGGCGGCGGTCGAGCGTCCGTTCTCCAGGATCGCGCGCGCGACCTTCTCGCGCGTCCCGGCGGTGACGTCCTCGACCGGCCCGAGGTCGCGTGCGGGCGCCTCGGTCACGGAGTTGGGGTCACGGACGGTTTTCACAACGCCGATGTTACCTAATTCGGCGGGGAGGCCCAACCAAAAGGGACAACTTCACCACAGAATGGTTGGGTAGGCAAGGCTTGCCTAACCTGGATCACCCGCACGGGTGACCTCCACCCCCTCCCTACACTGACCGCCGTGTCCGGGCCCGCCATCGCGATCGCCGGCCTGCGCAAGAGCTACGGCGGGCGGGCCGCGGTCGACGGGCTCGACCTGACCGTCGAGCGCGGGGCGATCACCGCCGTTCTCGGCCCGAACGGGGCCGGCAAGACCACGACGCTGGAGATCTGCACCGGCCTGCGGACCGCCGACGCCGGCTCCGTGCAGGTCCTCGGCCTCGACCCCCGACGCGACCGCGCCGCGCTGATGCCCCGCCTGGGCGTGATGCTGCAGGCCGGGGGGATCTACTCCGGCGCGAAGCCGGTCGAGATGCTCCGGCACGTCGCCGCGCTGCACGCGAACCCGCTCGACCCCGAGGAGTTGGTCGAGCTCCTCGGCCTCGACGGCGCGCGCCGCACGACCTACCGGCGGATGTCCGGTGGGGAGAAGCAGCTGCTCGCGCTCGGCCTCGCCCTCGTCGGCCGGCCGGAGCTCGTGTTCCTCGACGAGCCGACCGCCGGGCTCGACCCGCACGCCCGACGCCGGACCTGGGACCTGATCGCCGGGCTGCGCGATGCCGGCGTCACCGTCGTGCTCACCACGCACCTGATGGACGAGGCGGAGTCCCTCGCCGACTGCGTCCACATCGTCGACCAGGGCCGCTTGCTGGCGACCGGGACGCCGGCCGACCTGACGCGGGCCGGCAACGCGCTGACCTTCTCGGCCCCGCCCGGCCTGCCCGTCGCGACGCTGACCGGCGCCCTGCCCGAGGGCACGGAGGCCACCGAGCCGACGCCCGGGCACTACCTGGTCTCGGGCCCGATGGACCCGACGACCCTGGCCGCGGTCACCGCCTGGTGCGCGGACCTCGGCGTCATGCCCGACGGCCTGTCGGTCGAGCGCCGCTCGCTCGAGGACGTGTTCCTTGAGCTGACCGGCCGGGAGCTGCAGGCATGAGCCTCGACCTCTCCCCCGCCCCCGGCGCCGCTTCCCTCGGCCGGATGGTGCGCGCCCAGGCCGCGTTCGAGACCCGCCTGATGCTCCGCAACGGCGAGAACCTGCTGCTGACGGTGATCATCCCGACGCTGCTCCTGATCGTGTTCGCGAGCGCCGACGTCATCGACACCGGCCCCGGCGAGCGCATCGACTTCCTCGCGCCGGGCATCCTCGCCCTCGCGGTGATGTCGACAGCGTTCACCGGGCAGGCCATCGCCACCGGCTTCGAGCGCCGCTACGGCGTGCTCAAACGCCTCGCGGTCTCGCCGCTCCCCCGCTGGGCGTTGCTGACCGGGAAGACGCTCTCGGTGCTGGTCGTCATCGCCCTGCAGCTGGTGCTGCTCACCGTCACCGCCTTCGCCCTCGGCTGGGACCCCGTCGGCTCGGTCGGCATGGTCGTGCCGTTGCTCCTGCTCGGGGCCGCCGCGTTCAGCGGGCTCGGGCTCCTCATGGCCGGCACCCTGCGCGCCGAGGGCACCCTCGCCGCGGCGAACCTGGTCTACCTCGTCCTGCTGCTGTGCGGGGGCATCGTCATCCCCCTCGACAAGTTCGGCGGCGCCGAGGACGTCCTCGAGTTCACCCCCGCCGCCGCCCTCGCGACCGGCCTCCGGGACGTCTTCACCGGCGCCGACCCCACCCCCGGGGCCCCCCTCGCCGTCCTCGCCGTCTGGGCCGCCCTCAGCCTCACCGCCGCCGCCCGCTGGTTCCGCTGGGACTAGCGCCGGCCCGCCCCGCCCCGGCCCCGGCCCCGCCCCGGCCCGGCCCCGGGACGGCCCCGGCCCCGGACGCAACTTCTCCTGCCTGGCGCGCCCATCCCGCGCCCTCGATAGGCGCGCCCCGCCGAAGAAGTCGAACCCCGGGCTCGTCCTCTCCGGCCTGGCGCGCCCATCCCGAGGTCCCGATAGGCGCGCCGCGCCGAAGAAGATGCGACCGCGCGGCCTCAGGAGCACCGGCGGAGCATCGCGGCGACCTGGGCGGCGGTGCGGTCGGCGTACTTGTACACGTCCGCGGCCCCGTAGCGGAGGAGCGGGAAGTTCCCCACGACCAGCAGGCGGTTCTCGCGGACGAGGTCGGCGGCGTGGTGGTCGGGGTCCTGGTGCTGCTCCCCGTCGTACTCCAGGCCGAACGGGACGCGGACGGGGTAACCCATGTCCGGGATGCCGAGGAGCTCACCGTCGGGGCCGTAGATCGGCTCGTTGAGCAGCGGCGGCTCGTCGACGCCGCGGTACACGATCACCAGGCGGAGCCGGGACTCCATCATCGAGCGGGCGCGGGTCCGGGCCAGTTCGAGCGCGGCGCGGACTCTGCGGACGTAGGGCCAGTGCGGCCGTTCGTCGGCGTACCGGTTCAGGCCGTGCTTGGTGACCAGGCCCCGGTAGAGGAAGGCGTCCGCCCAGACCGTGGCCTCCATGCGCGAGGAGCGGGTCATGAGGCCGAAGCAGGTCCGCTCCGGGTTCGTGACCGGGATGCCGTGCCAGGTGCCGATGTCGCCCTCGTCGACGACGAGGCGGCTCGTGCGCACCCCGGCCTCGCGGTACTCGCCGCGATTGGGCAGGGCCAGGTGCAGCGGGACGGTCTCGCCGGGTGGCGGCGTCCAGACTCCGAACAGCCACGCGGCGGTGAGACCCGTCGCCACCGCGTCGGCCGGTGCAGCCAGCCGCAACGCCTCGAAGCGCAGCTCGTCGGTCAGCTCGACCAGGTGATACACGTACACGCTGCGGAAGAGCCGGACCCAGCACTTCGACGCCAGTTGGTGACGCGTCAGGCCGGCGGCGAACGCGGTGTTCTGGTGGAACGGCCCGACCGTCAGCTCCGGCGGGACGAACGGCCGCGGGGGCATGTCACGCGCGCCGGGGCGGCGCAGCGGTGCGGCGGCGCCGGGTCAGCCGGTACGGCTCGAGGAGGACGACGTCCGCGTCCGGGCGCTCGGCATCGGCCTCGGCGGCCGCGGCGTCCGACCCCTGCCAGCTGATCACGCCCACGAGAACGTCGGCCTCGCGTCGTTGACGGCGCTGTCCCATTGCGAACCCCCTCTGATGTCGGTGAGGGGAGGAGGCAACAACGGCGCGACGTGGTTACGCGACCGAAGGTTCTGGATCTGTGGATAACTGACGTCGACGGCGCCGCGCGGTCAGGCCGGGACGACCGCCGTCCGGCCTTCGGGCTCGGGGGTCGGGAGGGGCGCCGTGCCGCGGACGCGCATCGCCAGCACGAGCCGGACCGTCGCGATCACGAGGCAACCGGCGCCGAACATGTGCAGCCCGACGAGCACCTCGGGCAGGTCGGTGAAGTACTGCACGTACCCGAGGACGCCCTGCGCCAGTTGGACGGCGAGCATGACCCGCGCGGCGACGACCACCTCGCGGGGTGCGCCGGTGCGGACGAGCAGGACGTTGAGCAGCACGGTGCCCAGCACGAGCGCGAGAACCGTGTCCGCGTGGATCATCGAGAACAGGTGGGTGTCCAGGCCGGTCCGCGGGGCGTCGACGTCGCCGGCGTGCGGGCCGCTTCCGGTCACGATCGTGCCGAGATAGAGCACGACCGCGGTGAGCGCGAGCAGCCCGAGCGCCAGCTGTTGCGCCCGTGGTGAGACCACCCGGACCGGCGGTTCGTCGCCCTCGCCGATGCGGCGGTAGAGCACGGTCGCGAGACCGATGAGGACCATCGACACCAGCAGGTGGCCCATGACGACCCACGGGTTCAGGTCGGTCAGCACCGAGATGCCGCCGATCACCGCCTGTGCCGGGATGCCGACGAACAGCACGACCGCGAGGCGCCGCAGGTCGGTCCGCGCCGGCCGGGAGCGCCAGACGCCGATGAGCGTCGCCAGGGCCACCGCGCCGAGCACATACGTCAGCAGTCGGTTGCCGAACTCGATCTGCTCGTGCAGGCCGAGTTCTCCGGTCGGCACGAACGAGTCCTCGTGGCACCGCGGCCAGGTCGGGCAGCCGAGGCCGGAGCCGGTCAGGCGCACCGCGCCGCCCGTCACGACGATCCCGACGTTCGCGACGATCGACGCCAGCGCCAGGCGCCGCAGGCCCACGGTCCCGGGCCGGAAGCGCTCGGACGCGCGCGCGGCCTGCAGCGGATTCACCACGTCATCGTAGGTCGGGCCTCAGGGCCTCCCGCGCCCCGGACGGCCCTCCCCGGCGAGACCCTCGCCTCATCTTCTCCGGCGGGGCGCGCCTATCAGGGGCCTGGGATAGGCGCGCCAGGCAGGAGAGGACGAGCACCGGGCTCAACTTCTTCGGCGCGGCGCGCCTATCGAGGGCGTGGGATGGGCGCGCCAGGCAGGAGAAGACGCGCACCCAGGCGTGGCCCGGGGGCCGGGGGCGACGGGTTAGAAGAGGACCGCGTCGACGGCGATGACGAGGAACAGCAGGGCGAGGTAGCTGTTCGAGAGGTGGAACAGGCGCATCGGGGAGAGGTGGACGCCGGTGACGCCGCGGCGGACGCGGGCGAGGAGGAGGTGGGACTCGGCGAGGATCACGGCGCCGAAGATCGCGGCGGCGGCGGGGTAGAGCCAACCGGTGTTCGCGACCGGCCACAGGGCCAGGGAGCAGAGCACGGTGGCCCAGGTGTAGATCGTGATCTCGGTGATGACCCGGCGCTCGGTGGCGACGACGGGCAGCATCGGGACCCCGGCGGCGGCGTAGTCCTCCTTGTAGCGCATGGCGAGCGCCCAGAAGTGCGGCGGCGTCCAGAAGAACACCACCAGGAAGAGGATGACCGGCGCCCAGTCGAGGGAGTTGGTGACGGCGGTCCAGCCGATCAGCGGCGGGAAGCAGCCGGCGGCACCGCCCCAGACGATGTTCTGCGACGTACGCCGCTTGAGGAACATCGTGTAGCCGAAGACGTAGAACAGGTTCGCGGCGAGCGCGAGCGCGGCGGAGAGCCAGTTGACGGCGAGGCCGAGCAGCAGCGTCGCCGCGATCCCCAGCACGACGCCGAAGACGAGCGTCTCCCGCGCCGAGACCCCGTGCATCGGGAGCGGACGACGCCGGGTGCGGCGCATCTGCAGGTCGATGTCGCGGTCGAGGTAGCAGTTGAGGACGTTCGCGCTGGCGGCGGCCATCGTCCCGCCGACGAGGGTGGCGAGCACGAGCCAGAGGTCGGGCACTCCCCGCTCGGCGAGGAACATGACCGGCGCCGTCGTCACGAGCAGCAGTTCGATGATGCGCGGCTTCGTCAGGGCGACGTAGGCCCGGACCGTGTCGCCGAAACCGCGCCGGCCGACAGTGACCTGAACCCCGGGAGCGGGGGTGAGATCGACAGTGGTCACTCGTACCTCGGGGGCGGTCGCAAAGGTGGTCACGCCCATGCCGGCTCCGAACGGGCGGCGACGAGCGGCACTCACTGTAACCCCGCGCCTCGGCCCCTCCGGCGCTCGGGTGCCGATTGCTGCGTCACACCGCGCGAAGGGGCTCGGATAGGGTCGGTTCCCGGCCAGTCAACACCGGCGTCAACACACGTGTCGAATGACGTGAGGGTCCCCGGGAAGCGGGGTCAGGTCGGAAACTTCCCGAGAGGAGACCGTCGTAGTGAGCCCGTCGAAGAGCAGTCTCGACCCGGCGTGGTCGGACCTGGACGCGCGCGCGGTGGACACCGCCCGCATCCTCGCGATGGACGCGGTGGAGGCGGCCGGCAACGGCCACCCCGGCACCGCGATGAGCCTCGCCCCCGCGGCGTACCTCACCTATCAGCGGCTGCTGCGCCACGACCCGACCGACCCGAACTGGCTGGGGCGTGACCGCTTCGTCCTCTCCTGCGGGCACTCGAGCCTGACGCAGTACGTGCAGCTCTACCTCTCGGGCTACGGGCTCACGCTCGACGACCTGCGCCACCTGCGCCAGTGGGGTTCGCTGACCCCGGGTCACCCGGAGCACGGCCACACCGCCGGCGTCGAGACGACGACGGGCCCGCTCGGCCAGGGCGTCGCGACCGCGGTCGGCATGGCGATGGCGGGCCGCCGCACGCGCTGCCTGTTCGACCCCGAGGCCCCGCCCGGCGAGAGTGTCTTCGACCACACCGTCTACGTGTTCGCCTCCGACGGCGACATGGAGGAGGGCGTCGCGTCCGAGTCGTCGAGCCTCGCGGGCACCCAGAAGCTCGGCAACCTCGTCGTCCTCTACGACGACAACCAGATCTCGATCGAGGGCGACACCTCCGTCGCGTTCACCGAGGACGTGCTCGCGCGGTACGCCGCCTACGGCTGGCACACGCAGCGGGTCGAGGACGCGAACGACGTCGAGGCTCTCCACGCCGCGTTGACCGCCGCCCGGGACCACCTCGACGCCCCGAGCATCATCGCGATGCGCTCGATCATCGCCTGGCCCGCGCCGAACGCGCAGAACACCGGCAAGTCCCACGGCTCCGCGCTCGGCAAGGACGAGGTCGCCGCGACCAAGGAGGTGCTGGGCTTCGACCCGGCGCAGTCCTTCCAGGTCGACGACGAGGTCCTCGCCCACGCCCGCGGCGTCGTGGACCGCGGCCGCGCCCTGCACGCCGAGTGGGACACCCGCTACCAGGCCTGGCGTGAGGCCCACCCCGAGCGCGCCGCCGAGCTCGACCGCATGCGCGCCCGCCGACTCCCCGAGGGCTGGGCGGCGAAGCTGCCCGAGTTCGGAGTCGGCAAGGCCGTCGCGACCCGCAAGGCCTCCGGCGAGACGCTGAACGCGATCGCCGCCGTGGTCCCCGAGCTCTGGGGCGGCTCGGCCGACCTCGCCGAGTCGAACAACACCTGGATCGAGGGCGAGCCCAGCTTCCTGCCCGTCGGGTCCACCGTGAAGAACGCCGACCCGGCCGGGCGGAACATCCACTTCGGGGTCCGCGAGTTCGCGATGGGCGCGGCGATGAACGGCATCGCGCTCGACGGGACGTTCCGCCCCTACGGCGGCACCTTCCTCGTGTTCTCCGACTACATGCGCGGCGCGGTCCGCCTCGGCGCGCTGATGAAGCAGCCGGTCGTGCACGTCTGGACGCACGACTCGATCGGCCTCGGCGAGGACGGCCCGACGCACCAGCCGATCGAGCATCTGTGGGCGCTGCGCGCGATCCCCGGCCTCGACGTCGTCCGCCCCGGCGACGCGAACGAGACCGTCGCCGCGTGGCGGACGATCCTTGAGAACCCGAACGGCCCGGCCGCGCTGGCGCTGACCCGCCAGAACCTGCCGACCCTCGAGGGCACCTCCGCCGAGGGCGTCGCCCGCGGCGGGTACGTCCTGGCCGAGGCCGGCTCCGGCCTGCCCGACCTGATCCTGATCGCCACCGGGAGCGAGCTGCAGCTCGCCGTCGAGGCGCGCACGGCGCTCGAGGCCGAGGGCGTCCCCACCCGCGTCGTGTCGATGCCGTGCGTCGAGTGGTTTCACGCGCAGGACCAGTCCTACCGCGACACCGTCCTCCCGCCGCGGGTGAACGCCCGCGTCGCCGTCGAGGCCGGCATCGCCCAGGGCTGGTGGCGCTACGTCGGCGACGGCGGCGAGGTCGTGGGCATCGAGCACTACGGCGCCTCCGCCCCCTACGCCACGCTGTTCGAGCAGTTCGGCATCACCGCACCCGCGGTCGTCGCGGCTGCGCACCGCTCACTCGCCCGTACCCGTGGCGAGAAGGGCTCCAAGACCGGCAACTGACCGATCGTCAGACTGCCCGTAGGCAAGGAGAAGGAAGATCGTGGGAACCGAGAATCTGCGCCGCCTCTCCGAGGCGGGCGTCGCCATCTGGCTGGACGACCTCTCACGTGAGCGCCTGCAGAAAGGCACGCTCGCGGCGATGGTGCGCGACTCCTACGTCGTGGGCGTGACGACCAACCCGTCGATCTTCCAGAACGCGGTGTCCAAGTCCGACCTGTACGACCCGCAGGTGCACGACCTCGCGGTGCGGGGCGTGCACGTCGACGAGGCGGTCCGCTCGATCACCACCGCCGACGTCCGCGAGGCGTGCGACGTCCTGCGCAGCGTGTACGACGCCAGCGACGGCGTCGACGGCCGCGTCTCGATCGAGGTCGACCCCCGCTTCGCGCACGACACCGACAAGACTGTCGCCGAGGCCCGTTTCCTGTGGTGGGCGGTCGACCGGCCGAACCTCTACATCAAGATCCCGGCCACCGTGGCAGGCCTCCCGGCGATCGCGCAGTGCCTGGCCGAGGGCATCAGCGTCAACGTCACGCTGATCTTCTCCCTCGAGCGCTACCGCGCGGTGATGGACGCCTTCCTCGACGGCATGGAGCGCGCCCAGAAGGCCGGGCTCCCGCTGGAGCGGGTCGGGTCGGTCGCGAGCTTCTTCGTCTCCCGCGTCGACACCGAGATCGACAAGCGCCTGGACAAGCTGGGCACCGACGAGGCCAAGGCGCTGCGCGGCAAGGCCGCCGTCGCCAACGCACGTCTGGCGTTCGAGGCCTACGAACAGATCTTCGCCGGACCGCGCTGGACCGCGCTGGCCGACGACGGCGCCAAGCCGCAGCGCCCGCTGTGGGCCTCCACCGGCGTCAAGGACCCGGCCTACGCGGACACCCTCTACGTCGACGAGCTCGTCACCGCCGGCGTGGTCAACACGATGCCGGAGGCCACGCTCGACGCGGTCGCCGACCACTCCGCCGCGACCGGCGACACGGTCCGCGCGCACTACGCCGAGGCCAAGCAGGTCCTCGCCGACCTCGCCGCGATCGGCATCGACTACGACGACGTCGTGAACCTGCTCGAGCGCGAGGGCGTCGAGAAGTTCATCTCCGCCTGGAACGACCTGCTCGGCTCCGTCGGCGCCGAGCTGACCCGCCTGGGGGGCGAGGAGTGACGACGAGCGACAAGGCACCCAACCCGTTCAACACCTACGCCCAGGAGGGCGGGGGCTGCCGCGTCCGTCTGTCCGGCGAGGAGGTCCGGGCCCCTGCCGGGTTCGCGCTGCGCGCCGCGTCGGTCCACGAGGTCGTGCAGCGCCTCGCCGCCAAGGACGCCACGCTCTGGGGTGACGCGGCGGCCGAGGAGGCCGCGATCCGGCTCGGCTGGCTGGACCTGCCGACCAGTTCGCGCGAGCTGCTCCCCCGCATCGCCGAGGTCCGCGAGCGCCTGCAGGCCGACGGTCTCGACCACGTCGTGCTCGCGGGCATGGGCGGTTCGTCGCTCGCGCCCGAGGTGATCTGCCGCAACGCCGGTGTCGAGCTCACCGTCCTCGACACCACGGACGCCAACCAGCTTCGCCGGACCCTCGCCGACCGCCTCGACCGCACGGTGGTCGTGGTGGCGAGCAAGAGCGGTTCGACCATCGAGACCGACAGCCACCGCCGCGCCTACATCCAGGCCTTCCGCGACGCGGGCTTGTCCGACGAGCAGATCGCGGCGCGCTTCGTCGTCGTCACCGACCCGGGTTCGGCCCTGGAGGAGATCGCGACCGAGGGCAACTACCGGGCGGTGTTCCTCGCCGACCCGAACGTCGGTGGCCGGTACAGCGCGCTGTCCGCATTCGGCCTCGTGCCGAGCGGTCTCGCCGGCGCCGACGTCGCGAAACTGCTCGACGAGGCCGCGGAGCTCCGTCCGGCGCTGGAGCAGCTCGGCGACAACCCGGGCCTGCTGCTCGGGGCCGCGCTCAGCGGCGCGGCGACCCACAGTCGGGAGAAGCTCGTCCTCGCCAACGCCGACCCGGCCCTGGAGGGCTTCGGCGACTGGGTCGAGCAGCTCATCGCCGAGTCCAGCGGCAAGGAGGGCAAAGGCCTCCTCCCCGTTATCGTCGAGAGCACGGACGCCCCCGGCTGGGCGGACATCGGTCCGGACGCGGTGCGCGCCACCCTCGGCGACGTCGACGGCTCGGAGATCCGGATCACCAGCGGTCCGCTCGGGGCGCAGTTCCTGCTCTGGGAGTGGGCGACCGCCTTCATGGGCTGGGGCCTGCACACGAGCCCGTTCGACCAGCCCAACGTGACCGAGTCCAAGGACAACACCGCGCGGCTGCTCGAGTCCGCTGTCGACGGCGTCCTCGACGTGCCGGCGCCGCTGTTCACCGACGGCCCCATCGAGGTCCACGGCGACGAGGCGCTCCTCGGCGAGGCGAAGTCGCTCGTCGACGCGCTTGAGCTGATTCTGCGTCAGGTCCAGCCGACGGGGTACCTGGCCCTCATGGCCTACCTCGACCGGTTCGCCGACGCGGACATCGCCCGCCTGCGTCCCGCGCTGGCGAGGCTGCTCGCCGGGCCACAGGTCACCTTCGGCTGGGGCCCGCGGTTCCTGCACTCGACCGGGCAGTTCCACAAGGGCGGCCAACCGGTCGGTGTCTTCCTGCAGATCACCGGTGCGGTCGAGGAGGACCTGCCGATCCCGGGCCGGCCCTACAGCTTCTCGACGCTGCAGATGGCGCAGGCGCTCGGCGACCTCGGAGCTCTCCAGAGCCGCAACCGCCCGGCGCTCCGCCTCCATCTCACCGACCGTAAGGCGGGCATCGACACGCTGCTCGCGGCCTTCGGTGCGTGACGGCCGGTACGGAACGGGAGAGGCATGACGGCGAATCCGCTCCGCGACCCGCGCGACAAGCGCCTGCCGCGGATCGCGGGGCCGTGCAGCCTCGTCGTCTTCGGCGTCACCGGCGACCTCGCGCGCCGCAAGGTGATGCCCGCGATCTACGACCTGGCCAACCGCGGGCTGCTGCCCCCGGGCTTCTCGCTCGTCGGGTACGCGCGCCGGGACTGGGAGGACCAGGACTTCTCGAAGGTCGTCCACGACGCGGTGAAGCAGAACGCGCGGACACCCTTCCGCGAGGAGACCTGGGCGGCACTGTCCGAAGGCATGCGCTTCGTCCCTGGCGACTTCGGTGACGACGCCGCGTTCGCGACGCTCGCCAAGACCCTCGCCGAGCTCGACGAGAGCCGCGGCACCGGGGGCAACCACGCGTTCTACCTCTCGATCCCGCCGAAGTTCTTCGCCGAGGTGGTCGGCCAGCTCAAGGAGCACGGCCTCACCGACTCGCACGGCGACTCGTGGCGCCGCGTGGTCGTCGAGAAGCCGTTCGGTCACGACCTCGCGAGCGCCCGGGAGCTGAACCGCATCGTCGAGGAGGTCTTCCCACCGTCGTCGGTGTTCCGGATCGACCACTACCTCGGCAAGGAGACAGTGCAGAACATCCTGGCGCTGCGCTTCGCGAACCAGCTCTTCGAGCCGATCTGGAACCGCAACTTCGTCGACCACGTGCAGATCACGATGGCCGAGGACATCGGGATCGGCGGCCGCGCGGGCTACTACGACGGCATCGGCGCCGCCCGCGACGTCCTGCAGAACCACCTGCTCCAGCTGCTTGCGCTCACGGCGATGGAGGAACCGGTCTCCTTCTCCCCCGACGACCTGCGCGCGGAGAAGGAGAAGGTGCTCTCCGCGATCCGGCTGCCCTCCGATCTCGCGGCCTCGACGGCCCGTGGGCGCTACACCGCCGGGTGGCAAGGCGGCGAGAAGGTCGTCGGCTACTGCGAGGAGGAGGGCATCCCCGCCGACTCGACCACCGAGACCTACGCCGCCGTGAAGCTCGAGCTCGACACGCGCCGCTGGGCCGGGGTGCCGTTCTACCTGCGCACCGGTAAGCGCCTCGGCCGACGGGTCACGGAGATCGCGCTGGTCTTCCAGCGGGTGCCGCACCTGCCGTTCGAGACGACCGCGACCGAGGAGCTCGGCCAGAACGCCCTGGTCTGCCGGATCCAGCCGGACGAGGGCACGACGGTGCGCTTCGGCTCGAAGGTGCCCGGCTCCGCGATGGAGGTCCGGGACGTGACGATGGACTTCGCCTACGGCGGCGCGTTCACCGAGAGCTCACCCGAGGCGTACGAGCGGCTCATCCTCGACGTCCTGCTCGGCGACCCGCCGCTGTTCCCTCGCGCGCGTGAGGTCGAGCTGTCGTGGCAGGTCCTCGACCCCATCGAGGAGTTCTGGGCGACCCAGGGTCCGCCCGAGGGGTATGCCGCGGGCACGTGGGGTCCGCCGAGTGCCGACGAGCTGCTGGCGCGGGACGGCCGAGTTTGGCGGCGCCCGTGAGTGAGATCCTGACCAACACCACCGCGTCGGCGATCGGGCGCGCGCTGATCGCGGCCCGCCGCGCCGGCGGGAGCCAGGCGACGGGGCAGGTCCTGACGCTGGTCGTCGTGACGGACGGCGAGGAGCATGCCGAGGCGGTCGAGGCGGCGGCGCGGAGCGCGGCCGAGCACCCCGCCCGGATCCTCGTCGCCCGGCGGCGGCCGGACTCGTCCCACGCCCGGCTCGACGCCGAGGTGTGCGGCAGCGGTGAACGTGGCCCGGGCGAACTGGTCGTGCTGGACCTGCACGGCGAACTGGCCGCGCACGGCGGTTCCGTCGTGCTGCCGCTGCTGGGCCCGGACGCCCCGGTCGTGACCTTCTGGCCCGGCGAACCGCCGGACGACCCCGCTGCCGACCCGATCGGCGCCCTGAGCCAGCGGCGCATCACCGACCTCGCGTCGGCCACCGACCCGCGCGCCGCGCTCGCCCGGCGGGCGCAGACCTACGCCGAGGGCGACACCGACCTGTCCTGGACACGCCTGACCCGCTGGCGCAGCGTCCTCGCCGCCGCCTTCGACCAGCCGCACGCCGCCGTCGAGAGCGGCGTCGTGGCCGGGGAACCCGACAGCCCGAGCACGGAGCTTCTCGCGCGCTGGCTCGAGCTCCGGCTCGCTGTCCCCGTCGAGCGCCGGACCTCCGACGGGCCCGGCCTGACCGAGGTTCGCCTGGGCACCCCGGACGGCGAGATCGCGGTCGTGCGCACCGACGGTGCGCTCGCCACGCTGTGCGCCCCGGGCTGGCCCGAGCGCCCGATCGCGCTCCCCCGCCGCCCGCTCCCCGAGCTCATGGCGGAGGAACTGCGCCGCCTCGACCCGGACGAGATCTTCGCCGAGTGTCTCGCCGCCGCACCGTCACGCACAGGAGCACCCGCATGACCGCCACCGTCCTCGTCCACCGCGACCCGCCGACCCTCGCCGCCGCCGTGGCGGCGCGGCTCGTGACCCGGCTCGTCGACGCGCAGGCGGCGACCGGGCGGGCCTCGGTGGTGCTCACCGGCGGCAGCGTCGGCATCGCGACCCTTGCGGCCCTGGCGGACATGCCGGCCCGCGACGCGATCGACTGGCGCAACCTCGACATCTGGTGGGGCGACGAGCGCTTCCTGCCACTCGGGCACGCCGACCGCAACGAGACCCAGGCGCGCGAGGCCCTGTTGGACAAGGTCGGCGTCGACCCGGCGCGCGTGCACCCGATGCCCGCGAGCGACGGCCCCGACGGCGACGACCCGGAGGCGGCAGCCGAACGCTACGCGGCGGAACTTCAGGCGGCGGCGCGGCCGGAGGACCACGGCATCGCGCCGAGCTTCGACGTGTGCCTGCTCGGAGTCGGCCCGGACGGGCACATCGCCTCGCTGTTCCCCGAGAAGCCGGCGTTGTACGAGGAGGTCCGCTCGGTCGTCGGTGTCCGGGGATCCCCCAAGCCGCCGCCGACGCGCATCAGCCTGACGATGCCGACGATCCGCGGCGCCAAGGAGGTCTGGTTCGTCGTCGCCGGCGAGGACAAGGCCTCGGCGGTGCACCTCGCGCTCTCCGGCGCGGGCCCGATCCAGATCCCCGCCGCCGGCGCATCGGGTCGGTCGCGGACCCTCTGGCTGCTCGACCGGGCCGCCGCGTCGAAGCTCCCGCCGGCGCTCGCGCGCCTGGCATCCCCCTGACGCTGCCTCAGTCCGGAGGCAACCTGCCCTAGACGCAGGCCGCCTGCGGGCACGGGACGTCGAGCATCGCGGCGACGAGGGCGACGAAGGTCGCGGCGTCGCGCAGAAGATCGTCGGCCTCGCGGGCCGTCACGGCGCGGGTGAGGCCGGCCTCGGCGGCGGCGCGCTTGCCGGCGTTGGCGGCGAAGAACGCGGCCCACTCCGAGAGCTCCGGCGCGACGACGACGAGCAGCTCCCATGCCGAACGCGGCCGGCGCCGCTTGCCCGTCACCGGCTGGGCGCGGACCGCGAGGACCGCCGCCGCGCCGCGGAGGGCGGCGAGATGGGCGGCGGCGTAGCGGTCGACGGGACGGGTGGCCACGTTCGCCGCGTTCAGGCAGTGGCCGGCGGCGTTCAGCAGCTCCTGCGCCCCGGAACGCGGCGCGGCCGGGTGCTCGATGACCAGGCTCATGTCGACTCCTCGTTCTCCCGTGCGGCCCCGGGCGAACGACCGGGGCCGGGCTCTCCCACCGGGCCGGGCGGGCGGGGGTCGAGGCCGGCCGCCCGGCCGGTGAGTGGTGTCGAACCGGCCCGAGCGACCGCGGGGGGTCAGTCGCTCGAACATCTGTTCGACACGGAGAACAGTACCCCCCACCCCCGACAATCTGGCAAGCACCCATTCCCCCGGCGCGCCGCCGCCCGAAAAATTTGTCCGGTTCGTCCGGTAAACCGATCTGCGCCCCCCGGCGTCTCCTGTGCAGTTCCACACCGCACGGCCATACCGAGTTGCCCCAACACCGAGTTGCCCACCCGAGTAGCCGAAGAACTGCCCGACACCCCAGGGGGAAGAGATGTTCCAGCTCCGCAACCGCAAGACCGCCGTCGCCGCCCTCGCCGCGACCGCACTCGCCGGCACCGGCCTGGTCGGCGTCGTCGCGTCCGCCGACGCGGCCGCGAAGACCGCCACGGTTCAGAACCTGCGCACCGGCGCGCACAGCACCTTCGACCGCGTGGTCATCGACTACACGGGCAAGAAGCCGACCGTGAAGCTCTCCCTCGTCAACAGCCTCTACAGCTGCGGCAAGGGCGACAAGCTGACGATCCCCGGCGACAAGATCCTCAAGATCGACCTGACGCCGGCTCAGGCCCACAACGACAAGGGCAAGAGCACGTACTCCGGCCCGGGCCGTCTGTCGACCGCCAACTACAACCTGTCGACCCTCAAGGGCGTCCGGATGGCGTGCGACTTCGAGGGCCACGTGACGTTCGGCGTCGGCGTCAAGAACCTCAAGAGCTACAGCGTGAGCCACCTGACGAACCCGAAGCGGGTCGTCGTGGACCTCAAGCGCTGACGCTCAGTCAGATCATCGTTCCGGCGGGAGATCGCAGCAAAGCAGACAGGTCAACGCATCCGGCCGGTCGCCCGCGGGCGGCCGGCCGGGTTCGTTCCGAACCGCTTCTGCACGAGCTGGTTGGCCGCGGCCAGACCCTTGGCGAACGGGGTCGGCGCGAGGCGTTTGAACGCGTACAGCAGCCGGGTCTCGACGTGCGGCAGCAGCAGGAACTTCCGCCGGTCCACGGCCCGTAACACCTTGCGCGCGACGTCGTCGGCGGTCAGCTTCGGACCGGGGAACAGCTCTCCCGCGATGGCCTGACGCGCCATCACCTCGAAGGCCGGGTCGGTCGTCCGCATCGTGTCGGCGAGGTTGGTCGCGAAGAAGCTCGGGCACACCACGGTGGTCCGGATGCCCAGCGGCTCCAGCTCGCAGCGCATCGTCTCCGACAGCGAGATGACGCCGGCCTTGGTGACGTTGTAGGACGCCATGTTGCCGAGGTTCATCAGCCCGGCGAGCGAGGCGATGTTGACGACGTGCCCGGCCCCCTGGGCCTCGAACATGGGCACGAACGTCCGGACTCCGCGGATCACGCCCTTGAGGTTGATGTCGAGGATCCAGTCCCAGTCGGCCATCGGGATGTCGGAGATCGGGCCGGCGGCGGCCACGCCCGCGTTGTTCACGAGGACGTCGAGGCCGCCCCAGTGCTGCGCGCACCACTCCCGCGCGGCGTCCCACGCGGCGTCGTCCCGGACGTCGAGGGCGAGGAACGCGACCCGGTCCGGGTTCCCACCGCGTTCGCGCAGGCGCTCGGCCAGTTCCAGCCGAGCCAGTTCGCCCGCCGCCGGGTCACGGTCGGTGAGCAGCACACGCGCACCGTCGTCGGCCGCTGCGCGCGCGAGGGCGCGACCGAGCCCGGACGCCGCTCCGGTGATCAGGATCCGCCGGTCCATGCGCTGTTCCTCCCTGGGACGTCCGTCGACCTCCACGCTACGGCACAACTTACTCAGAGTAAATAACACTGCCGGAGCCGCCGCGGACCGTTGCAATAGGTTCGGCCGCATGGAGATCTGGCTCAACCCGGCATGCTCGAAGTGCCGTACCGCGGTCGCGGACCTGGACGCCGCGGGCGTTCCCTACACCGTCCGCCGGTACCTGGACGACCCGCCGACCGCCGCCGAGATCCGCGACGTCCTCGACCGGCTCGGCCTCGAGCCGTGGGACATCGCGCGGACCGGTGAGGCCGTGGCCGGCGAGATCGGGCTGAAGTCCTGGCCGAAGGACGCGGAGAACCGCGAGCGTTGGATCGAGGCGCTGGCCGCTCACCCCAAGCTGATCCAGCGTCCGATCCTCACCGCCGCCGACGGCAGCGCGGTGGTCGGCCGCTCGCCGGAGGCGGTGCAGGCCGCGATCGAGGCCGAGCGGAAGGGCTGAGCGGTGCGCTTCACCGGGCCCGACGCCCGCGCGGCGGCCGAGGGCCGGATCAGCGTGCAGTTCCGCCGCTGGGCCGCCCCTCGCGTCATCGCGGGCCGGACCTACCGCACCAACGCCGGCCGGATCGACGTGACGTCGGTGCGCGAGATCGACCCGGCGAAGCTGACGAAGGCCGACGCCCGCCGCGCGGGCCGCCCGAGCCCCGAGCAGCTGCTCTCCGAGCTGCCCGGCGACCCGGCGCACCCGCTGTGGCGGGTCGAGTTCACCCTCGCGACCGACCCGGACCCGCGCGCCGCGCTCGCCGCCGACGACGCGCTCGACGACGCCGCTGTCGCGGAGATCACACGACGCCTCGACCGCCTAGACGCGGCGAGCTCGCACGGCGCCTGGACCCGGCAGTACCTGCGGACGATCGCGGAGCAGCCCGGCGTGCGCGCGCCGGACCTCGCGGCGTCCTACGGTCGGGAGACCCAGCCGTTCAAGATCGACGTCCGCAAGCTGAAGAACCTCGGGCTCACCCACAGCCTCGCCGTCGGCTACGAGCTCTCCCCGCGCGGGCGCGCCTACCTCGAACGCACGGGCAGCCCCGAGCCCCGCCGCCGGTCGTGAACTCCCGCTGCGACGTCGCGGTCGTCGGCGCCGGCCACAACGCACTGGTCGCGGCCTGCTACCTCGCGGGCGCCGGTCTCGAGGTCGAGGTCCTCGAGCGCGACACCGTCGTCGGCGGCGCGGTCTCCACCGTCGAGCGCTTCCCGGGTCATCGCGTGGATCGCGGCTCCAGCTTGCACGTGATGGTCCGTCATACCGGAATCGTCGAGGAGCTCGGGCTCGGTGAGTGCGGTCTGCGGTACCTCGACGCCGACCCGTGGGCGTACGCGCCGGGGCCGGACCCGGGCTCCCCCGGCCTGGTGTTCGCGACCGACCTCGACCGCACCTGCGACTCCATCGCCGCGGCCTGCGGACCCGCCGACGCCGCGGCGTACCGCGCGCTGATCGCCGACTTCACCCCCGCGTGCCGGCGCATCCTCGACGTCCTCGCCGGGCCGCCGACCCCGGGCCGGATCGCCCGCAAGGTCGCCACGCTCGGCCGCGCACGCGGCGGTGGTGAGACCTCCCGGTGGTTCCTGCAGCCGGCCGACCACCTGCTCGACGCCACCTTCCGAAGCGAACGCCTGAAGGCGGCCCTGGCCTGGCTCGCGGCGCAGTCCGGCCCGCCGCCGCACGAGCCGGGCACGGTCGGGCACCTGTCCTGGATCGCCCTGATGCACCTGCGTGCCCCCGGGCGGCCGGTGGGCGGGTCCGGAGAGCTCTCGCGGACCCTCGCCGAGCGCCTGACCCGCTCGGGCGGCCGGCTCCACCTCGGGGACGCGGCAACGGCGGTCACCGTGTCCGCGGGGCGGGTCACCGGCGTGCGGACCGCGAGCGGACGCACCGTCAGTGCGCGGGCGGTCCTGTCCGGCGCCCACGTCCTGGAGACGCTGGACCTGCTCGCCGCCGCCGGTGTCGAGCCGCCCGGGGTGCGACCGCGGATCCGGGTCGGCGACGGCATCGGCGTGGCCGTCCGGCTCGCGACCTCGGCGTTGCCGGCCTACGCCGGGGCCTCGGCCGACGCCGGGCACGGCATGCAACTGCTCGTCACCGACCGCGCCGAGCTGCGCGCGGCCTACGCCGACTATCTCGCCGCCCGGCCTCCGGCGCGGCCGGCGGTGCTCGCCCTGACCCCGACCGTGCAGGACCCGTCACTCGCTCCGCCCGGCCGCCACACCGTCACGCTGTGGGCGCAGTGGCACCGTTACGACCTCGCCGGACCCGGGTGGGACGAGGTGCGCACGGCGACCGGCGAGGCGGCGATCGCGCGCGTCGAGGCCTTCTCCCCCGGGTTCGCTGCGGGCGTCGTCGACACCCACGTCCAGACCCCGCTCGACCTCGAACGCGAGCTCGGTCTGCGTCGAGGCAACGTCATGCACGTCGAGATGGCACTCGATGCGATGTTCGCCCTCCGTCCGGTCCCCGAGCTCTCGGGTTACCGTGGGCCCCTGCCCGGCCTCTACCTCACCGGCGCCTCGACCCATCCCGGCGGCGGTGTGTTCGGAGCCTCGGGCCGCAGTGCGGCGAAGGTCCTGCTCCGCGACCTGAAGCGCGCACGAAGATTCCCGAAGTAGGCTGCGCACGCGCCGTCCGCGCGGAGAAGGGGAGAACGTCGTGACCTACGTCGACAGCTACGCACCCGGCATCCCGTGCTGGGTGGACGTCGCCTGCCACGACGCCGCGGCCGGCAAGGAGTTCTACTCCGAGCTCTTCGGCTGGAGTTCGGTGGACGACGAGGACGGCTTCGCCACGTTCCTCCTCGACGGCCGTCCCGTGGCGGGTCTCGGTCCGTGCCAGAAGGGCACCCGGCCGAGCTGGAACGTCTACATCACGGTCAAGGACGTCGACGCGTCCGTCGCGACCGTCAAGGCCAACGGCGGCACGCTCATCGCCGGGCCCGGGGACATCCTCAACCTGGGCCGCGGCGCCGCGTGCGCCGACCCGCAGGGTGGCGTGCTCACGCTCTGGCAGGCCCGCGACCACATCGGCGCGCGCATCACGCGCGTTCCGGGCACCTGGTACTGGTCGGACCTCGTGACGCCGGACATCCCGCGCGCCGCCGCGTTCTACACCGCGGTGTTCGGCTGGTCGGTCCGCGGCGCGGACCCGTCGGGCTCGACCGGCGCGGTCGCGATGCTCGGGCAGCAGGGCGTGGCCGGCTTCTCGCCACTCCCGGCCGGCTCGGCCCCGGGTCCGTACTGGTCGGTGACGTTCCAGGTCGCGGACGTGGACGCCACCGCGGAGAAGGCCACCAAGCTCGGTGCCTCCGTCGCGGTCGCCCCGATGGACGTCCCCAACGTCGGGCGCTTCGCGGCCATCGCCGCGCCCGGTCGGGAGACGTTCTCGATCCTGCGGCCCCTGGCCTGAGCGTCGACCGTTGCCCGCGCTCGAGACCGCGCGGCGCCCGGACCGGCACCTCGCGGGGGTCCGGCTCGCCTGGGCGCTGCTCGCGGCGGCCGTCGCCTGTCAGATCGCGTACCCGCTCGTCGCGGGCACCACGCGTGACCGGCTGACGGTCGCCACCGTCACGGTGACCTTCGCCGTCGTCGTGACCCACCTGGCGGTTCGGTCCGGGGCCGGCGTCGCGCTGCGGACGTTCGGGCTGGTGTGCGTCGCCTCGGCCGCCGTCGAGGCCGTCGGCGTGCACACGGGCTTCCCGTTCGGCGAGTACGCCTACGGGGACGGGCTCGGCGCGGAGCTGGCCGGCGTCCCGCTCGTCATCCCGATGGCCTGGTCGATGACGGCCTACCCGGCGCTGCTCGTGGCGCGTCGGCTGACCCGGGACCGCGGGGCGGTGGCGACCGCGCTCGTCGGCGGCTGGGCCCTCGCGAGCTGGGACCTGTTCCTCGACCCGCAGATGGTCGAGGAGGGGTACTGGGTCTGGGCCGACCCGACCCCCGCCCTGCCCGGTTCCCCCGACGTCCCGCTGACGAACTACGCGGGCTGGATCGTCGTCTCGGTGGCACTGATGGCGCTGCTCGACCGGACGGTGCCGCGCGCGTCCGGCGCCTCCGACCCCGGCGACCTCCTGCCCGCGGTCCTCTACCTGTGGACCTACGCGGCCCAGGTCCTCGGCAATCTCGCGTTCTTCGACCGCCCCGCGGTCGGGCTCCTCGGCGGCGTCGCGATGGGGGCCGTGGCTCTCCCCTTCGCCCTCTCCCGGTTCGGCGTTGCCTGGTTCGGCCGGGCACGTCCGTGAGGTCCCCGGGCCGGGCCGCGGTCGCGGCCGGGGCGCTGCTGTCCCTCGGCGGCGCGGCGCTGGCGGCGGCGAACGTCGCGACGGTGCGGGTCGCCCGGCCCGACGCCCCGGACGTCCCGCCCGGGCGGCGCGTCTCGGTGCTGCTGCCGGTCCGGAACGAGGCTGCGGTGGTGGGCCGCTGCCTGCGTGCGCTGCTCGCCCAGGAGGGTGTGGCGGACCTGGAGATCCTGGTCCTCGACGACGGGTCCGCCGACGGCACGGCCGACCTCGCCCGCGCCGTGGCCGGGGACGACCCGCGCGTGCGCGTCCTGACCGGGGACCCGCCGCCCCCGGGCTGGCTGGGCAAGCCGCACGCCGGCGCCCGCCTGGCTGCGGAGGCGACCGGCGACGTCCTGGTCTTCGTCGACGCGGACGTCCTGCTGCACCCGCGGGCCGTGGCGGCCGCGGTCGCGGTGATGGCGGAGTCGGGGCTGAGGCTGCTGTCGCTGATGCCACGTCAGGTCGCCGACTCGCCCGGCGAGCGCCTCGTCCAGCCCCTCCTCGCCTGGAGCTGGTTGTCGACGCTGCCCGTACGGCCGGCGGAGCACTCACGGCGGCCCTCGACCGCCGCGGCGATCGGGCAGTTTCTCGTCGTGGACCGCGCGACCTACGCCGCCTTCGGCGGCCACGGCGCCGTGCGCGACCGTGTGGTCGACGACATCGAACTCGCCCGCGCGGCCAAGCGCGCCGGCCACCGGGCGGGCATGGTCGTCGGTTCCGACGTCGCGTCGTGCCGCATGTACGCGGACTGGGCCGAGCTGCGGGCGGGCCACACCAAGTGGTTGTGGGCCGCCTTCGGCGCCGGCGGTCGCGTCGTCCCCGCCGCCGCGGTGTGCGGGGTGCTCCTGCTCCTCGGACCGGTCCCGACCGCCGCCGCCCTGCGCGGGTCCCGCCTCGGGCTCGCCGGGTACGCCGCCGGCGTCGCGGGCCGTGCCCTCGTCGCCCGCCGCGTCGGCTCCCGCGTCTGGCCCGACGTCCTCGCCCACCCGGCCTCGACCGCCGCCGCCGCGTTCCTGCTCGCGGACTCCGTCCGCGCCCGCCGCCGCGGCACCCTGACCTGGAAGGGGCGCCCCCTCCCCTGACCCCGGCGCAGCTAGGGTGACCGCTCGTGGCGCGGGTGGTGGTGATCGGGGCGGGGCTGTCGGGGCTCGCAGTCGCGCTGCGCCTCGCCCGGCTCAAGCACGACGTGATCGTCTGCGAGCGCGCGGAGGAACCCGGGGGCCAGGCGGGCCGCTTCGAGCGGGACGGCTTCGGGTTCGACACCGGACCGACGCTCGTCCAACTCCCCGCCGGGTACCGCGACCTGTTCCGCAAGACCGGGAAGACGACGCCGCTGGAGAGCGTCCTCGACCTCGAGCCGGTGGACCCGGCGATGCGCTGGCAGTTCGCGGACGGTCCGCGCATCGACATCCCGAACGCGACCCGCGCCGGGACGATGGAGGTGATCGCGGCCGGCCTCGGCCCGACCGCGGCAGAGGACTGGGACACTTTCCTCGCCACCGGCAGCGACCTGTGGGCGACGTTCCGGCAGGGGTTCGTCGCCGCCCCACCGACCACGCGCCTGCAGGCGTTGCGGACGAAGACCGGACGGGCCTGGCTCGCCGCGCTGACGCCGGAGAAGACCCTCAACGACCTGATGAAGCGTCAGCTGCGCGATCCCCGCCTGCGCGCCGTTGGCGGGTCCTACGCGCTCCGGATCGGGTCCGACCCGCGCCGCGCGGCCGCGGCGGTCGCCGTCTGGCCGGCGATGGAGCACACCTTCGGCACCTGGCGGGTGGTCGGCGGTATCCGGCGTCTGGTCGACGCCACCGCCGAGCGGACCGAGAAGCGCGGCGCGGAGATCCGCTACGGCACCGCGGTCACGGCGATCGAGCACGACGGCGGCGCGGTCCGCGGCGTCCGCCTGGCCGACGGCACCACGCTCCCCGCGGACATCGTCGTCTCCGCGGTGGATGCCGCGCTCACCGCCGGGTTCCTCGGCCGCCGCCCCGACCGGGGGGATCGCAGCGCCTCCGCCTTCACCCTGTCCCTGGCCCTCGACGGCGCGGCGGACCACCTGCCCACGATGTCGTTCGGGCTCGACCCCGTCGCGGAACTCGTCGAGGTCTTCGAAGCCGGTCGGCCGCCGGCGGACCCGACGCTGTTCCTCACCCCCGCCGACGCCCCTGCCGGTGCGAGCGCTCTGACCGTCAGCGTGGTGACGCCCCGTCACGGAACCGGCAAGGACGAGGTCGACTGGACCGCGACGCAGACCGAGGCGTACGCCCGTCATCTTCTCGGTGTCCTCGACGCCCGCGGGTTCGACGTCTCGACCCGCCTCCGGTGGTTCGCGGCCCACACGCCCGCCGACGTCGAGCGGCGCTGCGGCTCCCCCGGCGGCGCGCTCGGCGGCGCCGCCCTGCACGGCCTCAAGGGCGCGATCTTCCGCCCACCGAACACGACCGACGTGAGCGGGCTCTTCCAGGTCGGCGGGTCCGCTCACCCCGGGCCGGGGCTGGCCCTCGCTCCCCTCGGCTCCGCGTTGGTCGCGGAGACGATCGGCAAGGCCTGAGGGCGCGACCGCGACACCGGCAGCACGGGGGCTTAAACGCCGAGATCGCCGGTGATCCAGCCCCCTCAGCAGGATCAACAGCGATCTCGGGACGTCTCACGCGTCCCGACCCGGCGGTGCACCCCGACGGGCCGGACGCGCTCGATCTCCGCCAGGAACCCGGACCCGGTCGTGCGAGCGGTAGCGCGCCGTCCCCGAATGTCCTGCCGTGTTAGAAGAATCCGCCTCCGGCCGGGTCACGACATCAGCCGGAGGGGCGGATCCTGCTCAGACGTGCGGCCGGATTCGGTTCATCCGTTCGGTTGAGTGCTCCCGGGCCGCAGCGCGTGACGCAACGCGCGGCCGAGCTGCGCGAGGCCGACCAGTCCGAGCGCGAGCCAGCCGACCGCGCCGCAGAACGCGGCGATCTCGGCGTCGAACTCCCCGACCGAGTTGTGTCCGAGCAGGCCGACGGTGAGCAGGCCGAGCGCCGTGGCGATCACCCGGGTCGGACGCTCCGCGACGGTGACGACGAGGATGTCGGTCAGCCCACCGGCCCCGGCGCGGGCCCGCGCGTACTCCTGGAGCCAGCTGCTCGCGACCGCGCCGGCGCAGACCGGCCCGGGCGCGCCCGCTTCGTACAGGGCGATGCCGAAGAACACCTCCGCGAGCCGGTCACCGAGCGAGTCGACGAGGTGCCCCCACCGGCTCGCGCGGCCCGTCAGAACCGCGACGGCCCCGTCGACGCCGTCGAGCACGGCCGAGACGAGCACCAGGACGGCGGCGAGCAGACACAGCCGCGGGTCGCTCCCGGCGAGGACCGCCGCCACCCCAGCGACCGCGACCGCGATCGCGGTCAGCGCGTCGGGGTGTACGCCTCGCAGCGGGAGCGCGACGCGGTACACGAGGTCGAACCACGCGCGCTCGGCGCGCCCCCCGCTGCTCGGGTCGTGGCCCCCGTGTCCCGCGGCCCACGCAGCGAGGTAGTCCTCGCGCGAGGTCATGACGCGGTGTCAGTCATGACGCGCTGTCAGTTCGCGCGGGACCGAGCCCGAGCGCCTGGTAGATCTGCAGGGTCGAGGTCGAGCGGTTCAGCGTGTAGAAGTGCAGCCCCGGCGCGCCGCCGTCGAGCAGCTTCGAGCACAGTTCAGTGGCGAACTCGACGCCGATGCGGCGCACCTCGGCCGCGTCGTCGGCGACCGCCTGCAACCGCTCGGCGAGGGACGCCGGGAACGCGGCGCCCGACAGCTCCGCGAAGCGCTGGATCTGCGAGAGGTTCGTGACCGGCATGATCCCCGGCAGGATCGGGATCGTGCAGCCGTGCGCCGCCGCCCGGTCGACGAGACGGAAGTAGTCGTCGGCGTCGAAGAAGAACTGCGTCACCGCGAAGTCGGCGCCGGCCGCGGCCTTGAGCGCGAGGTACTTGGCGTCGGCGTCCAGGTCCGGCGACTCGGGGTGGCCCTCCGGGAAGGCCGCGACGCCGACGCAGAAGTCCCCGAGCTCGCGCAGCAGCCGCACCAGCTCGTCGGCGTGCTCCAGCCCCTCCGGGTGCGACTCCCACGGTGTACCCGGCCCGCCGGCCGGGTCGCCGCGCAGCGCCAGGACGTTGCGGATGCCCGCTCCGGCGAAGCTGCCGATGACCGAACGCAGCTCGGCGCGCGAGGAACTGACGCAGGTGAGGTGACCGACGGCGGTCAGTGTCGTCTCGGTCGCGATCCGCTCGACGATGCGGACGGTGCGGTCCCGCGTGGACCCGCCGGCGCCGTAGGTGACGGACACGAACGTCGGAGCCAGCGGCTCGAGCTGACGGATCGTCTCGAACAGCGTCCGCTCACCCTCGTCGGTCTTCGGCGGGAAGAACTCGAACGAGTACGACCGGCCGCCGCTCGCGAGCAGGTCGCGCAGCGTCGCGCCGAGCGTGGACCCCGCGGGTCGCGGGCCGGATCCGGTCGTCATAGTGGACCCAGGCTAGCGATCGGGGTATCCGCGGACAGGCCGGTCCGTGCCCCGCGACCGGCCAGTGACCTGCGCCACTTCACCCGAGCGACCCGGACGGAGCTGCCCGCCATGACCGCCGTGGACCCGGCCGATCTGCGCGAGCGGGTGTCCGCACGACTCACGGCCCACCTGGAGCAACGGTCGGGCCTCGTCACCGCGCTCGGGCCCGAGCTCGAGGCGCCGGTCGCGGTCCTGCGGGAACTCACGACCGGCGGCAAGCTCCTGCGCCCGGCGTTCTGCTACTGGGGCTACCGCGCCGCTGGGGCCCCGGACGGCGAGGAGATCGTCGCCGCGGCCGCCGCGCTCGAACTGCTGCACGTCAGCGCACTGATCCACGACGACGTCATGGACGGCTCCGACCGCCGCCGCGGCCGCCCCTCCGCCCACCGCCAGTTCGAGCAGCTGCACCGCACGGCCGACTGGTCCGGGGCGCCGGAGGGCTTCGGGTACGGCGCCGCGATCCTGCTCGGTGACCTCGTCCTCGCCTGGTCCGACGAACTGCTCCGCGGCTGCGGCCTGCCCGCTGACCGGGTCGCCGCGGGCACCGCGGTCTTCGAGGCCATGCGGACCGAAGTCATCGCCGGCCAGTACCTCGACCTTGTCGCCCAGTCGGCGGGCGACGCCCCCGCCGGTGAAACCGAGGACGCCGCGCTCTCCCGGGCCCTGCGCGTCCTGCGCTACAAGACCGCGAAGTACTCGGTCGAGCGGCCCTTGCAGCTCGGCGCGACCCTGGCTGGTGCCGAGCCGGCGCTGGTCGAGGCCTTCTCCGCGTTCGGCATCCCGCTCGGCGAGGCGTTCCAGCTCCGCGACGACCTGCTCGGGGTCTTCGGCGACCCGGAGCGCACCGGCAAGCCCGCGGGCGACGACCTGCGCGAGGGCAAGCGCACCGTGCTCGTCGCGACCGCGATGACCGCCGCCGACGACGCCGACCGCGCGACGCTGCGCACCCTGCTCGGTGACCCCACCCTCGACGCCGACGGCGTGGAGCAATTGCGCGACGTGCTCGTCCGGACGGGCGCGGTCGACGAGGTCGAGAAGATGATCGAGCGGCTCACCGCGCAGGCCGTCGACGCTCTCGCCGACGCCCCCATCGTTGATCCGACGGCCCGTCAGGTTCTCGCCGACCTCGTGGTCGCGGCGACGCAGCGGCACGAATGAGGACCGTCTCCGGACCGACCGACCGCGTCGTCGTGGTCGGAGCGGGGCTCGCGGGCCTGTCCGCCGCGCTCCGGCTCGCGGGGGCCGGACGTGAGGTCGTCGTCCTCGAGCGGGAGGACGTGCCCGGCGGGCGCGCGGGCCGCCTCGACCGCGACGGCTACCGGTTCGACACCGGCCCGACGGTCCTCACGATGCCCGGCCTCGTCGCCGACGCGCTCGACTGCGTCGGCGAGGAGCTCGCCGACTGGCTCGACCTGCTCCCCCTCACGCCGGCGTACCGGGCCCGCTTCGCCGACGGCTCGTCGCTCGACGTGCACACCGACCCGGACGCGATGGCGGGCGCGATCAGCGAGCTCTGCGGCCCGGCCGAGGCGGACGGGTACCGCCGCATGGTGCAGTGGCTGCACCGCCTCTACCGCTACGAGATGCGGGACTTCATCGATCGCAACGTCGACTCCCCGCTCGGCCTGCTCACCCCGAACCTGGCCCGCCTCGTGGCCGCCGGCGGGTTCGGCCGCCTCGCGCCGCGCGTCGGGCGCTACCTGCACGACGACCGCACCCGCCGGGTGTTCACGTTCCAGGCGATGTACGCGGGCCGGTCCCCCTACGACGCGCTCGCGCTCTACGCGGTGATCTCCTACATGGACACTGTCGCGGGCGTGTACTTCCCCCGCGGCGGCATGCACGCCCTGCCCGCCGCCCTGGCCGGCGCCGCGACCAAGCACGGCGTCGACATCCGCTGCGGCACCGAGGTCACCCGGGTCGAGCGGGCCGGCGGCCGGGCGGTCGCCGTGCACACCGCTGCGGGCGAACGCATCGCCTGCGACGCCCTCGTCCTCACCCCCGACCTGCCGACCGCCTGGCACACGCTGCTGGGCGGCGGCCCCCGCCGGTTGGGCCGTCTGGGGTACTCGCCCTCGTGCGTGCTCCTGCTGGCGGGGTCCACCACGGCCTACCCCGAGCGGGCCCATCACGAGATCACCTTCGGCACCGCGTGGCGCGAGACCTTCCGCGAGGTCATCGAGGAGGGCCGCACGATGTCGGACCCGTCGTTCCTCGTCACCACCCCGACCGCGTCGGACCCCACGCTCGCCCCGCCCGGCCGCTCGTCGTACTACGTCCTGTTCCCCAGCCCGAACCTGACGGGTCATCAGGACTGGTCGGTGCGCCGGGACGCCTACGTCGAGCAGATGATCGGGACGCTGGAGTCGCGCGGGTACCCCGGCTTCGGGGCCGGCATCGAGGTCCGCGACGTGACCACCCCGGCGGACTGGGCCGCCCGCGGCATGGCCGCCGGGACTCCCTTCGCCGCGGCGCACTCGTTCTCCCAGACCGGGCCGTTCCGTCCCCGCAACCTCGCCCGCGGGTGGGAGAACGTCGTGTTCGCCGGCTCCGGGACCGTCCCCGGGGTCGGGGTCCCGTGCGTGCTGATCTCCGGCCGACTGGCCGCCGAACGGATCACCGGCCCGCAGCGCGAATATCGCTCGCGCGCGTGGCCCTGATCCGTGCGATGGTTGGCCCATGACCGAGAACGAGAGCCCCGAGAACACCGCCGCTGCCGACGAGACCGAGGAGCCCGTCGAGGACGTGTTCGCCGGGGACGACCCCAAGGCGAAGTTCCGCGAGGCGCTGGCCCGCAAGCACGGCGGCGGGGGCAAGGGCGAGCCCAAGGCCGGCGGTGAGTCGAAGGTTCACTCCGCGCACGGTCCCGCGAAGGCGCAGCGCACGTTCCGCCGGAAGTCCGGCGGCTGACCCACCGGCTGGCCCACCGGAGAAGTCCGACCCTTCGGGTCAGGACCGCAGCAGCGCGACCAGGGCGTCGGCGACCGCGGCCTGGCCGGCGGCGTTCGGGTGGACGGGGGCGGCCGGGGAGAGCGGGATCGTCGGCTCGACCCAGCGGACCCCGGGGGCGGCGCACATGTCGTGCCCGATGCTCGGGGTGTACGTGTCGAGGTAGGTGTTCTTCGTCTTCTCGGCGGCGGTCTGCAGCATCGTGTTGAGCTGCCGCTCGACCTCGTCGAGGAACTCCATGTCCTCGGCCGAGAACGGCACGCCGGCCGCGAGACAGGCCAGGCGCCCGGCCTCGGTCGTCGGCAGCAGGTTCGGGTAGCCGACCACGACGATCCTGGCGAGCGGGGCCTCGGCGCGAATGTTCCCCAGGGCCTGCTCGATCATGACGCCGGAGGCCTCGATGTCCTCGCGGAACTGCTCGCCGTAGCGGTCCCGGCACGAGCTCCGCTCCTCCAGCGCACCGGCGACGTCGCCACCGAGCACGGCTCCGACCTTGCCCGCGCAGCCGGCGATCGCCGTGGCGAACAGGTCGTTGTCGTTGCCGCCGATGCCGAGCGTGACCAGCGTGGTGTCCCGGGACAGCGAGTCGAGCTGGGCCGCGACGCCGGGGACCTGCTCCTCGTACAGCGACATCGTGTCGGCGCCGCCGCAGCTGACGTCGGTGAGCTCGGCGCCCAGCGTCTTCGCGACCAGGTGCGGGTAGTTTCCCGCGGAGCGACCGCAGACGGCCGGCGCCGCCGGGTCCACGGGCGGGACCCCGGGGGCGGAGGTGTACGAGTCCCCCAGCGCGACGTAGCGCAGCGGGCCCGCCGGCAGGGCGTCGACCGGCGCGGCCGGGGCGACCGGCGCGGCCGGGGCGACCGCCGCGTCGGCGGCGACCTGCGCGACGGTCTCCTCGCCGTCCGGCCCGATCTCGTTGGCCACGGCGAGCGGGATCGCGACCGCGGCCGCCGCGATCACGGCGACGGCAACGGGCAGGAACCGGCGGGGACTGACCATGGCGGGACGGTAACGCGCGGATCCGGTGGGCGCAGGCGGAATGGCCAGGCCTTTCCCAGGTTCGGGAACACCGGGCCGGCGCCCTTCGTTCGACCTCCCGTGACCGCTTTGACCTGCCCCAAGTGCCAGGCCGAGATGCGCAGCTACGAGCGCAACGGCGTGACCATCGACCAGTGCGCCGACTGCCGGGGGATCTTCCTCGACCGCGGCGAGCTGGAGCGCCTGATCGACGCCGAGGCCGGCTACTACGAGAAGCAGGCCCGGGAGCCCGAGCCGCCCCGTCAGCCCGAGCCCCGCTACCAGGAGCCTCGCTACGAGGAGCGCCGGTACGACGAGCGCAAGTACGACACCGACGAGCACAAGTACTACGGCGGCTACCGGAAGAAGAAGCGGCACTCCTTCCTCTCCGAGCTGTTCGACTGACGGCCGACGGCCGCCCTACCGGGGACCGGGCGGCCGTCGGCGTACCCGCCGCCGCACCCCGTCAGCGGTTCGGCGCGGCCGATTACCCTGCAGGCCATGTCGTCCCGCGCTGCTCTGGACGCGGCCGGGATCACCGACCCCGCGCTGCGCCGGTCGTACCTGCGCTGCCGGGAGCTGCACGCCCGGTACGGGCGGACCTACTACCTTGCGACGCTGCTCCTGCCGCCCGCCCGGCGCCCGTACGTCTGGGCGCTCTACGGCTTCGCGCGCTGCGCGGACGAGCTCGTCGACGACCTGGACACGCTCGCCGGCCCCGCCGACGCCCGGGCGGAACGGTTCGAGGCGTGGGCCGCCGCGCGGCGGGCCGAGTTCGCGCGGGGCGAGAGCGAGGACGCGATCGGGCGCGCCGCGGTGCACACCGCCCGCACCTGGGGCATCCCGATCGAGCACACCGACGCGTTCCTGGACTCGATGCGGGCCGACCTGACGGTCACGACGTACCCGACCTTCGCCGACCTCGACGCGTACATGCACGGCTCGGCGGCGGTGATCGGGCTGCAGATGCTCCCGCTGCTGCGCCCGGCCGACCCGGGGGCCGCCGCGGAACCCGCCCGCGCGCTCGGAATCGCCTTTCAGCTCACGAACTTTCTCCGCGACGTCGGCGAGGACCTGGCGCGCGGCCGGCTGTACCTGCCGCTGGAGGACCTCGCCGCGCACGGCGTCACCCGGGCCGATCTCGAACGGGGCGCACACACCCCGGCCGTGCGCGACCTGATGGCGTTTCAGGTCCGGCGCGCCCGTGACTGGTACGCCGCCGCCGCACCCGGGGTCGCGATGCTCCACCCCGAGAGCCGACCCGCGATCGCCGCCGCCACGCGCCTGTACGCGGGGATCCTCGACGAGGTCGAGCGCAGCGACTACCGCGTGCTCGACCGCCGCGCCCGCGTCGGCCGGGCGACCCGGCTGCGCGTGGGCGCCGCTGCCTACGTCCGCGCGCGCCGCGCCTGGCGCTCGTCCAGCCGGGTGCCCAGCCAGGTCCAGACCCCGAGCGTCCAGAGCACGAGCGCGAAGCCGAACAGCAGGTCCTCGACCGGCGCGTAGACGATGCGCCCGTCGCCGAGGAACTGCGGGTCGGCGTCGCCGAGGATCGTGTCCGCGTCGTACCGGACGATCTCGCGGCCGGTCAGCCAGCCGTTCGAGAGCAGTTGGAAGAACACGATGATCGCGTAGGCGGTCCAGAACGAGGCGCGCGTGAGCAGCCGCGTCCGCAGCACCGCGAGGTCGACGAGGATCGCGACGCCCACCCCGGCGACCGCGAGCGCGGTGTAGCTCATCGCCCCGTGTCCCAACCCAGCCGCCGCCGGACCGCGCGGACGGCCTCGAAGCTGAACACGACCGCCAGCGGGATCACGACGAAGAACGCGACCTCCTCGACCGGCAGCCCGCCGGGCACCTCGAGGCCGAGGGTCTGGTCGGCGTCGAACGACCAGTGGTCGCGCGAGACCGCCCACAGGTCCCAGAGCAGGAACGGCGTTCCGGCGAGCAGCAGCGTCAGCGCGAGGCGCCGGCCCTGGGCGAGGACGCGTGCCCCCACGAGCCACTCGAGCGGCACCGTGAGCGCCAGACAGCCGAGCAGCATGGCGAGGTAGGACAGGGCGCGCACCGCGTCAGTCTCCCGGCGGCGCCGACCGGGCGCGGCCGGCGGGTCCGGGAACGGGGTGGACGGACGGTGAGGCGCACCGCAGGGGGTCGATGCGCCTCACACGCCGTTCCTGGCCGGGAACTTCTCGGGGTCTCCGGCTCAGCGGCGGAATCAGGGGTTCCGCTCCGAAAACGTTAGGGACTCTCACAGCCCGCCGACTCGGACTTGACGCAGCTTTGTGACATCGCCGTAACGGCCGTCCCCGGACGGCGTAGCGGGCAAGACCTTCGTCAGGATCCGGCCGAACGCAGGCGCGTGGCGAAGGCCGCCGCCGCGGCCGCGGGGTCGTCCGCCTCCGTGATCGCGCGGACCACGACGACGCGGCGGGCGCCCGCTTCGAGCACCTCGTCCAGGTTCTCCAGGTCGATGCCACCGATCGCGAACCAGGGTTTGGGGGTCCGACCCGCCACATACCGGACGAGGTCGAGACCGGCCGCCGGCCGACCGGGCTTGGTCGGGGTCGCCCACGTCGGTCCCACGCAGAAGTAATCGACCGCCGGGTCGGCGACGGCCTCCTCGGCCTGGTCCTCGTCGTGGGTGGACCGGCCGATCAGGATCCCCCGGCCGAGCAGCCAGCGCGCGTCGGGGACCGGGAGGTCGTCCTGCCCGAGGTGCAGCACGTCGGCGCGGGACGCGTAGGCGACGTCGGCGCGGTCGTTCACGGCGTAGAGGCGGCCGTGCCGGGCGGCGGCGTCGGCGAAGACCTCCAGGGCGGCGAGCTCGTCGCGCGCCTCCATGCCCTTCTGCCGGAGCTGGACGATGTCGACCCCGGCGCCGAGCACGGCGTCGAGGAACTCCGGCAGGTCGCCCTGCTTCTCGCGGGCGTCGGTGCACAGGTACAGCCGGGACGAGGCGAGCTGGTCACGCACGTTGAGGGCGCCGGGCATGCGTCCGTCCCGCCTAGAACCCGAGCGCCTGGGCGCGGCGGCGCACCTCGGTGCCCCGGTTCGCCCGGAGCGCGTCGACCGGGGTGCCGGGCAGCGTGTCGTCGGCGGTGAACAGCCAGCGCAGGGCCTCGGCGTCGGAGTAGCCCGCGTCGGCCAGCAGCACGAGCGTCCCGGGCAGGCCCTTGAGCACCTGGGGCCCGTCGGGGCCGTCCTGCACGAACTGGGCCGGGATCGAGAGCACGTCGCGCTCCCCGCGGCGGCGCGCCAGGAGCTGGCGGTCCTTGAGCAGCGCCCGCACCTTGACCACGTCCGTGCCCAGCCGCTCCGCGACGTCGGGCACCGTCAGCCACTCGGTGACGGCCGCCTCGACGACGTCGATGCCGTCCTGCGTCTCGCTCATGCCCCCACCCTGTCAAACCGGCTGACCCCGTAGCCCGGGAGCCTCGCGGGCTAGGCTGGCCGGAGCACGCGGGAGCTCGGAGGACCGGGCTGAGAGGGAGGCTGGGCCGTCCGGTGGGACGTCTCGAACCGCCTCCGACCGTTGAACCTGCCGGGTAATGCCGGCGAAGGGAGCACCAGTGGCGGCACCGACGCAGTCGTTCGACGTCGTCGTGGTCGGCGGCGGCGTGATCGGGCTGGCGACCGCCCTGCGGGCCGCGGACCGCGGCCTGTCCGTGACCGTCTGCGACCCCGACCCCGGTTCAGGCGCCTCCACCGTCGCGGCCGGGATGCTCGCCCCGGTCACCGAGGCGCACTACACCGAGCAGGCCCTGGTCCGCCTGACGCTGGACTCCGTCGCCCGCTGGCCACACCTGGCCGCCGAGCTCCTCGAGCGCACCGGCGTGGACCCGGCCTACCGCGAGTGCGGCACCGTCCTCGCGGCCGCCGACGGCAGCGACCTCGCGCTGGCCACCGAGCTGCACGCGTTCCAGCGCTCCCTCGGCCTGAGCGTCGACCGCCTCACCTCCCGCGAGCTGCGGAAGCTGGAGCCGATGCTCGCGCCCGGCGTCCGCGGCGGCCTGTTCGTGGCCGGCGACCACCAGGTCGACCCGCGCCGCCTCGTGCCCGCGCTGCTCGCGGCGGTCCGCGCCGCCGGCGTCGAGCTGTGCGCGCAGCGCGTCGCGGCCGTCGAGCTCACCGGTGACCGCGCGACCGGCGTCCGCCTGGCCGACGGCACCCGCCGCGCCGCCGGGGCGGTCCTGCTCGCGGCCGGCCCCTGGGCGGGGGACGTCGACGGCATCCCGCCCGGCGTCGTCCCGGCGATCCGGCCGGTGAAGGGCCAGCTCCTGCGTCTACGGGTGCCGAGCGCGTTGTACCCGCCGGAGCGGCCGTTCCTGCGGCACAACGTGCGCGGCATCGTCCGCGGCGCGTCGGTGTACCTCGTTCCCCGTGCCGACGGCGAGCTCGTCCTCGGCGCGACGATGGAGGAGCAGGGCTTCGACACCACCGTCACCGCGGGCGCGGTCTACGAGCTGCTCCGTGACGCCCGCGAGATCCTCCCCGGCGTCTCCGAGCTCGCGGTCGCCGAGACGCGCGCCGGGCTGCGGCCCGCGACCGCGGACAACATGCCCGCCCTCGGCGCGACGTCCCTGCCCGGGCTCGTTCTCGCGCTCGGTCACTTCCGCAACGGGGTGCTGCTGGCCCCGGTCACGGCGGACGCGATCGCCGCGGTGCTGGCCGGCGAGCCGCTGCCCGAGGTCGCGCAGTTCTTCACGCCGGAGCGGCTGCTCCGGCCCGCCACCCCGGTGGCCGTCCGATGATGCGCGAGACCGAGGGCGGGACGGTGGTCGTCAACGGCACCGCCCGCGACTTCGAGGCGGGGACGACCGTGGCCGACCTCGTCTCCGAGATCGTGGGTGACGCGAACGCCAAGGGCGTCGCCGCCGCGCTGAACGGGGCGGTGGTCCCGCGCGGGCGCTGGCGGCTGCTCGAACTGACCGACGGCGACCGGGTCGAGATCCTGACCGCGGTCCAGGGAGGCTGAGAGATGAACGTCCGCCCCGTGCCGGCCCCCGGGTCCCCCGGCTCCCCCGCTGCTGCCCCGGCCGACCCGCTGGTGATCGCCGGCCGCGCGTTCGGCTCGCGGCTGATCATGGGCACCGGCGGTGCGCCCAGCCTGGAGGTGCTGGAGGCCGCGCTGCTGGAGTCCGGGACCGAGCTGACCACCGTCGCCATGCGCCGGGTCGATGCGGGCACCCGCGGGTCCGTCCTCGACCTACTGACCCGGCACGGCATCGCCGTGCTGCCGAACACCGCCGGCTGCCACACCGCAGCCGAGGCCGTGCTGACCGCCCGGCTGGCCCGCGAGGCGCTGGAGACGGACTGGGTCAAGCTCGAGGTCATCGGTGACGAGCGGACGCTGCTCCCCGACCCGGTCGAGCTCCTCGACGCCGCCGAGCAGCTCGTGGCGGACGGCTTCGTCGTCCTGCCCTACACGAACGACGACCCGATCCTGGCCCGTCGCCTGGAGCAGGCCGGGTGTGCGGCGGTCATGCCGCTGGGCTCCCCGATCGGGTCCGGGATGGGCATCCGGAACCCGCACAATCTCGGGCTGATCGTCGCCGGGGCGCAGGTGCCGGTGGTCCTCGACGCCGGGATCGGGACCGCCTCGGACGCCGCGCTGGCGATGGAGCTGGGCTGCGACGCGGTGCTGCTGGCCTCCGCGGTGACCCGCGCGCAGGACCCGGTCGCGATGGCCGCGGCGATGCGCTCGGCGGTCGTGGCGGGGCGGCTGGCGCGCCGCGCGGGCCGGATACCGATTCGGGATCATGCCGAGGCCTCGTCGCCCGTTGAGGGCCGTCTGGCCTGGGGCTGAGACTAAACTCCGGCCCCATGGGGGAGCCTGCCGACGCCCTGGTCGGCACCGTGTTGGACGGGCGCTACCGCGTCACGCGCCGCCTGGCGCGCGGCGGGATGGCGACCGTCTACGAGGCTGTCGACACCCGGCTGGACCGCGGCGTCGCGGTCAAGGTGATGCACCCCGCGCTGGCCGAGGACAAGGACTTCGTCGAGCGCTTCATCCGGGAGGCGCGCTCAGCCGCGCGGCTCTCCCACCCCAACGTCGTCTCCGTGTTCGACCAGAGCGCGGACTCCGGAGCGGTGTTCCTCGCGATGGAGTACGTCGAGGGCCGGACGCTGCGGGACTGGCTCCGGGACAAGGGCCGCCTGACCCCGCGCGAGACCTTCGCGGTGATGGAGCCCGTGCTCGCCGCGCTGGCCGCCGCGCACTCGGCCGGCCTGGTCCACCGCGACATCAAGCCCGAGAACGT
Organism: Sporichthya polymorpha DSM 43042; assembly: GCF_000384115.1. Taxonomy (NCBI): domain Bacteria; kingdom Bacillati; phylum Actinomycetota; class Actinomycetes; order Sporichthyales; family Sporichthyaceae; genus Sporichthya; species Sporichthya polymorpha. Next base: position 4,676,207 of record NZ_KB913029.1, read on the forward strand.
CCTGATCGCGGACGACGGTCGCGTCAAGGTCGCCGACTTCGGTCTGGCCCGCGCCGTCACCGCCGGTGCGAACACCGCGACGTGGGGCGCCCCGACCGGCACGAACACGCTGATCGGCACGGTCGCGTACCTCTCCCCGGAGCAGGTCGAGAAGGGCCACGCCGACCAGCGCTCGGACGTCTACGCGGCCGGGATCCTGCTCTACGAGTGCCTCACCGGCCTGCAGCCGTTCTCCGGCGAGTCCCCGATCCAGGTCGCCTACCAGCACGTGCACTACGACGTCCCCCGCCCGTCGGAGGTCCGCCCGACGCTCCCGCCGGCCCTGGACAACCTCGTCCTGCGCTCGACCGCCCGCGACCCCGACGGCCGCCCCGCCGACGCCGGCGCGTTCCTCGCCGAGACCGTCGCGGTCCGCCGCACGCTGCGCCCCGAGGTGCTGGACGACCTGGCCGGGGGTGCGCCCGGCGCCGCCCCGGTGCCCGCCCCGGCGCCCGCGCAGGGCTCTCCGACGCTGATGTTCGGCCAGGTGCCCCCAGGGGCGGCTGCCGGCCCGGACGCGGTCACGGCGGCGATCCGTCGCCCCGGCCCCGCCGGTCCCCCGGCCGGGTCACCGCCCGGCAGGCCGGCCGCGGCGGGCGTGCCCCTGGCGGTCCCAGCCCGGCTGCAGCGCCGGCGCCGGCGCGGCTTCCTGGCGCTGCTGGCGGTGCTGGTGACGACCTTCGCCGTCGGCATCGGCGCCTGGCAGGTCGCGGTCGGCAGCTCGGTGACCACCCCGAGCCTGCTGAACCTGACCCGCGAGGAAGCCCTGGTCAAGGCCGAGGAGGCGGGGCTGAAGGTCCGCTTCGCCGAGGAGGAGCACGACGAACTCGTCCCGAAGGGCCAGGTGCTGCGCACCGACCCGCAGCCGGGGCGCAAGATCTCCGAGAGCGGCACGATCGTCGCCGTGCTCTCCGCCGGTCCGGAGCGCTACGCGGTGCCGGACCTCGCCGGCGAGACCGTCGAGGACGCCAAGAAGCGCCTGGCCGAGAACAACCTGACGGTCGCCGACGAGCAGGGCCAGAAGTACAGCGACTCCGTGCCCGAGGGCCGCGTGCTCGCGACCGATCCACCCGCCGGCAAGGAGCTGCGCCGCGACGCCGTCGTCAAGCTGATCGTCAGCCGGGGCGCGAAGCCGATCAGCGTGCCCGACGTGGTCGGGCGCAGCCTGCAGGAGGCCACGGACCTGCTGACCTCGGCCGGCTTCAAGGCGACCTGGACCGAGCAGGTCGACGACTCGGTCCCGTCCGGCACCGTGCTGTCGCAGAATCCCGGTCCGAACCGCAAGCTTTCGAAGGGCAGCACGATCGAGCTGGTCGTCTCCAAGTCGGACCTGGTCGAGGTGCCCCGCGTCATCGGCATGGACGTCGACGACGCCGAAGACCTCCTGGAGAGCCTCGGCTTCGACGTCGACGTCCGGCGGAGCCTGTTCGGCGGGGACCGGGTCGTGTCCCAGGATCCGGAGCCGGGCTCGCGTGTCCCGCCTGGGACCCGGGTCACACTGCGCGTGTTCTGAACCACGTCCGTTCGTAACTTTGCGTAATCACTGCTGGTTACGGACATGTGTCGACTCGTCCGTTCCGCCATCTGGCGGACGGACTCTTGACGGGGCCTCACAGATGCTTAGCCTTACCTAAGGAAGCGGTTCCGCCCGTCAGCCGGAGGCACGCACGTGTTCGTCTGCATCTGCAACGCCGTGACCGAGGACGACATCCTCGGGGCTGTTGACGCAGGTGCGCGCTGTGTGCGTAGCGCCTGCGAGGCGACGGAGGCCGCGAGCAACTGCGGGTCGTGCATCGACCGGGTCGAGGACCTCGTCACCACCGCGGTCAGCGGGTGCCCGCGGCGGATCCTCAGCGGCACTCTCGCCGCCACCGCCTGACCTTCTCCCGGGCTCTCAGCGGCCGGTCACAGAGCGTCATTTCCTGAGGTCAGGCTGCCCTTTCCTGGGTTTCCGAAGGGTCGGCGAGGGCAGCCTTCCCTTCGATGACAAGCGTGGAATTCGTCGCTACCGTCGGGTCCGCCGACGCCCCGGCCGCCACGCACACCCGCCCCGGAAGGACCCCGTTTTCATGATCGGCGACCCTGAGGTCATCGCCCTGCTCAACGAGCAGCTGACGAGCGAGCTGACGGCCATCAACCAGTACTTCCTGCACGCGAAGATGCAGCAGAACTGGGGCTACACGGAGCTCGCGAAGAAGACCCGGCACGAGTCCATCGAGGAGATGGAGCACGCCGAGGAAATCACCGACCGCATCCTGTTCCTCGAGGGCCTGCCCAACTACCAGAAGCTGCTCCCGCTCAGCATCGGGCAGACGGTGCGCGAGCAGTTCCAGGCCGACCTGAACATCGAGCTCGCGGTCGTCGCCCGGCTGCGCCCGGGCGTCATCATGTGCCGCGAGAAGGGCGACCACACGAGCGCGAACCTCCTGGAGAAGATCCTCTCCAGCGAGGAGGAGCACATCGACTACCTGGAGACGCAGCTCGCGCTGATGGACTCCCTCGGCGAGGCGCTCTACCTCGCGCAGTGCGTCGAGCGGCCGCCGTCCAACTGACCCGCTGTCCCGCGGTTGCACCGCCCGCAGCCGCGCTTCTCGGGGCCGGTACCGAAGCAAGTTCGGTACCGGCCCCGATGCGTGCTCCGGCTCCCCCGGCGAGTCTTGACACGCGAGGACAATCGTCCTCACCCCACTACGGGAGGCGACCATGCCGGGGTTCATCCAGACCGTCACGTACACGACCAGCCGGATCGACGAGGTGCGCCGACTCGGCGAAGAACTGCGGGACCGCCGGGTGGCGGCCGGCGACGGGCCGAAGCCCGTCCAGATCTCCATCTGCGCGGACCGCGACGTCCCGAACCGCTACACGACGATCATCGAGTTCGCCTCGTTCGAGGAGGCGATGGAGAGCTCGAACCACCCGGAGACCCACGAGTTCGCGCAGCAGATGCACAAGCTGTGCGACGGGCCGCCGGCGTTCAGCAACCTCGACGTCCTCGACCAGATGCGGCCGTAGGGCTCACCCGGAGCGGCCGTCAGAGCAGTCAGAACAACCGGCACAGGACGTCGGCGGCGCGGGCACAGTCCGCGTCGTCGACGTCCAGGTGCGTCACCAGGCGGATCGTCCGTGGGCCGATCAGCGAGACCAGCACGCCCGAGTCGTGGGCGGCGGTGACGAGGTCGGCCGCGACCGGGCCCCCCTCGGGCAGGTCGAGCACGAGAATGTTCGTCTGCGGCGTGCTGACGCCGGTCGTGACCTCCGCCAGGCGCCGTGCAAGCTCGGCGGCGCGGGCGTGGTCCTCGGCGAGGCGGTCGACGTGGTGGTCGAGCGCGTACAACCCGGCCGCGGCGAGCATGCCGACCTGGCGCATGCCGCCGCCGAGGCGCTTGCGCCACCAGCGGGCGCCGGTGACGAGATCCGAGGGGCCGGCGACGAGCGAGCCGATCGGGGCGCCCAGGCCCTTCGACAGGCAGACCGAGACGGCGTCGAAGAGCCGGCCGTAGGTCGCCGGCGACGTGTCGGTGGCGACGGCGGCGTTCCAGAGCCGGGCGCCGTCGAGATGCAGACGCACCGAGGACTCCCGGGCCCAGGCGGCGAGCTTCTCGAGCTCGTCGAGCGGCTGGACGGTACCGCCGCCGAAGTTGTGGGTGTTCTCGACCGCGACGACGCCGGTCCGCACGAGATGGGTGCTGCTCTCGGGCACCGCCATGCCGATGACGTCGGACGCGACGAAGGCCCCGTCCGGGGCACTCCACGTCCGGGTGGTCACCGACCCGAACGCGGCGTGCGCGCCGAGCTCGGCGCGCACCACGTGCGCCTGGGAGTCGCAGAGCACCTCCTCGCCCGGGCGGGCGAGCAGCCGGAGACCGAGCTGGTTCGCCATCGACCCGGTCGGGGTGAACAGCGCGGCCTCGTGGCCGAGCATCGCGGCGACGCGCTCCTGCAGTTCGAGGACCGTCGGGTCCTCGCCGTAGACGTCGTCGCCGACCTCGGCCTCGGCCATGGCCCGGCGCATGCCGGCCGTCGGACGCGTGACGGTGTCACTGCGGAGGTCGATCACGGGTCAGTGGCTGTACTCGCGGTACATCCGCGCCACCTCGAACGCGAGGTCGAGCGACTGCGTCCGGTTGAGGCGCGGGTCGCACGCGGTCTCGTAGCGTTGCGACAGGTCGGCTTCGTCCAGGACGTAGCCGCCGCCGGTGCACTCGGTGACGTCGTCACCGGTGAGCTCCATGTGGATCCCGCCCGGGTGGGTGCCGAGCGAACGGTGCACCTCGAAGAAGCCGCGGACCTCGTCGAGGACGTCCTCGAACTTGCGGGTCTTGTAGCCGTTGGCGGCCTCGTAGGTGTTGCCGTGCATCGGGTCGCAGACCCAGCCGACAACAGCACCGGAGGCGGTAACCTTGTCGACCAGGCGCGGCAGGTTCTCGCGGACCTTGCCGGTGCCCATGCGCGTGATGAAGGTCAGGCGGCCCGGCTCGCGGTCCGGGTCGAGGGCGTCGATCAGCGCGAGCGCGTCGTCGGCCGTCGCGGTCGGGCCGAGCTTCACCCCGATCGGGTTCCGGATCTTGCGGAGCAGGTCGATGTGCGCGCCGTCGAGGTTGCGGGTGCGCTCACCGATCCAGAGGAAGTGCCCGGAGACGCCGTAGGGCTGCCCGGTGCGGGAGTCGATCCGCGTCAGGGCCCGCTCGTACTCGAGCAGCAGCGCCTCGTGGCTGGAGTAGATGTCGACGCTGGAGAGCGCGTCGGTGTCGACGCCGCAGGCCCGCATGAACTCCAGGGCGCGGTCGATCTCCGCCGCGAGGGCCTCGTAGCGCTGCCCGACCGGGGAGTCGGCGACGAAGTCCTGGTTCCAGGCGTGGACCTGGCGCAGGTCCGCGTAGCCACCCTTGGTGAACGCGCGGACGAGGTTCAGCGTCGCCGCGGACGCGTTGTACATCTTCACCAGGCGCTGGGGGTCCGGGATCCGGGCGTCGGCGGTGAACTCGATGCTGTTGACGGCGTCGCCGCGGTACGACGGCAGCTCGACCCCGTTGCGCTTCTCCACCGGGGACGACCGGGGCTTCGCGTACTGCCCGGCGAACCGGCCGATCTTCACGACCGGAACCGAGCCGGCATAGGTGAGCACGACGGCCATCTGGAGCAGCGTCTTCAGCTTCGCCCGCAGCGCGTCGGCCCCGCGGACGTCGAACGACTCCGCGCAGTCCCCGCCCTGGAGCAGGAACGCCTCGCCCCGCGCGACCGCCGCCAGCCGCTCCTTGAGCTGGTCGCACTCCCCCGCGAACACCAGCGGCGGCAGCGACTGCAGTTCAGCCACCGCCGCGGCCAGCGCCGCGGCGTCGGGATAGTCCGGCTGCTGCAGAGCAGGCAGCTCCCGCCAGGTGTCCAGGTCGGTACTCACGGGTATGAGGGTACGTCGCCCCCGCTCCGCGCCTGAAATCGGTTATTGCCCGGTACGCCCGGGCCCGTCCTGCCTTTTGTCCTAACCGAAGAAGACTTCGGCCTCGGAGTAGAGGCTGGGGTCGACGAGCTTGAGCTCGCGGGTGGCGTCGTCGAGGGGGACGCGGACGATGTCGGTACCGCGGAGGGCGACCATCTTCCCGAAGTCCTTGTCGTGGATCGCGTCGATGGCGTGGAGCCCGAAGCGGGTGGCGAGCCAGCGGTCGAAGGCGGTCGGGGTGCCGCCGCGCTGGACGTGGCCGAGGACGACGGCCCGGGACTCGGCCCCGGTGCGGGTCTCGATCTCCTTCGCGACACGGTCGCCGATGCCGCCGAGGCGGACGTGACCGAAGGCGTCCTTCTCCCCGGAGACGAGTTCCATCGTCCCCTCCTTGGGGACGGCGCCCTCGGAGACCACGACGATCGGCGCGTAGTGGCTCTGGAACCGGCTCTCGATGAGCTTGCAGACGCGTCCGATGTCGAAGGGGACCTCGGGGATGAGGATGAGGTTCGCTCCCCCGGCCATGCCGGCGTGCAGGGCGATCCAGCCGGCGTGACGGCCCATCACTTCCACGACGAGAGCGCGGTGATGCGACTCGGCGGTGGTGTGAAGCCGGTCAATGGCCTCGACCGCGATGTTCACCGCGGTGTCGAAGCCGAACGTGTAGTCGGTGGCGCCGAGGTCGTTGTCGATGGTCTTCGGGACGCCGACGACCGCGATGCCGTCCTCGTGCAGGCGGGTGGCGACGCCCAGGGTGTCCTCGCCGCCGATGGCGATCAGCGCGTCGATGCCGAGGTCGGCGAGGTTCTTGCGGATCCGTTCGATCCCGCCGTCGACCTTCACGGGGTTCGTGCGCGAGGAGCCCAGGATCGTCCCGCCGCGGGGCAGGATTCCGCGCACTTCGGGGATGCCGAGCGTCTGCGTCTTGTTCTCCAGCGGGCCGCGCCAGCCGTCACGGAACCCCACGAAGGAGTGCCCGTACTGATGGACCCCCTTGCGCACGACCGCTCGAATGACCGCGTTCAGACCCGGGCAGTCGCCCCCGCCCGTGAGCACGCCGATGCGCATGCACTGCCTCCTGCTCACCCGTGTGTTTGGCCCTGAACCAGCCGTGGCGTCGGATGACGATCAACTTACCGGTGCCCGGTTTCCCGGGTCGGACACTGGACGCCGGGGCGGTCGTTGACGCATCCTGCAGATACGGCACAGGGCCACCGCCCGAGCCGTAGGGCTCGGGCCGGGCGGAAGGAGTCCGGCATGGGTCAACCACTGTCCGGCACGGAGTCGCTGGTCATTCTTCTCGCGTGCACAGCCGCGATCCTGCTGCTGACGTACGTCTGGGCGGCCTCGAATCGCCGCCCCGTGCGGCGCCGGACCGTCAGTGGCCGGCCGGCCGTGCCCTACTGGCACACGCCGACCGGGCTTCAGGACGAACGCGGGATCGTCGCCATCGAGCGACCCGCACCGCCGATCTGACGCTCTCCCGCCGGAACAACGCCGGAGGTGAGCCGGGCGCCCTAGTAGGGGCGCCCGGTCGCACGCAGCTTGTCGAGGGCCTCGGCGAGGATCGCCTCGCCGTCGGCCTCGCTGCGGCGCTCGCGCACGTACGCGAGGTGGGTCTTGTAGGGCTCGTTGCGCGGCGGGGACGGCGGGGTGTCGCGATCCTGGCCGGCGGGGAAACCGCAGCGCGGGCAGTCCCAGAAGTCCGGGGCCGTCACGGTGCCGTCGTCGGCGAAGCTGGGCCGGGTCTCGTGCCCGTTGGCGCACCAGTAGGAGATCCAGAACCGCGGAGCGGAATCGCCACGCTCCGCCTCGCCCATCGGGCCCGCCCCGACACGGCTGCCCCTGATCGCGTTGCCACTTGCCACGAGAGTTCTCCTACGGTCCGTTCTGGGGGTGCGGCGCCGGGCGGGTGCGGCGGCCGCGGTGGTGCTGTGCCCGCTGTCGTGCCGGCCCGGTGGTGGTGCCGGTGGTGGTGCGGCTAATCCTTCAGCAGCAGGAGCAGACCGATGCAGGCCGCGCTCCAGACGATGACGACGATGTAGGTGATCCGGTCGAGGTTGCGCTCGGCAATCGACGAACCGCCGAGCGAGGACGAGACACCGCCGCCGAAGAGGTCGGACAGACCGCCGCCCTTGCCCTTGTGGAGCAGGACGAGCAGCACGATCAGCACGCTGGTGATCAGCAGCAGGATCTGGAACGCGGTCTCCACGAAGGTCCTTCACTTAGAGGCGGTCGAGCACTGCGGACTCCCGGCCCGACGAGCGGCGCCATCCTAACCCGGCACGGGCGATTCACCCGCGACGTAGGGCGCGGATCCGGCCCGGCTCAGGCCTTTTGCGCGGCGGAGTGGTAACGCACGATCTTCACGAATTCGTCCGCCTGGAGGCTCGCGCCGCCAACGAGGGCCCCGTCGACGTCCGGCTGCGCCATGATCGCGGCGACGTTGTCGCCCTTCACCGAGCCGCCGTAGAGCACCCGGACGGTCTCGGCGAGCTCTTTTGAGTAGAGCTCACCGAGGCGTCCACGGATCGCGCCGCAGACCTCCTGCGCGTCCTCGGGCGTCGCGACCTCGCCGGTGCCGATCGCCCAGACGGGCTCGTAGGCGACGACGAGGTCGGCGGCGTTCTTCTCCGGGACGCCGTCGAGGGCGCCGTCGAGCTGGGCCAGCGTGTGGCCGACGTGCTCCCCGGCCTGGCGGACGTCGAGCCCCTCACCGACGCAGAGGATCGGGCGCAGCCCGTGGCGGAACGCCGCCTTCACCTTCGCGTTCACGACGGCCTCGTCCTCGCCGTGGTACTGCCGGCGCTCGGAGTGTCCGACGATCGCGTAGGTGCAGCCGAGCTTCGCGAGCATCACGCCGGACACCTCGCCGGTGTACGCGCCGGCGTCGTGGGCCGAGATGTCCTGCGAGCCGTAACTGAAGCGCATCTTGTCGGCGTCGACCAGCGTCTGCACCGAGCGGATGTCGGTGAACGGGACGAGCAGCGCGACCTCGACGGACTCGAAGTCCGGGTCGTCGAGCGAGAAGGCGAGCTTCTGCGTGAGGGCGATGGCCTCGAGGTGGTTGAGGTTCATCTTCCAGTTGCCCGCCATCAGCGGCGTGCGACCGTCCCGCTCCGGGGCGCCCTTGGGCTCCTTGGCCATGTGCTCAGTCCTCCAGTGCGAGCAGACCGGGCAGGGCCTTGCCCTCGAGGTACTCGAGGCTGGCCCCACCGCCGGTGGAGATGTGGCCGAACGCGGCCTCGTCGAATCCGAGCGTCCGCACCGCTGCCGCGGAGTCGCCGCCGCCGACGACCGAGAAGCCCGAGCCGTCGACGAGAGCCTGCGCGACCGCGCGGGTGCCGGCCGCGAACGGGGCCATCTCGAACACGCCCATCGGACCGTTCCAGAAGATCGTCGCCGAGGACGCCAGCGCCGCGGCGAACGCCTGCCCGCTCTCCGGGCCGATGTCGAGACCCATGCGGTCCGCAGGGATCGCGGAGGCCGGCACGACGACCGCGTCCGCGTCGGTGGCGAAGCGATCGGCCGCGACGATGTCGGTCGGCAGCAGGAGCTCGACACCGCGCTTCTCGGCCTCGGCGAGGTAGCCCTTCACGGTCTCGATCTGGTCGGCCTCGAGCAGCGAGGTCCCGACCTCGTACCCCTGCGCGGCGAGGAAGGTGTACACCATCCCGCCGCCGACGAGGATCTTGTCGGCGAGACCGAGCAGGCGGTCGATGACGGCGAGCTTGTCCGAGACCTTCGAGCCGCCGAGCACGACCGCGTACGGGCGCTGCGGGTTCTCGGTGAGGCGGCGCAGCACCTCGACCTCGTTGCGCACCAGGTCGCCGGCGGCGTGCGGCAGCAGCCGCGCAACGTCGTAGACGCTCGCGTGCTTGCGGTGCACGGCGCCGAAGGCGTCGCCCACGTAGGCGTCCGCGAGGGCCGCGAGCTCGGCGGCGAACGCGCCGCGCTCCACGTCGTCCTTCGACGTCTCGGCCGCGGAGAACCGGACGTTCTCCAGCAACGCGATGCCCCCGTCCGCGAGGCCGGCGACGGTCGCCGTCGCCTGCTCCCCCACGACCTCGGGGCTGAAGGCGACCGGCGTGCCGGCCAGCTCCGCCAGCCGCTGCGCGACCGGGGCCAGGGAGTACTTCGGGTCCGGCGTGCCCTTCGGGCGGCCGAGGTGCGCGCACACGACGACGCGCGCACCGGCGTCGGCTAGCTGCCGGATCACCGGCAGGCTGGCCCGGATCCGGCCGTCGTCGGTGATGCGAGAGCCGTCCAGGGGCACGTTGAGGTCCGAACGGACCAGAACCCGCTTGCCGGAGAGGTCGCCGAGATCCGCGATCGACTTCATCGCTGCTGTCCTACTCGCCTGGTGCTTCGCCGGACCTAGAGCGACTTGCCCACCAGGGCGATCAGGTCGACGAGCCGGTTCGAGTAGCCCCACTCGTTGTCGTACCAGCCGACGATCTTGGCCTGGCTGCCCTGAACCATCGTCAGCTTCGAGTCGAAGGTGCACGACGCCGGCGCGGTGACGATGTCGGAGGAGACGATCGGGTCCTCGGTGTACTCGAGGATGCCCTTGAGCTCACCCTGCGCGGCGGCCTGGAACGCGGCGTTGACCTCGTCCTTGGTGGTCTCGCGGCCGAGCTGCAGAACCAGGTCGGTCACCGAACCCGTGGGCACCGGCACCCGCATCGCGATGCCGTCGAGCTTGCCCTTGAGCTCCGGGATGACGAGCGAGGTGGCCTTCGCGGCGCCGGTCGAGGTCGGGATGATGTTGGTCGCGGCGGCGCGGGCGCGGCGCAGGTCCTTGTGCGGGAAGTCCAGGATCACCTGGTCGTTCGTGTACGCGTGGATCGTGGTCATCAGACCCTTCTCGATCCCGAAGGTGTCGAGCATGACCTTCGCCATCGGCGCGACGCAGTTCGTCGTGCAGGACGCGTTGCTGATGATCGTGTGCGCGGCCGGGTCGTACGAGGTGTGGTTGACGCCCATCACGATCGTGATGTCCTCGTCGTTGGCGGGCGCCGAGATGATGACCTTCTTCGCGCCGGCGTCGACGTGCTTGCGGGCGTCCGCGGCCTTGGTGAAATGGCCGGTCGACTCGAGGACGATGTCCGCCCCGAGGCTCTTCCACGGCAGATTTCCCGGGTCGCGCTCGGAGGTGACCGCGAAGGTCTTGCCGCCGACGGTGATGTCGTTCTCGGTCGCCTTCACCTCGAGGCCGAGGCGGCCGAGGATGCTGTCGTACTTCAGCAGGTGCGCGAGCGTGTTGTTGTCGGTGAGGTCGTTCACGCCGACGATCTCGACGTCCGCTCCGCTCGCGAGGACCGCACGGAAGAAGTTGCGGCCGATACGCCCGAAACCGTTGATGCCGACCCGGATGGTCACGACCGTCTCCTCCTGCTGGCTGTTGGCCTGCACTGGTTGTTCCTAGTGGCACTGCTGACTGTGCTGCTGAACCTACCCCTGGCCTGGTGTCGTCGCTCTGACAGGTGCCCCGGGCGGGGCAATCCACGCGAATCGGTTGCACGCCGGTGCAACCGGACGGATCGTGGTGTGATGCGGACCTCTCGGTGGTGGCGGGCCGGCGGCCTCGTGCTCGCCGGGGCCCTGGCGGTGGCAGGAACGACGATCAGCGGGTCGGTCCGGGCGGACTCATCCGCGGACACATCCGCGGACACATCCGCCGGCGCGGCCGCGGGCGAGACTGCAACCACGGTCCGGGTCGGGCCGTTCGTGCTGCCGCCCGCGCCGATGGGCGAGGCGCACGTGAACCGGCCGATCCCGAGCATCCCGAAGCCCTGCGAGGACTGCTTCATCACCGCGATCGAGCCCCGCTTCGTGACCGCGGACGGGCAGCGCGCGGACATGAGCAAGGGCCTGATGCTCCACCACGTCGTCATCACCGAGCCGGGCGCCACCGACGTCACCTGTGGCCGCAACGGCGTCGGCGCCCTGGGCCGGCGGCTGTTCGCCGCCGGCGACGAGCGGACGCCGATCCGCCTGCCCGACGGCTTCGGCTTTCGCGTCCAGCCGGGACCGTGGGCCGGGATCATCGAGATGATGAACCACTCGGACACCCCGCAGGTGGTGTTCTTCGAGACCGTCGTCCACCACGTCCCGGCCTCGACGCCCGGCATGAAGCCGGTGACGCCGGTGTGGCTCGACGCCGCGAACTGCGGGACGTCGGAGTTCGCGGTCCCCGCCGGCAAGTCGGCCACCCCGTGGACCTGGACGTCGTCGCTGACCGGACGCATCGTCGCCGCGGGCGGCCACGTCCACGCCGGCGGCGTCGGCCTGACGCTCGACAACGTCACGACCGACCAGCGGATCTGCTCCTCCCGCGCGGGCTACGGCACCGGCGCGATGGAGGGGATGATCTCCCGGATGTCGACGTGCAGCTGGGACTCCCTCGGCGCCCTGCACGCCGGCGACGAGCTGCTGCTGACCAGCCTCTATCACGCCCACGAGGCCATGAACGACGTCATGGGCATCATGCTGATCGCCGTCCACGAGACCGACGACGTCGACGGCGGCACCCGCGCCCCCGAATGGATGCGCCGCACCCCGCAGACCCACGTCCCCGGCTCCGGGCATCACGGCGGCCCGGGCCACGGGCACTGATCTCGCGAAAGACGCGGTCAGCTCTCCGGAGTGATGCGGTCCAGCATCGCCACGATGGTCGCCATTCCCTGACCCATCGTCGCGAATCCGGTCCGGACCTCGGACTCCAGGATGTCGAGTCGACCCTCCACCCCGGACAGCCGACCCTCCACCCCGGACAGCCGACCCTCCACCCCGGACAGCCGACCCTCCACCCCGGACAGTCGTCGGCCCTGTTCGATCTGGGTCTCGCGCAAGGCGTTCAACAACGAGGTGTTGGCCCGCACGCCGGCGGCGAGCGAACCGACCTCCTCGTAGGCCGCCGCCGCCAGTTGGCGTGCGGCGGAGGCTTCGTGCTCGACGGCGGTCAAGCGCGCCAGGATCTCGTTCTCCCCCGATGTCATGCCGGGATGCTACGAACCTGGAGCGGCTCGGACCAGAGGTGCACTGGACCTGTGGACAAGCCGGGACTTCTTACGGGACGAGCATGTCCGGGGTGAGGTTGGCCTCGGTGCCGGGGATGCCCATCTCCTGAGCCTTCTTGTCGGCCATGGCGAGCAGGCGACGGATGCGGCCGGCGATGGCGTCCTTGGTCAGGGGCGGGTCGGAGAGGGCGCCGAGCTCCTCGAGGCTGGCCTGCTTGTGCTCGACGCGGAGCTTGCCGGCGGAGGCGAGGTGGTCGGGGACGTCGTCGCCGAGGATCTCCAGCGCACGGGCGACGCGGGCCCCGGCGGCGACGGCGGCGCGGGCCGAGCGACGCAGGTTGGCGTCGTCGAAGTTGGCGAGGCGGTTCGCGGTGGCCCGGACCTCGCGGCGCATCCGCCGCTCCTCCCAGGCGAGGACGGACTCGTGCGCGCCCAGACGGGTGAGCAGGGCGCCGATGGCGTCACCGTCGCGGACGACGACGCGGTCGACCCCGCGGACCTCACGGGCCTTGGAGCCGATGCCGAGCCGGCGGGCGGCGCCGACGAGGGCGAGCGCGGCCTCGGGGCCGGGGCAGGTGATCTCGAGAGCCGAGGAACGGCCGGGTTCGGTGAGCGAGCCGTGGGCGAGGAAGGCCCCGCGCCAGGCGGCCTCGGCGTCGCACGCGGCGGCGGAGACGACCTGCGGCGGGAGGCCACGCACCGGACGGCCGCGGCCGTCGACGAGACCCGTCTGGCGGGCCAGCGCCTCCCCCGCGGCGACGACGCGGACGACCCAGCGGCTGCCGCGACGCAGCCCGCCCGGCGCCATGACGGCGACCTCGGACGGGTGGCCGAAGACCTCGGCGATGTCCTTGCGCAGACGCCGAGCCGCGGCACCGGTGTCGAGCTCTGCCTCGACGACGATGCGCCCGCTCACCAGGTGGAGCCCACCGGCGAACCGGAGCATCGAGGAGACCTCGGCCTTGCGGCAGCAGGGCTTGGTGACCTGCAACCGGGAGAGTTCGTCCTTGACCGCTGCCGTCATCGCCATGTGTCGATCCTGCCACGCGTGAAGATGTCCGTGTACGCGACTGCGAGCTTCATCGGGTCGTGACGGGGAGTGCCGTCGCCTCGCGCCACCGATGCGAGGACCAGTTCGGCGCCCGCGTCCTCGACCGCCTTGCGGAGGGCGTCGACGTCGGTCACCGCGTCGGAGTCGGCGAGTACGACGTCGAGCCGCAGGTCGGGGCTGTGGGACCGCAGCACCTCGAGGTAGTCCTGCGGCGAGAACCCGGTGGTCTCGCCCTGCTGCGGCTCGAGGTTCAAGGTGAGCATCCGACGTGCGCCGGTGGTGCAGATCGCGTGCGCGAGATCGGGCACCATCAGGTGCGGCAGGACGCTGGTGAACCACGAGCCCGGCCCGAAGACGACCCAGTCGGCGGTGCTCACCGCCTCCACCGCCTCGGCGCACGCGGGCGGGTCGGCGGGGACGAGCGTGATGTCGCGGACCCGGCCGCGGGTGGTGGCGACGGCGACCTGGCCGCGCACCCGGGTGAGGGCCTCGGGGTCGTCGGGGTCGAGCCCCTCGACCGTCGCCTCGATGTCCATCGGCACCGCGGACATCGGCAGCACCCGACCGCGGGCCCCGAGGAGTCGGCCGACCCAGTCGAGCCCGGTGACCGTGTCCCCGAGCAGTTCCCACAGCGCGACGATGAGCAGGTTGCCGACCGCGTGGTTGTGCAGGTCGCCCTCGGCGGCGAAACGGTGCTGGACGACCTTGCTCCAGGTCGCGCCCCACTCGTCGTCCCCGCACAGCGCCGCGAGGGCCATCCGCAGGTCGCCCGGGGGCAGGACGCCGAGCTCGCGGCGCAGGCGGCCGCTGGAGCCGCCGTCGTCGGCGACGGTGACGATCGCCGTGAGTTCCTCGGTGACGGTCCGCAGCGCCGACAGCGAGGCGGCCAGGCCGTGCCCTCCTCCGAGCGCCACGACGTGCGCGCTCCTCATGCCGGCCGCCCGATCATTCGCGCCCCATGTCGCGGTGCACCACCCGCACCTGGACGCCGGCCTTGCGGAGGCGGGAGCCGAGCTCCTCGGCGATGGCGACGCTGCGGTGCTTCCCGCCGGTGCAGCCGACGGCCAGGGTGACGTAGCGCTTGCGCTCGGTCCGGTACCCCGCGGTCACCACCTTCAGCAGGTCGGTGTACCCGTCGAGGAACTCGGCCGCGCCCGGCCGGGTCAGCACGTAGGCGCTGACCTCGGGGTCGGTCCCGGTGAAGGGGCGCAGCTCGGGCACCCAGTGCGGGTTGGGAAGGAAGCGGCAGTCGACGACGAGGTCGGCGTCGACCGGCAGGCCGTACTTGTAGCCGAACGAGACGACGGTCATCGTGACGGACTCGTCGGCGGCGGAGCCGAAGGCGCGGTCGACCTCGGCGCGGAGCTCGTGGACGTTCTTGTCCGAGGTGTCGATGACGAGGTCGGCGCGGCCCCGGAGGTCGCGCAGGAGCTCCCGCTCCTCCGCGATGCCGTCGACGATCCGGGCGTCACCCTGCAGCGGGTGGGGGCGGCGGACGTTCTCGAACCGGCGGACGAGCGCCTCGTCGGAGGCCTCGAGGAACATGATTCGCGGCACGACGCCGCGCCCGTCGAGCTCGGCGAGGGCGCCGCGGAGCGAGTCGAAGAACGCTCGGCCCCGGACGTCGACGACCGCCGCGATGCGCGGCACGCTGCCCTGGCTGCGGCGGCCGAGCTCGACGAGCATCGGCAGCAACTCGGGCGGCAGGTTGTCGACGACGAACCAGCCCGCATCCTCCATCGCGTTGGCCGCCGTGCTGCGGCCTGCACCCGACATCCCGGTGATGATCACCAGCGAGATGTCGAGCACCGGCTCCCCCGGTTCCGTCACCGTCACCCCTGCCCTCCGCCTGCCGTGGCCGGGGCCGACCCCGGCCCGGACGAAGTCTCCTCGATGATCTCGCCCGTCGCCATGTTCACGGCCGGCGCCCCGCCGGTCGCGGCGAGCGCGTCGACGACCGCCTGGGCCGTCCGCGGGCCGAAGCCGGGGACGGCGGCGATCTCCTCGGCGGTGGCGGCCCGGAGCTTGCGGACCGACCCGAAGTGCTTCATCAACGCCTTGCGCCGCACGTCCCCGAGGCCGGGGATCGCGTCGAGCGTGCTGTCGATCATCGACTTGGAGCGGCGCTTGCGGTGGTGGGTGATCGCGAACCGGTGTGCCTCGTCGCGGACGCGCTGGAGCAGGTAGAGCCCCTCACTGGTCCGCGGCAGGATCACCGGGTCGGCCTGCCCGGGCAGCCAGACCTCCTCCAACCGCTTGGCCAGCCCGCAGATCTCGATGTCGTAGATGTGCAGCGCCTCGAGCGCCTCGGCGGCCGCGGCGACCTGCGGCGGACCGCCGTCGACGACGACGAGGTTCGGCCGGTAGGCGAAGCGCCGGGGCTTGCCGGTGTCGGGATCGATCGGCCCGCTGTGCCGGTCCTCGGCCGCGGCGACGCGGTCGTCGAGGTGGCGCCGGAACCGGCGGGTGATGACCTCGGCGATCGCCGCGACGTCGTTCTGGCCCTCGACGCCCTTGATGTTGAAGGTCCGGTACTCGCTCTTGCGGGCCAGGCCGTCCTCGAACACGACCATCGAGGCGACGACCTCGGTGCCCTGCAGGTTCGAGACGTCGAAACACTCGATCCGCAGCGGCGCCTCGTCGAGTTCGAGGGCGTTCTGGATCTCCTGCAGGGCGAGCGAACGGGTCGTCAGATCGCTGGCGCGCTTGGTCTTGTGCAGCGCCAGGCTCTGCGTCGCGTTGCGCGCGACCGTCTCCATCAGCGCCCGCTTGTCGCCGCGCTGGGGCACACGCAGGTCGACCCTGGCCCCACGCTTCGAGCTGAGCCACTCCGTGACCGCGGCGGCGTCGGCGGGAAGCTCGGGAACCAGCACCTCGCGCGGCACGGCTTCCCCGTCACCCGCGCCCTCAGCTGACGCCGGGTCAGTGTCGTCGCCGTAGAGCTGCTGGAGGAAGTGCTCCACGAGATCGCCGGTCGTCACGTCCTCGACCTTGTCGACGACGAACCCGCGCTGGCCGCGCACCCGTCCGCCGCGGACGTGGAAGACCTGCACCGCCGCCTCGAGCTGGTCCTCGGCCAGGGCGATGACATCGGCGTCGGTGCCGTCGCCGAGGACGACGGCGTTCTTCTCCATCGCGCGCTTGAGCGCCCCGATGTCGTCGCGGAGCCGGGCCGCCCGCTCGTACTCCTGCACGGCGGCGGCGGCCTGCATCTCCTTCTCCAGGCGCCGTAGGTAGGTCGCGGTCTGGCCGGCCATGAAGTCGCAGAAATCCTCGACGATGCGCCGGTGCTCTGCGGGCGAGACCCGGCCGACGCAGGGCGCCGAGCACTTGCCGATGTAGCCGAGGAGGCACGGCCGGCCGACCTGGCCGGCCCGCTTGAAGACCCCGGCCGAGCACGTGCGCGCCGGGAAGACGCGCAGCAGCAGGTCGAGGGTCTCCCGGATCGCCCAGGCGTGCGCGTACGGGCCGAAATACCGGACGCCGCGCTTCTTCGGGCCGCGCATGACCTGCAGGCGCGGGAACTCCTCGTTGAGGGTGACCGCAAGGCTCGGGTACGACTTGTCGTCCCGGTAGCGGACGTTGAAGCGCGGGTCGAACTCCTTGATCCAGGAGTACTCCAGTTGGAGCGCCTCGACCTCGGTGCCGACCACCGTCCAGTCGACCTTGGCGGCGGTCTGGACCATGGTCTGCGTGCGGACGTGCAGCGCCGCGATGTCCTGGAAGTACGAGTTCAGCCGCGCGCGGAGGCTCTTCGCCTTGCCGACGTAGATGACCCGTCCGTGGACGTCCGAGAACCGGTAGACGCCCGGCGAGTCCGGAATGGACCCGGGCCGGGGTCGGTAGGTCGCTGGGTCCGCCACGGGCCTGAGGGTATGCAATCCCTCCGACGACCGTGGCGGGCCTCTGGTCGGGCGATCGGGTCGGGCGATCGGTCAGGCGACCGTGATCGTCCCGCCCTCGGTGGTGATCCCGACCGGCGGCAGCGGGAGCTGCGCCGGCCCGCGTTCGACGGAACCGTCCTCGATCGAGAAGCGGCTGCCGTGGCACGGGCACTCGATCACGCCGCGGTGCACCTTGGTGACCGGGCACCCCGAGTGCGTGCAGATCGTGCTGAACGCTTTGAACACGCCCTCGGTGGGCTGGGTGACGACGACGTTCGCGCGGCCGCCGAAGATCAGGCCGCCACCGACGGGGACCTTCGTCGTGGGGCCGAGCGAGGTCCCGGGTGCCGGCGTCGCCTGCGGGCCAGGCCCGCCCTGCGGACCGGGCGCTCCGGCGGCGTCCGAGGTGGAGTCCCCGCCGCCGCAGGCAACCACGGAAGCGCCGCCGGCAGCGGTCAGGCCGAGGGCGAGAGCGCCCCGGACGAGGGTGCGGCGGGCGGGAGTTTGCGGGTGGTCGATCGCGGGCTGTGTCACGGGGAGAGCACATCATCCGCGGTTGAACGCTGTGTTACTGGTCCGCGTTGCCCTCGTCACTCGCTGCGGATGTTCCCGGCGTCGTCGACCGCGACCGGCTTGGCGGCCAGCGGGAGCAGGGCGGGGCCCTCCTCGGGCTGCCCGTCGTCGATCGAGAACCGGCTGCCGTGACAGGGGCAGACGATCTGCCCGTGCTCGACCTTGTCGACCAGGCAGCCGAGGTGCGTGCACCGTGCGTCGAACGCCCGGAACTGGCCCGGCGTCGGCTGGGTGACGACGAGCTTCTTCTCCGGGAAGGTCTTCCCGCCGCCGACGGGGATGTCCGAGGTCCGGGCGACCGCCCCCGGCGGGAGCGGCTCCGGCGTCGGTGACGGGCTCGGGGTCGGCTCCGGCGTCGGCTCGTTGCGCGCCGTGGCGAGGTCGTCACCGCGGCTGCCGGCGGTGGGCTCCGCCGTGGGGTCCGCCGTGGGGTCCGTCGTCGCGGCGGGCTCCGTCGCCGGGTCCGTCACGGCCGACGGCTCGGTGCTGCGTGCCGGGCGCGGCTCCGGGCTGCGCTGGTAGACGTCCGACTTGGACGTCGGCCGGGCGGTGGGACGTCCGGTCCGCGTCGCGTCGGTGGAGGTCAGGTCGGTGGCCGGGGCGGCGCCGCCGGCGCTCGGGGCGTCGTCCCCGCAGCCGGTCAGGGTCCCGGTCGCGCCGAGGAGTCCGACGGCGAACGCGCCGCGGAGGACTACTCGTCGGGGAACCACAGCGGGAGCCTAATCGCGGATCGGCCAATTGCCCCTGCTCGGACCGGAAAAACATGAGGACCCCCCGGCTCTGCGCCGGGGGGTCCTCATCGGGTCGTGGGGAGCCGGAAGCTCAGGCTTCCTTCGCCTTGTAGATCTGACCACCCTCGACGATGATCGGCTTCTTCGGGATCGGCTTGCGCGCCGGGCCCGCGGTCGGCTTGCCGGTGTCGAGCGTGAAGTCCGAGCTGTGGCACGAGCAGCTCATCTTGCCCGGGGTGTCGAACACGTCGACCGGGCAACCCTCGTGGGTGCAGAGGGAGTCGAAGCCGATGAACTGACCGGCCTTCGGCTGGGTGATGACGTACTCGTCGGCCTCGAAGAGCGCACCGCCGTTGACCGGGATGTCCGAGGTGGCCGCGAGCGGGGTGTCGCTGGCCTTCACGAGCTTCGGCGCCTTGTCCGGCTTCGGCGTCTTCTCGGGCTTGGGCGTCGCCTCGGGCTTGGCGCTCTTGGTCGCGTCGGTGGTCGCCGTGGGCTCGGCCGAGGGGCTCTTGGACGGCTTGGCCGTCTTGCTCGGCTTCGCACTGGTGGTGGCCTCGGGGGTCACCTCGGGGGTCGCCTCGGGGGTCGCCTCGGCCGCGGTCGGGTCGTCGTCGTCCCCGCCGCAGGCCGCGAGCGGAGCCGCGAACGCGGCCAGACCCAGTGCCGAGATCCCGCGGAGCACGACGCGCCGGCCGGGAACGGCTTCTTCCGCACCCTCCGGGACGTTGGGCGTTTCCGCAGCAGACATGGAGAACCTCCGAGTTTGGCGGGACAAATGTGAAGAACCTGACAGGGCGTTCGAAAGGCTACCCGCGGCTGGTTGCCGTTCTGCCTCGAGCTGCTGCCTTTGTCCTTTTCGTAATCTGCTTCGTCGCCGTGCGGTTCCTGGATTGCGCCGAGTGGCCGGAAACGCCGATGAGCGGCGCCAAAAAGCGGCCGGTGTGACTCTCCGCACATGCCGCCACGTCCTCGGGGGTGCCGGTCACCACGACCGTGCCGCCCCCGGAGCCGCCCTCGGGACCCATGTCGATCACCCAGTCCGCGGTCTTCACCACGTCGAGGTTGTGCTCGATCACGACCACCGAGTTGCCCTTCTCGACGAGGCTTGTGAGCACCCCGAGGAGCTTGCGGACGTCCTCGAAGTGCAGCCCGGTCGTGGGCTCGTCGAGGACGTAGATCGTCCGGCCCGTGGAGCGCTTCTGAAGCTCGGACGCGAGCTTGACGCGCTGGGCCTCGCCGCCGGAGAGCGTGGGCGCGGGCTGGCCGAGCCGGACGTACCCGAGGCCGACCTGCACCAGGGTGTTCAGGTGCCGGGCGATCGCGGGGATGGCGGCGAAGAACTCCGCGGCCTCCTCGATCGGCATGTCGAGGACCTCGGCGATCGTCTTGCCCTTGTAGTGCACCTCGAGCGTCTCGCGGTTGTAGCGCGCGCCGTGGCAGACCTCGCACGGGACGTAGACGTCCGGGAGGAAGTTCATCTCGATCTTGATCGTGCCGTCACCGGCGCACGCCTCGCAGCGCCCGCCCTTGACGTTGAAGGAGAACCGGCCCGGCTGGTACCCGCGGACCTTCGCCTCCTGCGTCTCGGCGAAGAGCTTGCGGATGTTGTCGAAGACGCCGGTGTAGGTGGCCGGGTTGGACCGCGGCGTGCGGCCGATCGGCGACTGGTCGACGTGGATCGCCTTGTCGATCTGGTCGAGCCCGTCGATGCGCGTGTGCCGGCCCGGGACCTCGCGTGCGTGGTACAGGTGCTTCGCGAGCGCGTTGTAGAGGATGTCGTTGACGAGGCTGGACTTCCCGGACCCGGAAACGCCGGTGACGGCGACGAAGCAGCCGAGCGGGAACTCGACGGTGACGTCCTGAAGGTTGTTCTCGCGGGCCCCGCGCACGACGAGTTTGCGGTCCTTCTGGGGCTTGCGCCGGATCTTGGGCACCGCGATCTCGCGGCGGCCCGAGAGGTAGGCGGCGGTCAGGGAGTCCTCGACCTTCAGCAGCTCCGGGTACGGGCCGGAGAAGACGACCTGTCCCCCGTGCTCGCCGGCGCCCGGGCCGATGTCGACGATCCAGTCCGCGGTCCGGATGGTGTCCTCGTCGTGCTCGACGACGATCAAGGTGTTGCCGAGCCCGCGCAGGCGGACCAGCGTCTCGATCAGCCGGTGGTTGTCGCGCTGGTGCAGACCGATGCTCGGCTCGTCGAGGACGTAGAGCACCCCGACGAGGCCGGAACCGATCTGCGTCGCGAGCCGGATGCGCTGCGCCTCGCCGCCGGCCAGCGTCGCGGCCGCGCGGTCGAGCGAGAGGTAGTCCAGGCCGACGTCGAGGAGGAAGCCGAGACGGGCGTTGACCTCCTTGAGCACGCGCTCCGCGATCTGCGCCTCGCGGGCCGACAGCGTCAGCTCGCGCAGGAACACCGCGCAGTCGCCGATCGACATCGAGGCGACCTCGGCGATCGATTTGTCGCCGAGCGTGACGGCCAGGGAGACCGGCTTGAGCCGGGCGCCGTGGCAGGCGGGGCAGGGGACCTCGCGCATGAAGCCGGCGTAACGGTCGCGGCTGGCGTCGCTCTCGGCCTCGGCGTGCCGGCGACTGATCCACGGGATCACGCCCTCGAAGCCCGTGTAGTACGAGCGTGTGCGGCCGTAGCGGTTCTTGTACTTCACGTGCACCTGGTGGTCGTGCCCGTGGAGGATCGCCTGCTTTGCCTTGGCCGGGAGCTTCTCCCACGGCGTCGTCGTCTTGAAGCCGAGCTCGTCGCCGAGCGCCACGATCAGCCGGCCGAAGTACTCGGAGAAGTGTCCGCTGGCCCAGGGCTGGACCGCGCCCTCCTCCAGCGAGAGCGACGGGTCGGGGACGACCAGCTCGGGGTCGACCTCCATGCGGGTGCCGAGACCGGTGCACTCGGTGCAGGCGCCGAACGGGGAGTTGAAGGAGAACGAGCGCGGCTCGAGCTCCTCGAAGTCGAGGTCGTCGTAGAGGCAGGCGAGGTGCTCGGAGAAGACGCGCTCGCGGTGGGGGTCGTCCTCCGGGAGGTCGACGAAGTCGAGCGTGACGAGACCGCTCGAGAGGCCGAGCGCGGTCTCGATCGAGTCGGTCAGGCGCCGCTTGGCGGAGGCCTTCACCGCGAGACGGTCGACGACCACCTCGATGGTGTGCTTCTCCTGCTTCTTCAGCTTCGGCGGCTCGGTGAGCGGGTACACGACGCCGTCGATGCGGGCGCGGGAGAAGCCCTTGGAGACGAGCTCGCGGAACAGCTCGGTGTACTCCCCCTTGCGCTCGCGGATCACCGGGGCGAGGACCTGGAACTTCGACCCCTCCTCGAGCTCGAGCACCCGGTCGACGATCTGCTGCGGGGTCTGCCGGGCGATCGGCCGGCCGCACTGCGGGCAATGGGGGCGGCCGGCGCGGGCGTAGAGCAGGCGGAGGTAGTCGTAGACCTCGGTGATCGTCCCGACCGTCGACCGGGGGTTGCGGGAGGTCGACTTCTGGTCGATCGAGACCGCCGGGCTCAGGCCCTCGATGAAGTCGACGTCGGGCTTGTCCATCTGCCCGAGGAACTGCCGGGCGTACGCGGACAGGGACTCCACGTAGCGGCGCTGGCCCTCGGCGAAGATCGTGTCGAACGCGAGGCTGGACTTGCCCGAGCCGGACAGGCCCGTGAAGACGATGAGGCTGTCGCGGGGCAGGTCGAGGGAGACGTCCTTGAGGTTGTGCTCCCGCGCCCCTCGGACGATCAGACGTTCCGCCACTCTGTGCCCTTCGCAGTCCCCGCTCGGGCCCTGGACCGGACCCGCGGCCATGGTAGGTGCGGGGTCCGACAATCGCCGTTCGGGCAGGTCAACGCTCGGAACGGCGACCCTGCCGCGTCAGCGGACGGTGATGGTGGCGTTCTTGCTCGTGCCCGCCGCCGCGCCCGGCACAGCCCCGCGCTTCGCCCGGAAGACGACCTTGCCGCGCTTCGTGGGCTTGATCTTGAAATTGACCACGCCGCGCCTGTTCGGCTTGGCCTTCTGCACCGTCTTCCACGTCTTGCCGACCCGCTGCTGCAGCACGACGGGCACCTTGGTGGACACCGGGTCGACCTTCGCCTGGAAGCTGAAGTACGCGCCGAGCGGCTGCATCCGGTTCAGCGTCCGCAACGCCACCGAGGCGACGACCTTCATCAGGCTGCTGACCGCACCACCGGAGAGGTGCTGCGCGTCGCCCACGGCCAACGCGACGAACAGGGCGTGCTCCGGTGGGACGAGCTGGAACGAGTACCGGCCGTCCGGGTGCGTGTTGGCCGTCCCGATCGGGATGAGGTCCTCGGTGGTGGTCGGCACCGCGAACAGGTGGACGGGCGTGAACCCGACCGGCGCCCCGGTGATCGCGTCCGTGACCTTGCCGCTGATCGTCGCGTAGTTGGGACGGACGACCTTCGCCGGCGCTGAGATCGAGACCGTGAGGCTGCTGACGGTGATCGTGGCCGGGGCGGCGTACTCCCCCGCCAGGTCCCGGGCGAAGACGGCGAACGAGTAGGGCGTGTCCGACTCCAGGCCGTAGGCGGTCGCGGTCGTGCTCCCGGACCCGACCGTCAGCGCGAAACCATCGGTCGGGCTGCTCGGCGGGACCTTCCCCGGCTTGCCACGAACGACCGTGGCCAGACCGGGCACGGCCGGGTCCTGCCAGGTCAGGGTGACCTCGTCGACGAACGCCTCGGCCTGCAGGTTGGTGGCCGGGGCGACCTCGGCGCTCCGGGCGACCGCCGTGGCCGGGAGGGCCACGACCGCCACCGGGGCGGTGAGCACGGCCGCGAGCGCGAGCGCCGTGGCGCCCGGAAGGTCCCGAAATGTCCGCATCGCCGCACCGTAAAGGCGCCGGCAGGTGCTCCGGTAGAGGGCCGGACGGTGGCGCGGGCAACGCGGATCGGCGATTACCTGGCTTCCTACGAGCCGCCACGCGACAGCGGCGTGAGCGTGGAGGACGCCGCAGCCGCCGTCCGGGAGGTCCGCGAGGCGTCGTGAGGGTCGCTCCCGCCCACCTGGATGTCGAGGTGGTCTCCGCGCTGCGGGGCCTGCCGCGCGGCCGCCGCTCGAACGAGCGGTTCCCGCGGCCCTGCGTCACCTGGCGGGTCTCCCGGTGCGGCGGATGCCGCTCGGGCCGTTCGTCCACCGCGCCTGGGAGTTGCGGCACACCCTCACGGTCTACGACGCCGCGTACGTGGCGCTCGCGGAAAGCCTCGGGTGTGAGTTGCTCACCTGCGACCGCAAACTGGCGAGCGCCGCCGGGCCGCGGTGCGGGTTCGTTCTGCTCGGCTGACCCGGGACGAACCGCTCGTGTGAGGATGGCGCCCACGATCGACGGGAGGTTCGATGCGCACCTACACCGGGAAGGTCACGCACGGCGGGGCCCCGGACGTCCGGGAACTGGCCGGGCTGGTCATCAGCAAGGCCTCGGTCGGGCCGATGGACAACAACACCTACCTGCTCCGGTGCCGGCGCACCGGCGAGCAACTGCTGATCGACGCCGCGAACGACGCGAGCACGATCCTCGGGATGGTCGGCGGGTCCCTCGGTCGCATCGTCACCACCCACCAGCACTACGACCACTGGCAGGCGCTGGGTGAGGTTCAGGCGGCGACCGGGGCCCGCACCACTGCTCATGAACTCGACGCCGAGGGCATCCCGGTCGCGACCGACGACCCGGTCTCCGACGGGGACATCATCGCCGTCGGAGACGTGAACCTCTCGGTGATCCATCTCGTCGGTCACACCCCGGGGAGCATCGCCCTGCTGTATGACGACCCGTCAGGTCATCCGCACCTGTTCACGGGGGACTGCCTCTTCCCCGGCGGCGTCGGCAACACGTTCGGCGACAAGGACAACTTCGCGAGGCTGATCGACGACGTCGAGTCCAAGCTCTTCGCCCGCCTCCCCGACGAGACCTGGGTCTACCCCGGCCACGGCTCCGACACCACCCTCGGCCACGAACGCCCCGCCCTCGCGGAGTGGCGATCCCGGGGCTGGTGATCGCTGAGAGAACTCACAGACGCGCGTTCACCCGTTTGATGATCATGGATTCCGGGAACCACTTACCGTCTGGTCGTGTCCCGGATCGGCCTCAGCGCGCTTGCCGCCTCGTGCGTGTTCGCCACCCTTTCTGTCGCCCCCACGATCACGGCCGACTCGGCCCGCGCGGGGTCCGGTGTTCGCCTGCTGCTGACGGGTGACTCGATCACCCACGGACGGCACGGCGACTACACGTGGCGTTACCGACTGGCCGAGGAGTTCCGCCGCCAGGGGGTGCCGTTCGACTTCGTCGGGTCCGAGTCGACGCCGTACCAGGACCCCGGCTTCCCGCAGTCGAAGTACGCGGACCCCAACTTCGACCGCGACCACTTCGCCCGCGCCGGGTGGCAACTGCGGCAGATGGTCGGAGAGATCCGAGCCGAGGTGGCGAAGCAACGCCCGGACGTCATCGTCCTGGCCGCGGGGGTGAACGACCTGCTTCGCGGCCAGTCCGTGGACGAGCTGGAGGAGTCGCTCCGGTCCTGGGTCCGGGAGGCCCGGGCCGGCCGCTACGACATCCGCATCGTGCTCTCGCCGGTGCTCGCGGCGAACCCGTCGAAGAGCCGTCGGGACATCAACCTGCCGGCCGCGGAGTACAACCTGCGGCTGCCGCAGATCGCTCGCGAACTCTCGACCGTCTTCTCCCCGGTCACCGTTGCCACCACGGATCAGGGGTGGTCGCCGGCCGCGCCGAACACCACCGACGGGATCCACCCGACGCCCACCGGCGAGACGTTCATCGCTCAGCGGATCGGTGAGGCTTTGCACCGGGCCGGCGTTCTCCCCGGCGCGCCGACCGGCGGCGCCCGCACCGTCCCCTGGCCGTACGCCCAACGTCCCGCGGTGGCCGTGGCCGGCCGCACGGTGACCGTCCGCTGGTCGTCCCAGGCCGTCACCGGCGCGCACGTGCGGGTCCGCCAGGTCGGCGGTACCGTCCTCGCCCCGGCGACCGAGTATCGCTCCGGCGTCGCGACGTTCACCCTGAAGCGCGGGGTCTCCTACGACATCAGCATCCGGCTCAACCGGGTCTCGATGGCCGGGCCGTGGGGCGAGCCGACCCGTGTCACTGTGCCGGGCGTGCCCAGCCCCCCGGGTCGGGGCACCATCACCCGCACCGCGGTCCGCTGGAAGGCCTCCCCCGACGCCGACGCGTACGTCGTCCAGTTCCGGAAGGCGTCCGACCCGCACTGGGTCAAGCGGCGCACGGACGCACCGAAGCTCCGCGTGAAGGACGTCGTCGAGGCGAAGGTCCGCACCGTCTCGACGGCCGGCCGGTCCGTCTGGCGGCAGATCTCCCGGTAGCAGCGACGCTGACCCAAGGGCAGCGGGGCATGACTGAGGCCGAGGTGGGCAGGGATCCGGGACCTGGGTGCCTCGGGAGGATTCGACATGTCCTGGAGCGGGATCGGGGTGGCCGCGGCGACGCTGGGGCTGGCCCTCACCGTCGCCACGCCGAGTACCTCGGCCATCACGCCCGAGCCCGTCCGGGCGAACCAGGACCTGCCGGCCATGTACGACAAGGGCTGCCAGCAGAACATGCAGTCCGCGCACGTGACCTCATGCCGGTACGGGCCCGGTGCGGCAAGAACCACGATCGCCGTCTTCGGCGACTCCAAGATGGCTCAGTGGCTGCCCGCTCTCGAGCGGCTCGCCCCGCGTCATGGCTGGCGCATCGTCACCTACACGAAGTCGAACTGCGTGCCGGCCGACCTGCTCACCACGCTCAGCGGCAACCCGTACACGTCGTGCCGCCAGTGGGTACGGAAGGTCCTGAACCGGCTGACCGGACCCGACCGGCCCGACCTCGTCCTCACCACCCACCGGCACTCGGCCAGCGGGGTGGGCCCGCTCGACGAGCAGCGGCGCGCCGTTCGGGATGCGCTCGTGGCGACCTGGTCGCGACTGCGCGACAGTGGCGTCCCGGTCGTGGTTATGGCTGACAACCCGTCCCCGCCGCGGGAGCTGACCGTCTGGAAGTGCGTCGCCGAGCAGCGTCCCACCGTGTCCCCGTGCGCCTTCGACCGTGAGCAGGGAATCGACTTCAGCGCGGCACCGGTCCAGCGAGCCGCCGTGATCCGTGCGGGTGGACCCGCCCGGGTCGACCTCCGAACCGGACGGCGTACGCAGCCGGCCGTGGCCTGGGTCGATCTCGTCGACGCGATCTGTCCAGGCGCTCGGTGCTCCCCCGTCCTGCACGGTCTTCTCGTCTACCGGGAGGGCTCCCATCTGACCGCCACCTTCGTCCGCGCGCTGAGCAAGGACCTCGAGCGGGCGCTGCTGGCCGCCGGCGTCCCGAGCGCGGCGAGCGACGGCATCGGCGACCCGACCGGTCAGAGCCGGAGGAGCGCCCGGAGCGCGGGCTCCAGGTAGGGCGCCAACGTGCGGGCGTAGGTCGCGCTCAGGTGCGACCCGTCGAAGTACACGACCACGCCGCCGACCACCGGGTTGCAGACCCGGGGGCCGCAGATCCGGTCGGTCAGGTCGACCGTGCGGATCCGCCGGTCCTTGACGGCACGCACGGCCGTCACGGCCGGGTCCTGCGGAAGCCAACTCTGCCGGGGCCCCGAGCACTCCTCCGGGGCCTTCCCCGCCAGGCAGTCGGGCACCGAGTTCAGGTCGGCGATGCCGGGAGTGGGGGTGTCGCGGATGACGAGGACGCGCACTCGTGCCCGCTTCCACGTCTCCAGCACGGTCCGGTAGCCGCGCTCGTAGAGGGGCAGGCTGTCCGGCAGCGCCATACCTGCCACCGGCACCGACAACCGGTTCGACAGGACGACGGTGGCGAAGCGGCCCGCCGCGACCTCCGCCGTGGTGCGGCGCACCCACTCGACGCAGGCGTCCGACTGCTCCGGTGTTGCGAACTCCTGGTTCACCGGAGACAGGGCGCACTGGGACGAGAGGAAGGTGGTGATCTTCCACCGGCGCCGATCCGCCAACTCCTGGAGCGCGGGCAACCAGTGCCCGGCGTGGGAGTTGCCGACAAGGGCGATCCGTGTCTTGGCCTCGGCCGGACCGAACTCGCACCGGACCGAGGGGTAGTCGGGGAGGTAGGAGAAGCAGTCCTGCCCGTCGGGGACGTCGGGGTAGGCCTGGGACTTGTCGGTCGCCGCAAACGCGGAGGCCTCGGGCGTCACCTCGCCCATGCCCTTGGCGCACGACGGCTTGGCGAGCGCGGCCGCACCGAAACAGCGGTTGGACGCGGCTGCGACCAATTGCCGTCGAGCGTCGGCCTCCCGGTCGCGGACCTCCACGTTCTGCAGGACGGTCAGACCGGCCAGCACCGCCATGCCGGTGGCCGCGGCGCCGAACCGGAGGGCGACGGGTCGCCGCGTCCGGGGGCGCATGAACGGGTCCTCCACCCAGTGCTTGGTCACCGCCGCCAGGACCAGCGTCGCCACCAGCACGCCGAGCTTCTCCCCCGCGTTGAGGTCGTGCCCGGTCGCAGCCGGCACGAGCACGATGAGCGGCCAGTGCCAGAGGTAGATCGAGTAGGAGATGTCGCCGATGTACTGCACCGGGCGCACGGCCAGGACACGACCGAGACCGGCGCGCGGCGCGGCTGCAATCACCGCCGCCGTGCCGAGGACCGGCACCAGCGCGTGGTGCCCAGGGAACGGCGTCTGCGCCGAGTAGCTCCAGGCGGACCAGGCGATCGCCGCCAGGCCCACCGCCGCGATCACGTCGCGACGGACTGCGACCGGCCCCGGCGAACCGGACGGCTCGGAAGAGCCGCGCACCAGGAGCACCGCCGCCAGGATGCCGCCGACGCCCAGCTCCCAGATCCGCGTCGGGGTCACGAAGTAGCCCCGCGCCGGGTCCTCGCCCGTGAAGTGCACCGACCAGGCGAGGGAGAGCAAGGTCGTCAGGACCAGGCCCCCCAGCACGACGACGCCTCCGGGCCCGCCGCGGCCGACCCGACCGCCGAGGGCGAAGAGCACGAGGATGAGCACCGGCCAGCCGGCGTAGAACTGCTCCTCGACCGACAACGACCAGTAGTGCTGGACCGGAGACGGCAGATCGTCGGCGGCGAGGTAATCGACCGCCTGCTCGGCGAAGCGCCAGTTGACGACGTAGAACCCGGCGGCGAAGACGTCATCGGCGGTCTCCCGCCACTGGGTCTCCGGTGCCACCAACCGCGACCCGGCGAGGGTCGCGGCCAGGACCAACAGTGCGGCCGGCAGCAGTCGCGCGATCCGACGGGACCAGAAGGTGAGGAGATCACCCAGCCCCCGCGGCGGCGACGCGAGCAGGTGACTGGTGATCAGGAAGCCCGAGATCACGAAGAAGACGTCGACCCCGACGTACCCACCGGTGAGCGTCTTCGGCTGCAGGTGGAACGCCAGTACCAGCCCGACAGCGAGTGCGCGAAGCGCCTGAATGTCGGTGCGTTTCGCGCGCTCTCGGCTCAAGCCTTCGCCGTTCTCGATCACGTCGGGACATACGTCCAACTCTCCGGTTGCGAGGATTATCGCCGGGCTGAAGCGCTCCTACGTCCGGCGGCCCCGGCACGGCCGTCGCCGGTCGATAGGGTGAGGGTCCGCAACCTCAGAGTCACGAGGAGCGTGTGATCTTGTTCGCGCGGAAACCGGCATGAGGGTCGTGATTCTGGCGGGCGGGCTGGGAACGAGGCTCGCCGAGGAGACCGAGACGCGCCCGAAGCCGATGGTCGAGATCGGCGGACGTCCGATTCTGTGGCACATCCTCCGCCACTACGCGGCGTTCGGCCACGACGAGTTCGTCGTGGCCCTCGGCTACCGCGGTGAGGTCGTCAAACGATGGTTTCTGGAGCGGATGAGCCTGAGCGGCAGCATGACGATCGACCTCGACGCGCACACCGTCGAACGCCACGACGGGGCGACGGAGGGCTGGCTCGTCCATCTCCTCGACACCGGCCAGGACACCAACACCGGCGGCCGCATCCGGCGGTGCGCTCCGCACCTCGCGGGTGAGCCGTTCCTGCTCACCTACGGCGACGGTGTTTCCGACGTCGACCTCGACGAAGTGCTCGCGTTCCATCGTCGGTGCGGGCGGCTGGCGACCGTTACCGCCGTCCGCCCGCCCGCTCGCTTCGGCGGTCTTCTGTTCGACGGCGACCTCGTCAGTGAGTTCACGGAGAAGCCTCAGATCGGCGAAGGCTGGATCAACGGCGGGTTCTTCGTGCTCGAGCCCGCGGTGCTCGACCTGATCGAGGGTGATCACACCAACTTCGAGCACGATGTGCTGGCGCCATTGGCGAAGGACGGTCAATTGGCTGCGTATCGGCACGAGGGCTTCTGGCAGTGCATGGACACGCTGCGGGACAAGCAGTACCTGGAGTCGCTGTGGGAAGCGGGTAGTCCGCCGTGGACGGTTCAGCGGTGAGCAGGTTCTGGACTGACCGGCCGACCCTGGTCACCGGCGCCACCGGCCTGGTCGGCGGAGCCGTCGTACGCCGCCTCGTCGACGCCGGAGCCGACGTGGTGTGTCTCGTGCGCGACCGCGTGCCCAACGCGGAACTACACCGCTCGGGGCTGGATCAGCACGTGGCCTCCGTAGCCGGCGACATTCGAGATCAGGCGACGATCGAGCGGATCCTCGGTGAGTACGAGATCGACACCGTGCTCCACCTCGCCGCGCAGACGCTTGTTCCGGTCGCCAACCGCAATCCGGTGTCCACCTTCGAGTCCAACATCGCCGGGACCTGGGTGGTGCTGGAGGCCTGCCGGCGCAGTCCGCTCGTCCGCCAGATTGTGCTGGCCTCCTCCGACAAGGCCTACGGTTCGTCCGACCGACTGCCGTACGACGAGGACACGCCCTTGCAGGGCCGTCACCCGTACGACGTCAGCAAGTCATGCGCCGACCTGATTGCCCAGTCGTACGCCGCGACCTACGAATCTCCCGTCGCGATCACGCGATGCGGCAACTTCTTCGGACCCGGCGACCTCAACTGGAACCGCATCGTTCCCGGGACCATTCGATCGGTGTTGCGCGGGCAACGTCCCGTCATCCGGTCCGACGGCAAAGCTGTCCGCGACTATTTCTACGTCGACGAGGGCGCTGCCGCGTACCTGCTGCTCGCGGAGCGACTGGCTGGGGATCGCGCCCTCGCCGGTCGGGCATTCAACTTCTCCAACGAGGAGTCGTACACGGTGCTCGACCTCGTGGCGACCCTGCTCCGGCTGATGAGGTCTGATCTCCAGCCGGACGTCCGCGGCGAGGCTTCGAACGAGATCGCCGCGCAGTCCCTCGACGCGTCGCGCGCGCGCCAGGAGCTCGGCTGGTCGCCGATCTACGAGTTCGAGGAGAGCTTGCGGCGAACCATCACCTGGTACGAGGACCTCTTCGCCTCCCGGGGTGCGCTGTGAGCGCGTGCCGGTCCTGCGGCGGCGACTGGTTGCCGGTGCTCTCGCTCGGCGAAACCCCGCTGGCCAATGCCCTGCTCTCACCCGACGACCTTCAACGGCCGGAGGCGCGGTTCCCGCTCGAGCTGGCCTTCTGTCCCACCTGTGCCCTGGCTCAGATCACGGAGACCGTTCCTCCCGACACGCTGTTCCGGGACTACCCCTACTTCTCGTCGTGGTCCGACACGATGCTTAAACATGCAGCGGATCTGACGGCCCGTCTGGTCCGAGAACGACAGTTGACCAGCGACTCGCTCGTCGTGGAGGCGGCCAGCAACGACGGCTACCTGCTTCGGAACTACGCCTCCGCCGGCATCGGCGTGCTGGGCATCGAGCCGGCACGCAACATCGCCGTCGTGGCCCGTGAGCGAGGGATTCCCACGCAGGAGGAGTTCTTCGACCATGCGCTCGCCGAGGCACTCCCCGCCGCCGATGTCTTCCACGCGCACAACGTGCTCGCTCACGTCCCCGATCTGAACGGGTTCGTCAGCGGCATCCACACGGTGCTCAAGCCGAACGGCCTCGCCGTCATCGAGGTCCCGTACGTCGGCGATCTGTTGGACTTCTGCGAGTTCGACACGATCTACCACGAGCACCTCAGCTACTTCTCCCTCTCGGCACTCGATCACTGCTTCCGCACGCACGGTCTGCTCATCTGGGACGTCGAGCGTGTCCCGATCCACGGAGGCACGCTTCGGCTCTTCGCCGGCCATGAATCGACGGCACCCGCACGGTCGGCCGCTGCGCAGTCGTTGCTCCGGCAGGAGCTGGAAAACGGCCTCACGACGGCCCAACGTTTCCAGGCCTTCGCCGCACGGGTGACCGGCATCCGCGACCGGCTCGTGTCCCTTCTCGCCGAACTGAAGGACGGCGGCGGACGCATCGCCGCGTACGGCGCCTCCGCCAAGGGCAGCACCCTGCTCAACTACTGCGGAATCGGTGCCGAGACGGTCGATTTCGTCGTGGACCGCAGCACGCAGAAGCAGGGGCGCTACACCCCCGGTACCCACCTGCTGATCGAACCACCGGAGCGGCTCCTGGCGGATCAGCCGGACTACACGCTGCTGCTCACGTGGAACTTCGCGGAGGAGATCCTCGCCCAGCAGGCCGAGTACCGGCACCGGGGCGGGCGCTTCATCATCCCGGTGCCGGAGCCGGTTGTCGTCTGATGATCATTGAGGAGACGAAACTCCCCGGCGCGTTCGTGGTCACCCCCGAACGGCACGTCGACGACCGCGGGCACTTTGCGCGCGCCTGGTGCGTGGACGAGTTCGCCGCTCACGGCCTGACGGCGTCCTGGGTGCAGAGCAACGTCTCCTACAACCGCCGGGCAGGAACGCTGCGCGGGCTCCACTACCAGGCCGATCCGCGCCCGGAGACGAAGTTGGTGCGGTGCACCCGCGGCGCCGTCTACGACGTGATCGTCGATCTCCGCCCGGAATCGCCCACCCACCGGCAGTGGACAGCGGTCGAGCTGACCGAGCACAACGGAGTGGCCGCCTACGTCCCCGCGGGCTTCGCGCATGGGTTCCAAACCTTGGTCGACGACACCGAGCTCTGTTACGAGATGTCCGAGTACTACGTGCCCGAACTCGCCCGCGGCGTCCGCTGGGACGACCCCGTACTCGGGATCACCTGGCCGGCCTGTGATCGCCGGGTCATCTCCGAGCGCGACCTGGCCCTACCGGGGCTGCGGACGTGAGTCGGCTGCTCGTCACCGGCGGGTCCGGCTTCGTCGGATCGGCCTGCATCCGGGCCGCGATCGAGCGCGGCCACGAGGTCCATGTCGTATCGCGCGCCGGTCGGCCCGTCCCCGACGGCGCGATGCTGCACCCCTGGGATCTGCTTACCGGAAGACCCGTTGACCTGATGGAGCAGGTCCGACCGACCCACCTTGTGCACCTCGCGTGGATCGCCACACCCGGCGTCTACTGGACCAGCCCGGAGAACCTCGCGTGGGTCAGGGCGTCCCTAGAACTCCTGGAGACTTTCGCTGCCGCCGGGGGACGGCGCGCGGTGTTCGCCGGCACTTGCGCGGAGTACGACTGGACCGGCGATGGTGTTCTTCGCGAGGACAGCACCCCGCTGCGCCCGGCAACGCCGTACGGTGCCGCCAAGGTCGCGCTCGGATCAGCCGCGGCGACCACCGCGAAGCGCCTGGGCATCGAGCTCGTCTGGGCCCGGTTGTTCTTCCTCTACGGACCCGGGGAGCATCCGGACCGACTTGTGCCCCACGTGACCCGCCAACTGCTGCGCGGCCACCGCGCCGATTGCACGGACGGGACCCAGATACGCGACTTCCTGCACGTCGACGACGCGGCCGACGCGATGATGACCGTCCTGGAATCCCGGTTCAGCGGCGCCGTCAACATCGCCTCCGGCACGGGGGTGGAAGTTCGGACGGTCGTGCGGCACCTGGCGGAGATGACCGGCGGACAGGACTTGCTCCGCCTTGGCGCGCGTCCGTCCGCGACCAATGACCCGGCACGACTCGTCGGGGATGTCTCTGTCCTGGTCGATCAGGTCGGCTGGCAACCTCGGATCCCGCTGACGGTCGGGTTGGAGCTCGCAGTCGAGTGGTGGAGGAAGCATGATGAGCTCCGCGACGAATGAGTCGATCTGCCCGGTCTGCTCGCACGACCGGGCCACCGACGTGGTGCGCCGCCTCGCCGTCCCGGTTCACCAGAACCTCCTCTATCCCACCTTGGAGGCGGCAAGATCCGCACGGCGCGGTGACCTCGACTTCCGCGCCTGCGACCGCTGCGGCTTCCTGTTCAACTCGGCGTTCGATCCCGCCCTGATGGAGTACGGCCCTCAGTACGAGAACAGCCAGCAGCACTCGACTGCCTTTGTCGACCACCTCGATGCGATGGTCGACCGGATCGTGCGACACCACGGCCGCACGGACGGCACCGTCGTCGAGGTCGGGTGCGGCAAGGGAGACTTTCTGCGGCGGCTGCTCAACCACCCCGCCAGTCACGCGCAGGGGGTCGGTGTCGACCCCTCGTATCTCGGCCCTCCGGTGAGTGAGGACGGTCGGGCGCGGTTTCTCGCGCGCTTCTTCGACTCCTCGCTCGATCTCGAGGCCGACGTCGTCGTCTGTCGGCACGTGATCGAGCACCTCGCCGATCCGGTCGGGATGATGACGACCGTCCGTTCGGCTGCGGTGAGCGACCGGACCACCGTGTTCTTCGAGACCCCTTGCGCCGACTGGATCCTGCGGAACAGCGTCCTCTGGGATCTGTTCTACGAGCACTGTTCGTTGTTCACCGCGCACAGCCTTGGTCTGGCACTGACCCGCGCCGGGTTTCGGGTGACGGACGTCCGCCACGTCTTCGGGGGCCAGTACCTCTGGGCCGAGGCAGTCGCCGCCCTGGGAGAGTGGCCGCTGGAGGACCCACAGTTGCCGCGCGACCCCGTCGGATCGCTGGGCGACGAGCCGGATCGCGTGGGCCAGTGGCGGGAGCAACTGTCCCGGCTCCGCGAGGGAGGGCCGGTGGTGCTCTGG
The DNA here is from genome assembly GCF_000384115.1 of Sporichthya polymorpha DSM 43042. NCBI lineage: Bacteria > Bacillati > Actinomycetota > Actinomycetes > Sporichthyales > Sporichthyaceae > Sporichthya > Sporichthya polymorpha. Next base: position 4,710,879 of record NZ_KB913029.1, read on the forward strand.
GGTGCCGGGGCGAAAGGACTGACGTTCTGCAATCTCGTCGACCCGCACCGCACGATGATCGATCGCGTCATCGACGTCAATCCGGCGAAGCAGGACCGTTTCCTCGGCGGGTCGGGTCACCCGATCAGTGGGCCGGATGCCGCGCGCGGCGCCGCCACCGCCGTGGTGCTGAACCCGAACTACGTGGAGGAGATCCGTAGGCTCCTCTCCACGATCGACCCGGAAGTCCGTGTCGTGAACTGGATGGAGTGAGAGTGCCGCCGACCCGTCTGACCATCGACACCGAGGCCGCGACACTGGTCTGCAGCGGTGCCGACGGTGTCCAGGAGTACCCGCTGTACTCCCCCGACGCGTTTCGCCTGCTGAGCGAACAGTGGGTGAACGTGGGGTGGGCACTCAAGTACACCTACGGGTTCACCTGGTTCGGCCGGCCGATCATCCAGCTACCGGAGGACATCGTTCGGATCCAGGAACTGATTTATCGACTGCGGCCCGACGTGATCGTCGAGACGGGTGTGGCGCACGGCGGCTCGCTCATCCTCTACGCGAGCTTGTTCGAGGCGATGGGCACCGGACGTGTCATCGGCGTCGACATCGAGATCCGCCCGCACAATCGGACCGCGATCGAGAGCCACGAGTTGGCTCATCGCATCACCCTGGTCGAAGGTGACGCTGTTTCACGGCAGACCGTCGAGCAGGTACGGAGCCACGTCCGGGACGGGGAGCGGGTCCTGGTACTGCTCGACTCGAATCACACCCGCGACCATGTGCTGGCGGAGCTCCGCGCCTACGCTCCGTTGGTATCCCCCGACTCCTATCTCGTCGCGACCGACGGCCTCATGCAGCAACTGACCGACGTCCCGCGCGGCAAACCGGAGTGGTTGACCGACAACCCTCAGGAGGCCGCGCGAATCTTCGCAACCGAAACCCCCGACTTCGTCATCGAGGAACCGTCGTTCCCCTTCAACGAGGGCGAGGTCTCGGACCGCGTGACGCACTGGCCGTCCGCCTACCTGCGTCGGGTCCGGTGACTCGATGACGTCGCCCTCCTCCAGACCGCTGTTCAGCGTCGTCATCCCCACCCGCGAACGGGCGGAGACGCTTCGGTCCACGCTCCAGACATGCCTCGCCCAGGACTTCGACGACTACGAGATCGTCGTCTGCGACAACCACAGCTCGCCGGCCACGCGCGAGGTGGTCGATCAGGCCGACAGCCCGCGGATTCGCTACCTTCGCACGGATCGACCTCTGGCGATGAGCGCCAACTGGGAGTACGCCCTCTCGGAGACTCGAGGCGACTACCTCACGGTGGTGGGCGACGACGACGGACTCATGCCCTACGCCCTTCGCGAACTCGCCATCCTGATCGAGCGGTACAGCCGCCCGTCAGCGGTTACGTGGCGTCGCGGCATCTATACCTGGCCCACAATGGCGGTGCCCGAGGACGCGAACTACCTGCACATTCCGCTGGGCCGCACCTTGCGTGAGATCTCGGGGAAGGAAGCGATCGCCGACGTCATCGCTTTCCGTACCGGAGCCGACCTGCTGCCTATGATCTACTCGGCGGTCGTCCGCCGCGATCTCGTCGAGGATCTGCGCGAGCGCGTCGGGCGGGTGTTCCCGACCATCTATCCGGACGTCTACTCCGGTTTCGCTCTCGCGTGGCTGAGCGGGACGTATCTTTCGTCCGGCGTCCCCATGGGCATCGCCGGACTCGGCGGTCAGAGCAACGGAGTGGCCACCCTGCGGGTGTCGGGTGACAACGCGATCGCGGATGAGTTCGCGTCGCTCAACGCCGAGTTCGACATCGTGGCTCACCCCCGCGTGCCGGACCTCCGACTGGGCCCGGTCCACGTCGTCGACTCCTTCGAGTGGGCGCGGCAGTGCGTGTTCCCCGAGACCGACCTCGACTACGACCGCCGTTCGATGGTCTGCCGGTACCTGGAGTCCATGACCGAGCTCGATCCCGCGGTCCGAAAGCAGCAGCGCGAGGTCATCCGGGCGACGCTGCAGGACGACGCCGAACTGCTTTCCTGGTTCGACCGTGAGGCGCCTGACCCGCCACCGCGCGTGCTCCCACGGCTCAAGCCAGCGGTTCTCGGCCCGACGCCGAACACCCTGGCGATCGACGCCGCCGAGTTGGGCCTGCTCGACATCGCCGGAGCGACACGTGTGAGTGCGGCGATTCTCGGGGTGGGCGCGGGGCCGATCGTGTACAGCACCCCTCCCGCCCGCCCCGCAGGGCAGTCCGCGCAGGCGGCCGCCGCGCAGGAGATGACGGATCTCCGACGGCGGAACCAGCGACTCCGCCAACGGTGCAAGGAACTCGAGGCCCAACTAGCCGCGAAGCAGGATCTCAGATCCGCCGTCCGCGGCGTGGTCCGTCGTATTCGACGTCGGGTCACGAGTCGACGCTGAGCAACGGACCACCGCAGTTCGCACTGCTCAGCACGGCACATAGGCTGACGTCATGTCGCCCACGGCCGACAGGAGAATTCGGCACCCGCGCAACTCGGAACGCTTGTACTTCTGGCACATCCCGAAGACAGCTGGCACGAGTTTCATCGCCTGGCTTGATCAGCACTACGCCGACGAGAGCATCTACCCCGAACAGTTGCTCTCAGCGGTCCGTCAGGACCCGTCCCCGACGACCCTCACCCCGTTTGCCCTCGTCCGCGGCCATCTCGCCGACGCGCCCTTGCAACTGCTGGATTCACCGCCCTGCACGGTGACCATCCTGCGCGAGCCCCTTCGACGAGCGACCTCTCATCTCGCGCACGTGCACCGCGACGAGAACCACCCCGTCCACGAACGGTTGCAGTTCTACGCGGGCGACCTCGACCGCGCGCTGGACGACCCGGTCGTGCGCGCGATGGTTCACAACACCCAGTCCCGCTATCTGGGCCTCTCCTGGCGTGCGGACCTCGAGGACCCGTTTGAGCTTGTCGAGCCGGCTCACCCGTTGGCCGGCGCCATGGCCTTCGAGTTCGCGCCCCTACCCCCGTCGCCGCGTCTGCTGCCGCGCGCACTGCGCCAACTCTCTCGAATCTCCTACGTCGGCACCACCGAGCAGGTCGACGTCCTGGCGCGACGGATCGCGCGTGCCCGCGGATTCCGCGGACCGCAGATCGACCGTCACAACACCCGCCCCCGAGGCAAGAGTCCGTACCAGTTGGGCAGGCTGACGCCCCGGCAGAGGCAGCGGCTCAAGGAACTTACGCGCTTGGACTACGTGCTGTGGCGCGCTGCACAGATCCGATCCCGGGCTGCGCGCTGACTCAGCCCCGGCGACGCTCGGCAGCCGCCCGGACGCGCTGAGCGGTTGCGCGCGCCAACCGACCCGCGCGGCGGCGCACCCAGCGACGGACGTCGCCGAAGGTGGGCTCCGGCCGCCCGACCGGGGTAGCACGCCCGGTCGGCTTGCGCCGCGTGCGTCGGCGCAACTCGACGGCCAGTTGGGCGGTCAGGGGAGCCACGCCCTGCGACACCAGCCGAAACTGCACCGCCATGCGCGTCGTCTCGAACTCGAACGGCACGGCGACCTCGGCCCAACCGGTGTCGGGGTCGAAAGCGGCGCCCTTGAGGTTCCGCTTCGCCACGACCTCCCCGAGGACCAGGACCTCCGCGCGAGCGATCTTGACGTCGGCGGGCGCCGGCGGCCCGTCGCGGCGCACCCGGAAGACCACTTCCCACGAACCCTCCGGCACCGGTGCGTAAGGGCCGTGGAACAGCACACCAGGCGCACTGCCCGCGTGGCGAACGACGCGACCGTACTGCCGGTCGAAGTCCACCGGGGCCATCGGGCGCAGCCGGGCGAGCCGCTCGGCCCGGTAACTGCCGTAGAGCTCCATCAGTCGTCGGTGCAACGTATCCGCGTCCGGCTGTCGGTCGGCGCGGCAGGCGTGCACCCACCAGACGAAGGAGTCCTCCGGGTTGTCGGGGGCGGCCGCGATGCGAGTCGCACGGTCGAGGGCCTGGCCGTCCATGTCGTCGAACCGCAGGAGTCCGTGCCGCTCGCGGTCGTAACAGAGCCACACTCCGCGGAGCATCTCGATGTCGAAGCCGGCCAGACCGAGGATCTCGACGACCTCGTCGACGGAGAACTCGAGCGTGTGCTCCGGGTGAGTCCACTGCAGCGACTGGCAGACGGGCCGGTTGGGGCTGTCCATCGCGAGGACACCCCCACTGGCCAGCACGCGGTGGGCCTCCAGCAGGAAGGCGGCGATGTCGTCCGGCCAGAGATGCTCGATCACCTCGCCGCCGAAGACGAGTTGGGCCTCCCCGTCGGCGACGCCCTTCATGTCACCGAGGCTCTGGGCCAACCAGACGACCTCCTCCGGCAGGTTCGCCGGAGGAGGCGAGAACAGCTCGATGCCGTACTGCCGCGACGGAGTGCCGGGGTAGTTCTCACGGAACCAGGCGAAGTACCACTCGCCGGCGCAGCCGCCGTGGACGACGACGTCGGCCTTCGGCAGTTGTTGCAGACCCTGAGTACGGAGGGCGTGCAGGAAGAGATTGAAGTCGTCGACACCGAGATCGATCGCGTCCATCTATGCCTCCGGGTTCTTCACGACAGTGAGAGCGAAGGAGGTCGTGATCGACTGTCCCAGGCTGAGTTTGAGATGCGGGAGCCGCGGCGAGTACGGCAGCGGCGAAATGTGACAGTCCGCCGGGGTCGACAGCGGGATCCGGAAGGTGGCGTTGAACGAGTGCCCGGGCGGAAGGGCCTTCAAGAACGCGCGCAGATCCTCGGGGGTGTAGACCGCCAGGTTCCCGTAGTCCCGCGACTTCTTGCGGGGACGCAACTCCATCTCCGTCGTGTGCACCGCCACCCCACCCGGCCGGAGCATGGCGAGAGACCGACGGATGAATTCCAGGCCGGCCTCCGGCGAGCCCAGGTGCTCGACGACGCAGGAGGACCACACCAGGTCGAAAGAGCCGAGAACGCTCGGATCGCTGGTCATGTCGAACGGACGGAACTCGACCTGCCGCCGGACGACCGCGTCATTCACGTGTTCCTTGAGGAGCGATTCGAGGCCCCGCGCGTACTGGTTGGTGTTCGACCAGTTCCCGGTGTCGTCCCGCGGTGAGTCTGTAGCCAACACGCTCAGGCCGAGCCCCGCGAGAGTCGCCGGAATCGGCTCGGTGCCCACCCCAAATCCGCACGCTCGGCGGCCCTCCTCCAGGACGCCGGCGTCCTCCGCGGCCTGGAGGATCTCGCACCACTCCCAGATCTTGCGGTGCAGGTCCCACCTGCCGGCCTCCCCGAGTCGGGTGGCCTGCCGGTGGAACCAGTTCTGATCGAACTCCGCTGCCGCACACGCCCGCGAGCGACGGACCGGGGTCCGGCCGCGTCGGATGTCTTTCGGGACGGAGTCGCGGACACCGGCGATGCCCAGCTGATCGACGTCCAACTCCTCGGAACGTCGAGAGGTGGCGGTCGCCGGGTCGGGGGCGGTGACGGACGGCGACACACGACGGAATCGCGTGGCAACATCAGCGACCACGGCCCTCCCCCGTGCCACGAACGGTGAGGAACGAAGCGGAACGTGCCGACTCGGCCTCGGCGCAGGTTCCGCGAGGGCGGCCGCGAGACCCGACGCGTACAGCTGGTGAGAATGCCGCTCCCGGGTGAAGTGCTGCGCGGTGGCGCCCATCGAGCGCCGCCGGTCCGCGTCCGCGACCAGGTCGACGAGACGGTCGGCCAGTTCCTTCTCCGACTCCACCTTGACCACGGCGTCGGAGGGGAGCTCCTCGAACCAGCCCAGGCCCCCGCGCACGACGTTGACGACCCCGTGCCGCATGGCCTCGAGCGTGGCCAGCGACGTCTCCCCCCGGTAGCCCGCCCGGTAGCTGATCAGCACGTCCAGCTTGGACAACAGCTGTTGGAACCCGAAGTCCGAGACATTGGTCGTGACGGTGACGTTGGGGAACACCTGGAGTGACAGCAGGTGAGGGTGGGTGCGGTTGCCGTGACCGAACACCTCGAACTGAACATCCGCGAAACGCTCGTCCAGTGCCAGCCGGCGGATGATTCCCAGTCCTTTGATCTCGGCGAGGATGCCGGCCAGCCCGACCCGGACCGGACCTCCGCGAAAGTGTGACGGGAGTTCAGGGACGCCGACCGGGAGTCCGAGGACGTGACACGGCACCGGGCCGACCGAGGCCTGGATCACCGCCTCCTTCGCATACTCGGAATGGACGATGACGCCTTTCTGGTTGTTGATCAGCGAAGCCAGGCAGCTGCTCCGGTCCGCACCCAACGAGGCGTGCAACCGTTCCTCGGCCGCACGCCGCTCCGGAGTGATCACGCCCTGGGCGACCATCGCGTCGAAGAGATACGGCAGAAACGTGTCGTGCACGATCGCGTACCCCGGGAGGTGCAGCGCGTTGCGGGCGGTCGCGACGTGGAACTGACTGTTGCCCAGGTGGTAGAAGACTCCGTCGTACCGAGCATGCCGTTGCGCGTTGAAGCGGTCGACGTCGAAGTACCGGGCGACCCGGCTGAAGTAGTTCGGACGGACCCGGTTCGCCGAGCGCGGCATCTCCAGGTAGTAGTGGACGTCGAAACGCTCCGAGAGCGCCGGGTGCAGTTCCTGGATCACCTTGCCGATGGCGGAGTGTCCCTGCGGGTTCGGCCCGAGGACGGCGATCCGCGGCCGCTCGGTGACCGACGCACGGACGGTGGAACGCGCGCGGGAGCTTGCGAGCCCATCGGTCAACATCGTCGCGGTCTGTTGCCAACTGAACCGCTCGATGATCTCCGGGTAGGACGCGGTGCGCCGCGCGCGCTCCTCGGGCGTCGCCTCGAGCGCTTCACGAAGTGCACGGGCAATGTCGTCGGGCGCCTTCGGCTCGAAGTAGTGGAACGCGTCGGCGGACATCTCGCGAAAGGCGCTGATGTCGGAACACACCACGGGGACGCCGGCTTCGACGCCTTCCAGGACGGGGAGGCCGAGGCCCTCGATCTCCGACGGGAAGAGCACGGCCTCCGCGTTCCGGAACAGCCACGACATCTCCGCCTCGGAGACATTTCCGACGAAGACCAGTCCCTCGGAGCGCTCCATGAGTGAGGTGCGCGCCTGGGCTGTGTACCGCGAGGTCAGCACCAGGGAGAGCGGGAACGGGCTCCCGGCCCGGACGATCTCGAATCCCTGGACGCCGCGCACGTTGTTCTTGCGGTGGTCCTGGCCGGTCGGCATGAGCACGAAGCGGCCGACGCCCGGCAGATCCGGCGGCACCGGCGCAACCTCGCGGCGACCGATCGCCGCGCCGCTGATGTTGATCAGGCGTTCTGCCGGTATCCCGAGATGCACCGCGAGGTCGTCGGCAACCGTCTGGGAGATCGTGAAGATCAGGTCCGCTTCAAGAACCGTCCGGTAGTTGATCAGGTAGGACCGTCTGTGCTCCGGCGTGGTCAGGTACCGCTCGTGCAGCAGGAGCGGGATGAGGTCGTAGACCACGCACATCCGCCGACCGGCGGCCGAGGTGGGGAAGACGCTGGCGTAGTTCATGCCCCCCGGGAAGGGAGCAAGGATCAGGTAGTCCGCGCCCTGGGCGCCCAGCTCGCGCAACAACGCGTCGAGTCGCGGGCCGTTGGCCTTGCGCGCAGCCGGATCGCCGATCTCGTACGGCAGGGCCAGATCGGCCTCGACGACCTCCACCCCCGGGAGGCGGAATGCGATTGCATCGCGCCGGTCCCGCCCGAGTGGAACTGCACGGTTCAGCAGCAGGATCACACGCTCGTGCGGCAGCGCGGCACAGGCGTGCGCGAGCAGTTCGAAGCTGTACTTGCCGATGCCGCGGTGCCACGTGTCGGTCTGGAGCACCTGAGCGTCGATGACCAGGGTCGACGCACTCCCCAGGCTGTTCACTTCCGCCGTCCCGCTCCGTGCCCCGGTGCGGACGACCGCCGCGCCACCTGACGAGCCAACTGCTTTCCCTTCCGGTATCCGCGCCACGCCACCGCCGAGAGGCCGGATGACCGAACCTCGTTGGTGAACACGGAGCGGTCAGTTGCCTGTATCCCGTCCAGGAGTTCTGCCGGTTGCCGACCCGCGTAGGCCCGCGACTCCAGTCGGCGGAGGCGTGCCCGGCGTGACGCGTCCCGCCAGTGCTGGAGGCGGTCCTCGGCGTAACGGTCCACGCTGTTCGCCACGTCCCGCAGACCGACCTGCGTCGCCTCGGCCGCCTCTGCGCGCCGCTCGGCGGACTTCAACTTGGTCACAAGTGCCCGGTTGCCGGCGCGGGTCGAGCGCAGGGTCGCTTCGAGCGAGGCGAGACGGCGCTCGAGGAGCTGGATCCGGTCGATGTACTTGTTCATCATCAGGTGGACGGGGTACTTGACCACCGGCCGGCTGAGTGCGACCGGAACGTACTTCTCGCGAAAGGTCGCCGTCCGGTGCGCGGCCTCTTCGGCCACCCAGTACTCGTTGAGCCCGTCGAAGAATTCGAGCTGGTAGCGCGCTTCCCGGAGCAAGGTCCGCCAGTCGCGAAAGACGTGGTTGGCCTCGATGCAGATGACCTCCGGGCGGAAGCGGTCCCAGTCGTTGCCTTCGAGTGCCTCGTACTCCAAGCCCTCGACGTCGACCTTCATGAAGTTGATCTGCGGGAGGTCCGCCTCGGCGAGGACGTCACGCAACGTGCGCACCTCCACCTCGTAGTCCCAGTAGTTCGACGTGACCTCCCCGGGCTCCCCGGCGCGCTGGTCGACCATCTGCGGGGAGAAGGTCGACAGCCCGTCACCCAGGTACTCCCGGAACTGCACGCGCCCCGGAGCGTTCGACACGCCGACGCAGAGATTCACGTCGTTCGGTCGGTCTTTCGTCAGCGCCTCGTGGTGGCGCCGGATCGGCTCGATGTTGACCCCGCGCCATCCGAGGTCGTAGAAACGCTTGGTCACGGAGTCGATGAACGGGTCGTTCGCTCCGAGGTCCACGTACCGGCCGGCGGACACGCCGTGGAAGAACGCCGCGAGCAGGATGTCCTCGCCGTTCTGCGCATACGAGATCTCGTAATCCACTGCGCCCACCCTCCGTGCACTCGCGCTCCGCACCTGCAACCAGGCGCTGAAGGTCGTTACGGTAACTCCCCCGGCAGGGCGCTCACGAACTCCTCGATGGATCTACGTACCGGGATGGTTGGGGCCCATCCCGTGGCCCGGGCGAGACGCCGATTGTCACCGACCACGTCGGGGTTGTCGGTCGGCCGGACCCGGCTCGGGTCGGACTCGGTCGGGAGGTCGTCCCAGCCCAGCGCGTCGAGCACCATGGCCAGAATTTCCTCGCCGCTGACCGAGGCGCCGCTGCAGACGTTGTAGACCGCGTCCGGCAACGTCGGAGCTTCGGCGAGCTCGATGTAGGCACGCGCGACGTCCCGCACGTCCGTGTAGTCACGCCGGGTCGTCAACGTGCCGACGCGCATGGGCCGGCCGGCGCGGCGGGCCTCGGCCGCCGAGTGCGCGAGGTCCGGCACCAGGAAGCCTCGACTCTGCCCGGGCCCGATGTGGTTGAACGGCCGGACCACGACGCAGTCCAGCCCGTTCGTCCGGTGCGCCAGCGCCCGCTCCTCCATCGCGATCTTGCTCGCGGCATAGGGCGAGGATCCCGGGTCGACAGCGCCCTCCTCCGACAGGGGCATGGACTGCCCCGCCCGGTAGACGGCACCTGAACTGACGGCGATGACGCGCACGTCGTCGAGCTTCTGGTCCGACAGTGCCGTGCAGAGGGTGTCGAGCACGTCGACGTTGACCCGCAGGTACTCCTCGGACTGGTCGAAGGACGGCCCGACCGCGGCCAGGCCGGCGAGGTTGATGACCGCCCCGACGTCGCCCAGCGGCAGGGAACGCACCTGCTCGAGGTCGGCCACGTCGCACGAGACGTACGCGTCGATCAGGTCCGCAATGGCGGGGTCGGCCCTGTCCTGCCGGGACACGGCGATCACACCGCAGCCACGGTCGACCAACTGGGCGACGACGTGATGCCCCACGAAGCCGTTCGCACCGGTGACCAGCGCGCGAGTCGCCGACGTGCCTTGTGGTCCTGAGGTGTTGAGCACTGGGTGGTGTCCTTACCCGCGCACCCCGGCGCGTTCCACCTCGAGGTCGTGAGCCACCATCAGTTTCACCAGCCCCGAGAAGTCGACCCGCCGCTTCCACCCGAGCACACGCTCGGCCTTGCTGGGATCGGCGAGCAGGATGTCGACCTCGGCCGGGCGGAAGAACGCTGGATTGACGCGGATCACGGTCGTTCCCGAGGCTCGGTTCACGCCCGTCTCGTCCGGCCCCTCGCCGCGCCACTCCAACTCGATGCCGACCTCGGCGAAGGCGAGCCCGCAGAACTCGCGGATGGTATGAGCCTCGCCGGTCCCGAGGACGTAGTCGCCGGGCTCGTCCTGCTGGAGCATCAGCCACATGCCCTCGACGTAGTCGCCGGCGTAGCCCCAGTCCCGCTTCGCGGACAGGTTGCCGAGTTCCAGCACGTGCTGCTTGCCCAGGCTGATCCGGGCGGCGGCCTGACTGATCTTCCGCGTGACGAACTCGGGACCCCGTCGCTCGCCCTCGTGGTTGAACAGGATCCCGCTGCTCGCGTGCATCCCGTAGCTCTCGCGGTAGTTACAGGTGATCCAGTGGCCGTAGAGCTTGGCGACGCCGTACGGGCTGCGCGGGTGGAACAACGCGGTCTCGTCGTACCCCTGGCTCGGCCGGTTGTAGTCGAGGCCGCCGAACATCTCGGAGGTCGACGCCTGGTAGAAGCGCGCCGTGTCCGCGAGACCGGCGGCACGAATGGCCTCGAGCATGTTGAGGACGCCGCCGCCCGTGACCTGGTGGGTCAGGACGGGGTTGTGGAACGAGTACCCCACGTGGCTGATGGCCGCCAGGTTGTAGACCTCGTCCGGCCGCACGGTGGACAGCGCGCGGACCAGCGCAGCGGGATCAAGCAGGTCGGCGAGGACGAGTTCCACGCCCGGAAGGTCCTCCTGGATCTGCCGGTACCGCGGGTGGCTGGGCTCCATCTGACCCCGGACCATGCCGACGACCCGATAGCCCTTGCCCAGCAGCAGGCCGGCGAGGTGCCCGCCGTCCTGACCGGTCACGCCGGTGATGAAGGCGACCTTCGACATCGCACCCCTCGTTTCGCGGTTCCCGGCCTAGGCCGGGTTCGGTCGGACCGGACCCGCCGACACTGTGCCAGACGCCCCGACCGGCCGAGCGGAAGCCACGATCGCCTCGTACAACCGCTCGCTGCACCGGCCGTCGCGCTGAGGGAACGCTTCCGCGATCCGCTGCCGGTACTCCTCCGCCGGCTCCGGCCCGCGGTCGACGACCTCGCGGATCGCCGCCAGTGCGCGGTCGGCCTCGTAGGTCACGGGTCCGTAGCCGTCCCGCTCGTACTTGAAGTAGCCGCCGCGTCCCACGTGCGCCCCGCCGAACATCGCCTCGTGGTCGAACTGGAAGTACACGACCGGTCGGTCGATGTACGCGGCGTTGAAGGCCATCGAGGAGTAGTCGGTGACCACCACCCGCGACCGCGCGAACAGCTCACGGACGTCGTGGCCGACGAACCCGAACGACGTCACGTAGGAGGGCAACTCGAGTTCCTCGCGCACGGCCTGGAGGTTGGGGTGGAGCAGCGTGGCGACGGTCAGCCCGTGACGTTCGGCCAGTTCTCCCAAGTCCGGCGCGCACAGGACGGCGCGCCACTGCTTCACGAACTCGGTCTCGGTGAAGCCGTCCACGAGCTTGCGCCGCTGCGACCCGGGGGCCAGCGGGGCGACGAGCCAATTCCGCCAGGTCGGGGCGATCAGGATCAGGTCGCGCTGCTCCGGAGGGAAACGCAGCCCGACCTCCCGCACCTTGTCGAACCGCGGCATCCCGGAGAGGACGGTCTCCTTCGACGTGTAGACGTAGCGCGTTCCCTCACCGCAGATCGACTCGTACTCCCCCGGCGTGCTCGTCACGAAGATCTCCGCGTTCTTGGGGTTGAGCCAGGCGGAGAGGTCGTCCTTGATGACGCCGTGATTGAGGAAGCTGTAGCGCCACTTCGGCGACGGGATCAGCGTCTTGAGCCCCGGCGGGTTCGTGATGGCGGCGTCGGCGTGCGAGGAGATGAGGTGCTCGCAGTTGAGCATCAACAGCTTCCAGAGCAGCGAGTCGTACGGGACCACCCGGCGGATGCCCTGGGACTTCAGTCGCTTGTGGTCCGGCGTCCCCTTCTCGATGACGAACCAGGCGTTGGTCTTCGGCCGGTTCTTCCGGATCCAGTGGAACAGGTGCTCGGCGCTGTCGTCCGCGTCGTGGACGCGGTCGATCAGGACCCACGCGTGGCGCAGGTAGTGCCGCGCCACGCGAGTCCGCGCGAACCGCCGCAGCAAGCGGTCCTGCCTGGAGTCCTGTCGTTTCTGCTTCTTCGGCTTGACCCAGCCCGGCGGCTTGTCACGGAACGGCGGGCGCGGGTCGGAGGGCCAGACCTCAACCGGCACGCCGTCCAGCGACGCGGTCAGATTCCCCCGCGGGACCCAGGCGATCCGCTCGCGCAGCACGAGACGCTCGAAGTAGTCCAGGTCCCGGGACTTCGAGTGCAGCGGCTCCACGCGGACGCCGTCGACGACGAACTCCTCGGCCGGGAGATCGCCGGTGTACCGGTAGCGAACCCGGTCCAGCTGTGCCGCCCGGTCACGCCGATCGCGCACGACGCCCTGGGGGCGCCACCCCGGCGGGCCGTACCCGTGGGCCAGGATCTCGCGCCAGATGTACGGGATGGTGCGGGCGTTGAAGTTGGCGATGACGTCCGGGTCGAGATGCGTCGTGATCTCCGCGAGCAGGTCGTGGAACTCCTCCGCGACCGCCCCCCGTGGCCCGCCACCGGCGCCGGCCGCGCGGTCCTGGTAGGCGAGGCTCCACGACAGGTCGTAGATGACCAGGTTCTGGACCCAGGCCGGCACTCCGCCGCGCCGCTCGGCGCCGCGGCGCAACAGGTCGAGGTATCCCCGCCGCGGCACGGTCGTGTAGCGCCCGGTGTCGGTGAAGCTGCCCTCGGACGTCGAGTCACCGCGGCGCCGGTAGAGATAGTCCGCCGAGGCGAGGAAGCCGACCCGGGGGGCCGGCAGCGCCAGCAGGTAGCGCCCGAGCATGTGGGCGTCCTCGAAGCTCGGCTTGAGCTCCTCGTCGAACTCGATCCCGAGGTCGCGCACCCGGGCGAGCGGCACGAAGGCGCAGGGGGCGCTGGCGTAGAACAGCGTGGGCGACTCGTCGAGGTCGACCACGCGGTCACCGAGCGCGAAGTGGTGCTCCAGCGGGTGCTCGGACGTCTCCTTGGTCGAGTCCCAGTACAGGATGCGGCGGCAGCCCACCAGGTCGGTGTCCGGGTTCTTCCGCAGGAATTCGTCGACCGCGGTCAGGTATCCCGGTTCGATCATGTCGTCCGGGTCGGTGAAGGTGACCCACTCCCCCTGGGCCTGGCGCATGCCCAGGTTCCGGGCGGAGGCCTGGCCGCCGTTCGGCTTGGTCAGCACCGTGACCAGGCCGGGTCGACGCTCGCTCCACGCCCGGAGCCGGGCGAGCGAGTCGTCCGTCGAGCCGTCGTCGACCGCGAGAATCTCGATCCGGTCGAGCGGGAAGCTCTGCGCCTCGATCGACGCGATGAAGTCGTCGAGATACGGAGCGACGTCGTACACCGCCGAGACGATCGAGAAGCGCGGCGGGCCGGACCGGTCGGCAGCTGCAGACGTCATTGAACGCCAGACCCTACCGGGCGGGCTTCTCGTCCCGCTGCCAGACCCGGACCCAGTCGACCTGCATGCTCGTCGGGAGGCTGTCGTCCTCCAGGCGGGGGGTCTCCCACGCGGAGGCGAGCATGCTCAGGATGATCGCCTGCTCCCGGTGGGAGATGCCGGTCTTGACGCGGGACGTCTCGATGCCGTCCATCCGGAAGATGTACTCCGTCGGGGTCCACTCCACCGAGTAGATGTGCCAGTCGTCCGACGGGTACCGGCCCTTCGGCAGCAGCTGGCCGCTCTTCTGTCCGCCGCCGGTCTTGACGTTGGTGATCGTCCCGTCGGCCTCGCGGCGCGGCCAGTAGACGTAGCTGTGGTAGTCGCCGTTGCCGAAGTCGTCGCCGAAGTACTCGACGATGTCGACCTCCGCGCCCTTCTCCGCCGGGTCGTCCGGCGCGGGGCTGGCGGGGCCGGTGCCGGGCGCCGGGTACAGCCAGAATGCCGAGTGCACGCCGTCGTTCGGGTGCACCTTCATCCGCGCGGCGAAGATGCCGTAGGTGAAGTTCTTCGTCTGGTCGGTGCCGATCTGGCTCGTGAGGAACTGGCCGTCCTTGCACTTCTCGGTCTTGAGCGGCTTCTTCGAGGTGTCCCAGCTGGCGAACATCTCCAGGACGCCACCCTTGACCTTGTTCTGCGACGGGTCGTTGACCGTGCAGGGCCGGTAGGAGGTCCACATCCGCCAGTGCGACTGCAGCTCGGTGCCGTCGAACTCGTCGCCCCACACGAACTTCCACGGCGTGCCGCGGACGACGGCGGTGACGAGCTCCTCGGCCCCGTCCTCGCCCTCGCTGCGGGCCCGGTACTCGGTGTCGGCGTCCGCGGACGCCGGCAGCCGGAACGCGAACTCGCCGTTCTCGTCCTGCTCCCCCGAGGCCACCTCCGCCCACGACCCGCCCTTGCTCCGGCTCTCGACGACCACCGGTGCACCCGTGCGGGACGGGGTGAACGCGGCGACGCCGGGCAGCAGCTCGGTCTTGCCGTCGGGGCGCAGCCCGATCGCGGGACGGATCAGCAGCGTGCCGCCGCTGTCGTAGGTCCGCAGCTCGACCTGCTCGGAGATCCGCGTCTTGTTCGAGCCGGTGCTGACCGCGACGACCCGATAGGTGACCGGCTCGGACCCGGGCTCGACCTGGAAGCGGAAACTGCTGTCCTCGCCCGAGGAGGTTGACTCCACCTGCTCCCACGCCGACCCCGCCAGGCGCTCGAGATTGACCGAACGCCCGGCCGGACCGGCCTTGCCGGTGATGGCCACGGTCTCGCCGGCGAGCGGCTTGCGCGGCTCCACCGAGACCCCGAGCGGCGGGCCCTCGCCCACCGCCGTCTTCTCGTCGTCCCCGCCGCCGCAGGCGGCGAGGCCGAGGAGCAGCAGCAGTACGACGAACAGCCCGGAAGCCCTGACCTTCACCCTTTGCCTCCCCGAGAGTTGCGGGTCAGCCTAGAGGCAGATGATCACTTCTTCTGGTAGACCTTCACCCAGTCGACCTGCATCGTCGCCGGCATCGAGTTGCTCTTCTGCAACGGAAGCATCCAGTCGGACGTCAGCATGCTGAACAGCACGAACTGCTTCCGCTTCGACACGCCCTGCTTGATCGTGGCCGTCACCTTGCCGTCGATCTTGAAGACGTACTTGGTGGGGGTCCACTCCAGCGTGTAGGTGTGGAAACCCTTCGAGGGCAGTTTGCCCTTCAGCGCCTTCTTCGAGCCCGGCTGCGGACCACCCGTCTTGATGGTCTTGATGCCGCCCGAGGTCTGCTTCGGCCAGTACACGAAGTGGTACATGCTGCCGACCGGCTTGTAGCGGTCACCGAAGTACTCGGCGATGTCGACCTCGCCGCCGCGGTAGGCCGCCGGGTTGCTCGGCGAGACGTCGGTCGGGGCCTCCTTGCCCGGCAGCAGCCAGAACGCGCCGCCCACGCCGGGCGAGGACTGGTACTTGATCCGGGCCTCGAACTTGCCGTAGCGGAACGCCTGCTTCGACGCGATCTGGCCGTTGTAGAAGAACTTCTTGCACTTCGACGTGCCGGACCTGCTCTTGTTGACGGTCGCCCGCACGTGGAGCTTGCCCTTCTTCGGCTTCGCCATGGCGGGCGTGGCGGTCGCGCAGCTGCGGCCGGCCCACGGACCGGTCGGGTACGTGTACCACTTCGACGAGAGCTTGCTGCCGGAGAAGTTGTCGCTGAAGACCAGCTTCCACTTCTTCGCCGCGGTGGTCTCGACCGCCGCGCTCTGGCCGGGCTTGGCCGTCACGGTCTGCTGCTGCGGCGCGGTCTCACCGGCGGACGCGCCGCCGACCGTGGCCAGGGACAGAGCGCCGGTGAGCGCCAGGGCACCGGCGGTGGCGGCGCCGACGAGCGATCGCTTCATGACAGGGGGGCCCTTTCGGAACGAAACCGGGGCTCCCCCGGTGCGGTCTCAGAGTACGAAAGACGCTGGTCGGACGGCGCCTTTCCCCGACTGTGACAAGCCTGGGCCTTCGACGCCAGAGCGGCGGCCCGAAATGGCCCGCATGGGTGAGATGTCCAACCGTCCGGACGAGTCCCGCCGTACCCGTCCGGAGGGGTGTCCGTGTCCTAGGGTTTGCCCATGGCCCGGTTCCGCTCCGTGGCGGACAAGGTCCGACGTTCCGCCCCGCCGGTCGATCCGCCGGCCGCCCCGTCCGCCGACCCGAAACTCCTGGTCGGCCTGAGTGCCACGCCTCCTGCCGACGAGGGGTGGACGGCCGTCGAGCTCCTGGCCCTCGGTCCCGCGCACGCCCAGGACTGGGCGGAGGTGGAGATTCGCGCCGGGTCCCTGGCTGAGCTCCGACGGGCGCTGCCCTGGCTCGTCCACGCCGGCCGCACCCCCCGGCTGCGCGTCGCCGTCGCCCGGACCGACCGGCCCCGGGCCCTGCGCCCACCGGCGCTCGTCGGCAACCGCCCGGTCGCGAGCGCCCTCCTGACCCGCAAGCCGCTCCAGGTCGAGGTCGAGCTCGCGAAGCCGGCCGCGGTCGCCGCCCTCGTCCGGGCCTGCCTGTCCCCGGTCGAGGAGATCGGTCGCCGCCACGGCGCGCCCGGTCTCCGCGCCGCCGTCGCGGACCCGGCGGCCCTGTCCTGGACCACGGGCCTCCCGCACGTCCCGCTCGCCCGGGAGCCCGACCCGGCCGACCCGCTCCCGCCGCCCGACCTCGTGCTGAGGCGGGAGCAGACCGGCCTGCCCCCGGTCGACACCGCGTTCTGCTCCCCCGCCGGGTTCCGGCCCGACGCCGCCGGGTTCGCGGAGCTCGTCGCCGCCCCGGACGGGCTGCTCCTGCAGGGCCCCGCCGGCACCCTGGGCACGCTGGATCCCCTAGTCGGTCTGACGGAGAATCACATCCGGTCGCTGCGGGAGTTCGCCGCCGTCCGCGTCGCCGACGCCTCCGCACCCGGTCTGTCCCGCGTGCTTTCCCAGCTGAGCTGCGCGGGCGTCCCGGTCTGCGCCCCCCACCTGACGGCCGACCTCGACGAGGAACTCGGGCCCGACCTCGCCGCCCGGCTGCGCGATCTGACGCCGAGCCAGCTCGAGGATCCGCTCGCCCGCGAGGCCTGGTCCGTGTCGACCCGCCGCACCGCGCTCGGGCGCTTCTCCCCCGACGCGTACTGGCGGGCCCGCCAGGGCGACGCCGGGCCCACCGTCAGCGTCGTCCTCGCGACCCGCCGCCCCGATCTGCTGTCGTTCGCGCTGGCGCAGGTCGAGCGCCAGGACTGGCCGCGCCTTGAGGTCGTCCTCGTCCTGCACGGCGCGGCCGCAGACCATCCGGCGGTCACCGCCGCGGCCGCCGCGCTCACCCGCCCGCTGACCGTGGTCGAGGTCCCCGCGGACGTCGTGTTCGGGCGCGCCCTGCAGACCGGGCTCGCCCGCTGCAGCGGGCGGCTCGTCACGAAGATGGACGACGACGACTGGTACGGAGTCCACCACGTGACCGACCTGGTCCAGGCCCACGCCCACAGCGGGGCGACGCTGGTGGGGTCGAGCGGCTACCACCTCTACGTCGCGGACGCCGACGCCACGCTCCGCTGGACGAAGAACCCGACCGAGGCCGCGGCCACCTGGGTCCACGGCGGCACGATGCTGCTCGCCCGCGACGACCTCACCGCCCTCGGTGGCTGGCCGGCGGTCCCCGTCGGCGAGGACGCCCACCTGATCCGCGCGGTCCGCGAGTCCGGCGGCTGGATCTACGGCATCCACGACCTCGGCTTCCTGTACTACCGGGGCCAGGGGCACACCTGGATGCCGGCGACGGGCTCGCAGTTCTGGCTCGACGCCGAGGTCCCCCGCGCCGCCGGGTTCGCCCCGCCGCCCCAGCTCGACGCCCTGCCGCACCCCTGGGTCGCGCGCCCGGGCTAGGCCCCCGCGCCCCCGAGGCACAACGCCGCCAAATCGCGGCTCGTCGGCCGGCACCGCACGCCGAGGGCATCCAGGCGCCCGGGGTCCCCCACGACGCGGTCGGCGGCCGGCAGGGCCACGAGTTCGGGCACCGGCTCCACCCGGACCGCGACGCCCAGCCGGGCACCCATCGCGGCGAGGACGTCGCCCGGAGTCGTCCCGACCCCCGAGCAGACGTTGTGGACGCCGAGGTGCCGGTCCGCCACGAGCGCCGCGAGCGCCTCCGCCACGAAGGTCGCCGGCACGAAGTCGCGGACCACGTCCAGGCGCCCGCACCGCACGAGACGCTCCGGGCCGTCCTGCGCGAGCAGCTGCGAGCTCAGGTTGCCCAACGGCGTGCGCGCCGGCGGCCGCGCGCAGACCACGTTGAACGGCCGCGCAACGGTCAGCGGGATTCCGAGGTCCGCCGCGAGCTCCGTCGCGAGCACCGTCGCCGCCACCTTGGCCCGGCCGTACTCGGTCACCGGGCGCAGCGGGGCGTCCTCCCCGATCAGCCCGCCCGCCGGGTCCCCGTCGCCGTACTCCGCGGCCGAGCCGAGCACGACGACGTGCGGACGCCCGGTCTCCCCGGCGGCGATGAGTACGTTCCGGACCGTCTCGACGTTCGCGTAGCGCAACTCCTCCGGTCGGTCCCCCGGCCCGCCCGCCAGGTGGACGACGGCCTCGGGCGCCGCGTCCTGCACGACCCGCCGGGCGGCGGCGGGCTCGCCGAGGTCGCCGTCCGACCGGTCGGCCGCGACCACCTCGTGGCCGCGCTCCCGGAGCACGGGGACGAGGTGCCGGCCGAGCATCCCGCCCGCGCCGGTCACGAGCACTCTCACGGGAGAAAGAACGAGGGATCCTCGTTGAAGCGTTCCGTCGCCGCGTTCAGGTCGTCCATCGCGCCGAGGTCGAGCCAGTACGCGTCGCTCGGGACGACCCGCACACGCCGCCCGGACTTCATCAGAGCCCGCATCAGATCCGGCATGTCGAGACGCTGCCCCGGCGGAACGAACTCCGAGATGACGTTCGCCGAGATCACGTAGATGCCCATGCTCACCGCGTAGGAGAGCTTCGGCTTCTCGATGTACTCGGCGAGGTAGCCGTCGCCGTCGCTCTCGAGCACGCCGTAGTCGACGGCGACCGACCGCTGGTTGGCGAAGATCGTCGCCCCGTCGGCCGGGTCGTGCGCGCGGTACGCCTCGGCGAAGTTCACGTTGGTGAGGATGTCGCCGTTGAGCACGAGCACACGGTCGTCGGTGAGGTCCTCGACGAGCGAGAGGCAGCCGGCCGTCCCGAGCGGCTCGTCCTCGTGCACGTAGTCGATCTCGATGCCCCAGGCCTTGCCGTCGCCGCAGTACGCGTGGATCAGCGAGGCGAGGTGCCCCACGGCGATCGTCATGCGGTCGAAGCCCTGCGCAGCCAGCTGCTTCGCGAGAATCTCGATGATCGAGAACTCCCCGACGGGCACCAGCGGCTTCGGGATGACGATGGTGAGCGGACGCAGGCGATTACCGAGGCCGCCGGCCAGGACGAAGGCACGCATCGTCAGACCGTGTAGCTCGTCGGGTCGGTGGGCCGGCTCTCCGCGACGTGGTCGCGCAGCCGGCGCAGCCCCTCCAGGAGCGAGACCTGCGGGGCGAAACCGAACGAGTCCTGAGCCCGGCTGAAGTCGGACAGCAGCTCGTCGACCTCGCTGCGCTCGGGCCGGACCCGCTCGCTGTCGGTCCGCACCGGCTTCCGCTCCCCGGTCACCTCGAACACCATCTCGATCATCTCGCCCACGCTGTACGCGACGCCGGTGCCGAGGTTGTAGACCTCGCCCTCCAGGCCCTCCGCCGCCCCGGCCAGCAGGAATCCGTTGACGGTGTCGGACACGTAGGTCATGTCCCGGCGCGGCTCGACCGAGCCGACCTTGACCTCGTCCGCGTACAGCGCCTGCGCCATCACCGTCGGGAGCACCGCCCGCATCGACTGGCGCGGTCCGTAGGTGTTGAACGGACGGATGGTCACGACCGGGACGTCGAACGAGCGGTGGTAGCTGCCGGCGAGCTGGTCCGCGGCCACCTTGGTCGCCGCGTAGGGCGACTGCGCGACGGCGGGGTGCTTCTCGTCGATCGGCGTGTACTGCGCCGTGCCGTACGTCTCGGAGGTCGAGGTGTGGATCAACCGTCGCACCCCTTCGCGTCGGACGGCCTCGAGCACCGCCAGCGTCCCGCCGATGTTGACCCGAACATAGTGGCCGGGCGCCACGTAGGAGTAGGGAATCCCGATCAGCGCGGCGAGGTGGAAGACCGTGTCGCAGCCGGCGACGACGTCCCGCGTGAACTCCTGGTCGGAGACGTCACCGAGCCGAATGTCCAGGTCCGGGTGCGACAGCCCCTCCAGGAACCCACGCGAGTTGGCCGCGTTGTAGAGGTCGAGGACACGCACCCGCGCGCCGGCCGCCAGGAGCGCCTCCACCAGGTGCGAGCCGATGAACCCGCAACCACCCGTCACGAGGACGTCTCGACCCACCCAGGCGCTCATCGCAGTGGATGCTAGGGCACCGGGCTCCTGGTTCGGCCGACCGATCAGTTCGCCAGCGGCGGCAGGCCGCCGCGCAGCCGCTCCTGCACGGTGGCCACCGCGTGCGCCGTGTCGGCCGAGGTGGCGGTCGCGACGGCGAGGTTGTTCTCCATCTGCTGCAGCCGCGAGTTCAGCCCGCCGATCACCTTTTGGAGCTCGACGATCTGCTGGCGGACCGTGAACAGGTCCTGGCCGACCTTGGCGATGTTCGTGCGCCCGCGCTCGACGCCGCGCCAGCCGTACACGAGCTGCAGGAGCACCAGGGCGCCGACGGCGGACAGGACCACCTCGACGTACGAGGCGTCGGTGACGCCGAGGACCAGCGCCGCGACGACGACGATGGCCCCGGCGCACGCCAGCAGCATCCGGCCGCCCCGGCTCAGCAGCCCGTTCCCCGCCGGCGGCGAGGGGGCGCCGGCCGTCTCGTGAGCCCGCAGCTGCTCCTGGGCGGACGTCAGCGCGGTGCGCAGGTGCGCGATCTCGGCCCGCAGCTCCAGCATCGTCGCCGCAGGGACCGCCGGAACGTCGACCTCGGCCAGCAGCGCGCTCACGTCCGGGACCGATTCCCGCAGCGGCGCCCGCTCGAACCGCAGGCACGGCACGCCGGCGATGGTGAGCCCTTCGGTAACGGTTAAGCCACGGAGCGCATCGCTGTTGTCGCTCAATTGTGTCTGGAGCGAACCCGCCACATCCAGGACAATCTGGACATTGCCGGGGCACCCGTCCAGAACGTGCCGGACGATGCCCGCCAACTGCCCCCCGCGGGCGGGAAAGCCGGCAATACCCACCACGGCCAGGTCGTGGCATTCCGTTGCCAGAACGTCACTCAACTCGTCCGGGGTGGCGGCGATGACGTCGTCGAACCCCGTGGCGAAGGCAGCGGCCCGCTCAATCGTCGGCGCGATGACCAGCGCTCGGCCCGGCAGGGAAGGAAGTGTGCGCACGGCGGACGGGGTTGTAGTCACGCTGAAGTGGGTAGCGCTGTGAGCATCCCGACAGATTAGCGGATCGGGATCCGGTGACTTTCACGCTAGTATTCGGCCGGTATTGCCGTCAGAAGGGCGGCCTCGAGTGAGGGAGGTATCGAATTGATCTCCCACGCTCTCCCGCTATTCGATCATAACGATCGGGTTTCTGCAGGCGAACTCGACGTTTCTGTGATCATTGGCAGCTATCAAGGGGCCACCAAGATCGGCGGCATGTTGCGCGCTCTGGCCGCGCAGACGCTTCCCCAGTCGCGTTTCGAGATCGTCGTCGTTCTCAACGGCTCGCGGCACCACACGATCAAGGTGATCAACGAGATTCGTGAAGATCATCCGGATCTGATCATTCGCCACCTGTCGTACTCCGCTCTCGGTCTCGGCCGCGCCCGGAACGCCGGCATGGCGATGGCCCGCGGCCGCTACGTGACCTTCGTGGACGACGACGACACCGTCTCGCCGGGCTACCTCGAGGGCCTCCTGACCTGCAGCGCGCCGGACACGGTCGGCCTGGCCCACCTCGCCGACGTCCACGGCGCCGGCGTCGCCCCGAACTTCGACACGCGGATGTCGCGCCAGCTCGAACTCGCGGGCCGCACGCTGCACATCAGCGAAATTCCGGTCGCGCTGACCTACAGCGTCGGCAAGATGCTGCCGACGGCGCTGGCGCGCGAGATCGGATTCGACCCCGAACTCCGCAATGGCGAGGACATCGCCTTCTACATCCGGTTCTTCATGCGGCACCCGCTGAAGATCCGCATTTGTCCGTTGGACGCGAACGCGACGTACTACCGCGCCGTGGTCCCCGGATCGATGTCGCGCCAGGCCCCGTCCTACGACTTCAACGTCACCCAGCGGCTGGACATCCTCGAGCGGCTCGAGGAATTGCACCCGACCGAGGAGTGGCACGCGGTCGCCCTGCGGCAATTGCGCCGGAGCGTCACCGCGTTCATTCGCCGCTATCTGCGTTCCCACCCGGACCAGTGGCCGGCGATCGTCGCCGACATCGAGCGCCGCCGACTCACGACGGTCCCGCTCGACATGCTGATGCAGGTAGTGCAGGAGCACGAGGCGGCCCAGCAGCAGTCGACCCCGCTCTTCCTCGCCGGCTGACCGACCCGGCCTCCGGCGCCCCCAGCGGGCCCCCTACGCGCCCCGCCGGCGCGCGCTTCGGCACGCCTCCTCGTCAGCGCGCCCTCACACGCGACCGGGGCGGGCACCGAATCGGTGCCCGCCCCGGGTTGTGCGGAGCTGCTACGCCGGGATCACCGGCGATCGATCACTTGCCGGTGTAGATGTGGAACTGGTCGGGGTCCGGCTGGAAGCCCGACGGGGAACCGTCCGGGTTGGAGACGGTGTTGGTCGACGTGTACTTGTACATGTACTCGTGACCCTGGCCGTTCTCCGGGTTCCAGGTCTGGTCCGTGCCACTGCCACCACGCTCGGCCTTGCTCCACGAGAACCGCTGGTCGAGCGAGGCGTCGGCGGCGTAGATGTCGCCGTTGCCGAGCTGGGCCATCAGGCGCTCCCGGGTCAGGTTCGGGCCGACCGCCTTGGCGGCGCGCTCGAAGACGAGGACGCCGACGTAGCTGGCCTGGACGATGTGGTGGTTCAGACCCTTGTTGCCGCGGGCGTATTTGTTCATGGTCGCCATGAACTCGGCGCCCCACAGCTTGTAGGTCGTGTTCGTCCAGTACCGGTTGACCGGGTGCTTGCCGAACAGCGAGCCCAGGATCTCGGCCGCGAGGTGGTTACCCGAGATGCCCTTCGGCGGGTAGTAACCCTGCTGGGCCGCCTCGACCATGAACTTCGCCATGGTCGCCGGGTTGATCACGTAGTGGACCACGTGCTCCGGGTTCGCCGAGCGCAGGGAGAGGATCTGCGCCGACATCGAGGTCTCGGAGATACCGACGTCGAGCTTCTTGACCATCTTCGCGCCGCTCGCGTCGAGGATCCGCTGGACCTCCTGGCACGAGAGCTGCATCTCCGGGCTGGTCAGGCAGACCAGGCCGTAGGTCTTCGGCTTGATGACGTTCTTGACCCACTGAGCGTTGGCCATGGCCTCGTGGATCATCGACATGTGGGTCGGGAACATGTACGGGTCCTGCCACTCGGTCTGGGAGTAGGCCCAGGTCCCGATGGCCGGAATCTTGTACTGCGCCAGGTCGGAGTGGACCGACGCCGAGGCCCAGCTGGAGTAGCTCAGGAAGGCGAAGACCTTGTCCTGACCGACCAGCTTCTTGATGCAGGCCTTGGAACGCGAGACCTCGCCGGGGCCGTCGTCGCAGTCGACGAGGGACATCCGGCGACCGAGGACGCCGCCGCGGTCGTTCACCGAGGCCATGGTGGCCTTGATGCCGTTGACCAGCGGGGTGGCGAGCAGGTTCCCGAGCGCGATGCCGTGCATCGTCACGGTGCCCATCTTGATGCTGTCCTTGGTGATGCCCATGTCCGTGGCACCGTTCTTGGACGCCGCGATGCGCTCGTTCTCCGCACGCTGGGCCTCGGTGTCGATGGCCGTCAGACCCTTGAGGTCGGCCGCCTTCGCCGTCTTGGCACCGGCCGAACCCTTGGTGCCGGTCTTGGCCGCTGCGCCCTTCTGGCCCTTGTTCTGGCCGGCGACGGGGGCCGCGCCCGCGTCACCCGTGACCGGGGCTGCTCCGGTGGCGCCCTCGGCGACCGGGGCAGCGCCGGCGGGGGCGTCGGTCGTGCCCGTGGCCGCACCGGACGCATCGGCCGGCGCCGCCCCGACGTCGGCCGCAACCGCGCCGGGGTCCTGTTGTGCTGCGTTGTCCGCGTCGTCACTACCGCCGCCGCAGGCACTGAGAATCAATGCCGAACTCACGACGATGGGTAGGACGGCGAGCAGACCATGCTTCTTCGCTCTCCGCACCTGAATCTCCTCAGGGTGAATGGCGCGCGCTCACGCACGCATCGGGACGCCGCCACTCCGGGCTCCGACCGCCTGGAGATCCGAAGAAAGTGGCTGAGAAAATCTTGGCCTTCGCGTGCGCTGGGTCACATCGCCCGAAATGGGTATTTGTCACCCGGACGGGGGACCTGGGGGTACCTTTTCCCGCGTGCGCCCGCTCGGCGCGGCGGGTTGACGGGCTCCCGGCCCCGAAGTCTGGCCCTCAGAGGCCCGCGAGGCCCGCCACGGCGAGTCGGTGGGCAGCAGCGCCCCCCGCGAGGGTGCCGGCGGCCCGGGCGCGCCGGTAGTACAGGTGCATGTCGTGCTCCCAGGTGAAGCCGATGCCGCCGAGCAGGTGCACGCCCGCCTCGGTCTGGACGCGGTAGTCCTCCCCCGCCCGCAGCGCGGCCACGTGACTCGCGAGGTCGGCCTCGCGCGCCCCGTTCTCGGCCGCGACGGCCGCCCAGCGCGCCGCGGCGTGCGCGGAGCGCGCGGCCCCGTAGAGCTCGACGCAGGCGTGCGCGACGGCCTGGTACGAGCCGATGATGCGGCCGAACTGCTGCCGGGTTTTCGCGTACTCGACGCACGTGCCCGCGCACCAGTCCAGCCCGCCCGCGGCCTCGGCGGCCAAGGCCAGCCGCAGGTGCCGCCCGACCACCTCGAGCAGCGGCGCGGCGCCGCCGGGCTCCCCCAGCAGTGTTGCCGGGGTCTCGGCGAGGTCGAGCGTCGCCAGACGGCGCGTCAGATCCATGCCGGTCATGGGCGCGGACGTGCGGCCCGCGGCACCGGGCTCGACGACGAACAGGGCGTCTCCGGCCGGGGTACGCGCGAGCACGACGACGAGGTCGGCCGCGGAACCCGCGATCACGTGCCACCGGCGGCCGGTCAGCCGCCAGGCGCCGCCGGACTCGGTCGCCGTCACGCCCTCGCCGGTCCAGTTCCCGCGCCGGTCGGCGAGCGCGACCGTCGCCACGGTCTCGCCCGCCGCGACGGCCGGAACGGCCGCCTCGGCCCCGGCCGCCAGCAGAGCGGTGGTCGCCAGCGACGTGGCCAGGAACGGGCCCGGATACAGGGAGCGGCCGAGCTCGTGGTGGACGACATTCGCCGCCGACCAGCTCAGCCCCAGCCCACCGTGCTGCTCGGGGACGAGCAGGCCGCACAGCCCGACGTCGCCGGCCAGGGCCTTCCACGCCGTGGCGGCGTAGCCGGCCTCGGAGTCGAAGTCCGCGCGAACCTGCGCGATCGGCGACAGGTCGGTCAGGACGTCGCGCACGGTCTCGGCCAGGGCGCGCTCGTCCTCGCTGGGCACGAGCTCGGCATTCATCTGATGCTCCCTCAGGTCGTCGCCGACGATCCGGTCTCGGTCAGCTGGGCCGGGGTAGGCCGAGCACACGCTGCGCGACGGTGTTCTTGAGGATCTCGTCGGTCCCGCCGCCGAGCCGGAAGCCCGGGGCGCCGAGCACGAGGCTCGACCAGGCGTAGGTCCCCCACTCCCCGGTGTCGGCCGCAACCTCGGGGCCGAGCAGTTCGGAGACGAAGTCGCCGAGCCGGCGCAGATTGTCCGACAACGCGATCTTGCTCAGCCCGATCTCGGCGCCGGGCGGACGACCGGCCCGGGCCTGGGCCCCGACCACCTCGTTGACGTACCGCGCCGCGCGCAGGTGCGAGACGACCTCGCCGAACTGCTGTCGCACCGCCGGGTCGTCGTCGAGCCCCTGGTGCCGGACCAGCCCGGCCAGCCGGTCGGTCGAGAGGATCCCGACCCCGCCGAACGAGCTGCTGCCGAGCGAGTTGCGTTCGTTGGCGAGCGTCGTGATCGCGATTGTCCAGCCCTCGCCGACCTCGCCGAGCCGGTCGGTGTCCGGCACCACGACGTCGTCGAGGAAGACCTCGTTGAACGCCGCGCCGCCGGTCATCTGCCGCAGCGGACGGACGGTCACGCCGGGAGCATGCATGTCGACCAGAAAGGCCGTCAGATTCTTGTGCCGCGGCTCGGGCGACGTGCGGCAGATGATCTCGCCGATGTCGGAGAGGTGGGCACCCGAGGTCCACACCTTCTGCCCGCTGATCCGCCAGACGTCGCCGTCTCGCACGGCCCGCGTGCTGATCGAGGCCAGGTCGGACCCGGCCCCGGGCTCACTGAACAGCTGGCAGGCGATCTTCTCGCCGCGGTAGAGCGCCGGCAGGTAGCGCTGCTTCTGCTCCTCCGTGCCGTGCTGAAGGATCGTCGGCGCGATCATCCCGAGCCCGATGGTCAGCGAGGCGTCGCCCGGGACGTCGAACTGCCGGCTGACCTGTTCGAAGGCACGCTGGTACGCCGCCGGGAGCCCGGCCCCGCCGTACTCGGTCGGGCCGGTGATCCAGCCGTAGCCGGCCTCCCACAGGCCCGCCCGCCACGCCCGGATGGCGTCGACGGCGTCCGCCTCCGAACTGGGGTCCGGCTCGGCGAACACGCGGATCTCGTCGCTGCCCTCGCCCCACACGAAGCGGCGCTTGCCGGTGTCGGCCACCGCGACGGGGTAACGCTCGGCCAGCCAGGCGCGCGCCGCAGCGGTGAACTCCTCGAGGGTGGGCCGCTCGCTCATGCCCGGGCCCGGCGCCCCGCCGGGGAACCGTCCTCGCCGCGCACCGGCAGGGCCACGACGGCCCAGCCCGGCATCACGGTCTCGCCGCGCTGGTTCACGGCGGCAGTCCGAATGTCGACGACGTGGTCGCCGTCCTCGTCGACCCGCTTGCCGGTGATCGTGCCGGTCAGCCGGACGACGTCGGAGAGGTACACGAACTTCCGGTACTCCGAGTGCGCCGACTTGATCCAGGCGTGGTCGCCGGACCAGTGCGTGAGGTGGTGCAGCTGCCAGCACTGGCGCTGGAACCCGACGTCGTACTGGAAGGCGACGCTCATCGCCCGCGCGGCCTGGTAGTTGTAGTGGACCGAGTAGATCGGCTCCTTGGCGCCCGTGATCGGGTCGCGGAACGCCCACGCGGGGTGGGCGGCGTAGTCGTGCAGCGCGGCAGCGTGGGCCTTCAACCGCGGGATCGGCGTGCCGCCGCCGGCGACGAAGGCGATCTCGTCGGTGAGCCCGATCGGGCCCTTGGTGACCACGTCGAGTTCCTGACCTTCCGTCACATCGTCCCAGTAGCGGGGTTCCGCGCCGCGCGGGCGCTCGGCGAGGACCTGCGCCTCGATCTCGGCGATCTCCTCCTCGGCCCACGGGTGCGGCAGCTGCGGCTGCGGCTTCGCGTTCGTGGACTTCTGCTTCTGCGAGGCGCTGCCCCGCTCGAAGTTGATGACGTTCCAGTCGATCGTCGCGATCAGCTCGCCGTGCTGGTTGTGGTAGCTGTTCAGAAACTTGTCGGTCACCGTGCGGCCGGCGAAGCTGCTCGGCGACGGACCGTCGAAGCCGGTGTACACGCAGGACGCGTCGACCACGTCGCCCCAGTAGACCGGGCGGTGGAAGGTCAGCGTCGACTCCGAGTGGAACGACCCCAGCCCCGGCCAGCCGAACTGGATGCCGGAGAAGCAGCCGATGATAAAGCTCGGCGGGGCCACGGGCGCGCCGTACGGCGAGGCGGTGGCGTGCTCGGCGTCGGTCCAAAGCGGGTTGATGTCGCCGATCCCGCCGACGAACTTGGTCACCGCGATCCGCGAGGCCAGTTCGTTGTTCACCGAGTGGTCGATCCGCAGGTTCGCACCGACCTTCGTCCGCATCGAGGCGATCATCTCGTCGGTGATGACCGCCTGCGGCATCTGGGCTTGCTTCTCGGCTGGTTTTGCTGTCTCGACGCTCACGCGGTCCCTCGCACTCGACTCCGGTCCACAAACGCTACGGCTCAATAGTCTAGTTGTCGAGTATTTGTGACGCGACTACCTGGTCCGGCGGGGCCGATCTGCGCACTCGGCGCACCTCGGCCCCGACCCCACCGCCCGCACCGGTGCTCAAGTGCACACTCGGCGCACCTCGGCTCCGACCGCCGGTTGTCGGGCGCATCCCCCGGGGTCGTCGGGGGGAGGTCGGGGGGCGGGCCCCCGACTGTGGGGGTCGTCGGGGGAGGTCGGGCGGAGCCCCCCCCGATGGGGGTCGTCGGGGGGAGGAGGTCGGGGGGCGGAGCCCCCCGACTGTGGGGGTCGTCGGGGGGGGGTCGGGGGGCGGAGCCCCCCGACTGTCGGTATACATGCATCCCATGAGCGATCCGTCAGCCCTGACCGCCGCGTGGACCGAGAAGGTGCTCGCCTGGCTGCCCGGCGTGCTGCCCGGGGACGGGCCGATCGAGCTGGAGCCCCTCGTCGCGGGGCACTCGAACCTCGTGTTCGCCCTGCGCCGGGGCGAGGACCGCTACATCCTGCGCCGCCCGCCGATGGGTGAGTACGCGGAGTCCGCGCACGACGTCCTGCGCGAGGCACGCCTGCTGACGGTGCTCGCCGACGTCGGCTCGACCCGCACGCCGCGGGTCGTCGCGATCGCTGAGACCGGGGACGCCGCCGGCATCGGCCCCGCCTACGTCATGACGCGCCTGCCCGGCGAGGCCATCCGGACCGAGGCGCCGCCGTGGCTGGACAGCCCGGAGAAGCGCGCGACGGTCGGCCGGGAGCTCGTCAGCGCGCTCGCCGAGCTGCACGCGCTGCCGATCGAGCCGTTCGAGGCCGCCAAGCTCGGCCGCGCCGGCGGGTATCTGTCACGTCAGCTGAAGCGGTGGTCCGGCCAGCGGGACGAATTCGTCGCCAAGGGCGTCCGTCCTCTCGCCGACGAGCCGCCGATCCGCGAGTGGCTGTTCGCGAACCAGCCCGAGGAGCGGGCCTCCACGCTCGTCCACGGCGACTTCAAGCTCGACAACGTCCTCGTCGACCCCGGGACCAGCAGGGTCACCTGCGTCCTGGACTGGGAGATGGCGACGATCGGCGACCCCCTCGCCGACCTCGGATTCCTCCTCTCCTTCTGGCCGGACTCCCCCGAGACCGCCGCGGTCTTCTCGGAGTTGCTCGGCGAGGTCACCCTCGGCGAGGGCTTCCCGGACCGCGCCGGCCTCGTCGAGATCTACGCCGAGCTGACACAGCAGAAGCTCACGATGGACGATCTGCGCTGGTACCAGGTCCTCGCGATGTGGAAGATGGCGCTGCTGCTCGAGGCCAGCTACACCCGCCACCTCGCCGGAACCACGGACGACCCGTTCTTCGCGTGCCTGGACACGGCGAACCCGCGCCTGCTCGCCGCTGCCCTCGCGCTCACGAAGTCCGGCTGATCCGGCACAGGAGTCGACGGTGAACCCCGAGCGACTGCGGGTCTCCGCGAACGGTCTGGCGTTCGAGGTGCTGGCCTGGGGCCGCCCGGACGATCCGCTCGTCCTGTGCCTGCACGGGTTCCCCGACACCCCGTGGACCTGGCGGGAGCTCGGCCCGTACCTGGCCGCGCGCGGCCGCCGCGTGGTCGCGCCGTTCCTCCGCGGCTACGCGCCGACCGACCTCGCGCCCGACGACGACTATTCGGCGCCGGCCATCGCCCAGGACGTGCTCGCGCTGCACGCCGCGCTCGGCGGGGACACACGGGCGGCGCTGGTCGGCCACGACTGGGGCGCGGTCGTCACCTACGCCGTCACCCAGGCCGCGCCGGCGACGTTCGCGCGGTACGTCACGCTCGCGGTTCCGCCGACGGCCGCCGTGATCGCCCCGTTCCGCCGGCGCGCGACGCTGACCACCGGCCTGGGCCAGTTGCGCCGGAGTTGGTACACCGCGTTCAACCAGCTGCCCGGGATCTCGGAGCGCTCCCTGGACCGCTTGATCCCGAAGCTCTGGCGCGACTGGTCCCCCGGGTTCGCCGGCCGCGGCGACGCCGAGACCGCACTGACGGCGCTGCAGCGACCGGAGAACCGCCGCGCCGCGCTCCGCTACTACCGGGACAACCTGCGCCCGGGCGCGATCCGGACCGGCATCGCCCCGCTCGGCGCGCCGCTGCTGTACCTGCACGGGGCCGACGACGGCTGCATGCGCGTCGAGCTCCTGCCGCTCGCCGAGCCGCACCTGCCGCCCGGCAGCCGCGCCGTCGCGGTCGACGACGCCGGCCACTTCCTGCAGCTGGAGAAGCCGGCGGTCGTGAACGGCCTGATCGGCCGGTGGATCGCCGAGCGGGACCCCAACGGTCAGCGCTGACCGTGGAGGTGGCATCCTCCTGTTACCCCCGAGTAGTTGGCAGAGGAGAAGCACGTGAACATCAGCGGAAGCTCCGCCCTGGTCACCGGCGGGGCCTCGGGCCTCGGCCTGGCCACCGTCAAGAAGCTGCACGCGTCCGGCGCCAAGGTCGTGATCGTCGACCTTCCGTCCTCCGACGGCGAGGCCGTCGCCAAGAGCCTCGGTGAGGGTGCGGTCTTCGCCGGCGCCGACGTGCGTGACCCCGAGGCCGTCCAGGCCGCGGTCGACGCCGCGGGCGCGCTCGCCCCGCTCCGCGTGGTCATCAACTGCGCCGGCATGGGCTACGCGATCAAGACCCTCGGCAAGGAGGGCCCGCACGACCTCGAGAGCTTCGAGCGCACGATCACCATCAACCTGATCGGCACGTTCAACGTCATCCGCCTCGCCGCCGCGGCGATCGCGAAGAACGACGAGGTCGACGGCGAGCGTGGCGTCATCGTCAACACCGCCTCGGTCGCGGCCTTCGACGGCCAGATCGGCCAGGCCGCGTACTCGGCGTCGAAGGGCGGCATCGTCGGCATGACCCTGCCGATCGCGCGTGACCTCGCCTCGACGAAGATCCGCGTCGTCACCGTCGCCCCGGGCCTGTTCAAGACCCCGCTGTTCGACAGCCTGCCGCCGGAGGCGATCGCCTCGCTCGAGAAGTCGGTGCCGCACCCGTCGCGCCTCGGCGACCCGGCCGAGTTCGCCGACCTGATCGACCACATCGTGTCGAACCCGATGCTCAACGGCGAGACGATCCGCCTCGACGGCGCGATCCGGATGGCGCCGCGGTAGAAAGTCCTCATGGCTCCCCTCCGGATCGAGCGGGACGGGCCGCTGGCCGTTCTGACCATCGCCAACCCGCCGCTCAACCTGTGGGACGCCACGACGGGGCCCGCGTTCGTCGCGGCCCTCGACACGCTCGACGCCGACCCTCCGCGTGGACTCCTGGTCCGCGCGGAGGGTCGCGTGTTCACCGGGGGTGTCGACGTCCACCTGTTCTCGGGGTTGGACGCCGACCGCGGCACCGCCCTCGCGCGCCAACTCCTCGGCATCGCCGACCGGATCGCCGCGCTCCCGTACCCGACGGTCCTGGCCGCGCACGCCCTCTGCCTGACGTGGGGCTTCGAAGTCGCCCTGGCCTGCGACCTCCTCCTCGCCGCCGAGGGCGCGCAGTTCGCCCTGGTCGAGCAGATCGTCGGCCTCAGCCCGTTCATGGGCGGGCCTCAGCGCCTCGCCCTGCGCGTCGGCCCGGCGCGGGCGAAGGAGTTCGTCTACACCGGCGACCGCTACGACGCCGCGACGCTCGAGTCGTGGGGCGTGGTGAACCGCGTCCTGCCCGCCGACAACTTCGACGCGACCGCGCGCGAGGTCGCGAGCTGGCTCGCCTCGGGGCCGACCCGGGCGCACGAGATGACCAAGCAGCTGATCGACACGGCCTGCTCCGCCGGCGAACCCGCCGCCACCGCCATCACCCCCGAGCTGGCCGGCGCCCTGTTCGAGACCGCCGACACCCGTAACGCGGTCGCCTCGTTCCTGTCCGACGGCCCCGGGAAGGCGACCCACTCCGGGCGGTGATTCCCGAGCAGTGACGAACCGCCCGCGGCTCCCCTAGCCTCGTGCCGATCCAGCCCCCGCGTGAACCAGGTCACAGCTCAGGGAGTCGTCATGGGACGAGTGTCAGGCAAGGTCGCCCTCATCACCGGTGCCGCCCGCGGCCAGGGCCGCGCGCACGCCCTCCGCCTCGCGGAGGAGGGTGCGGACATCATCGCCGTCGACGTCTGCGCACAACTGGAGACCGTGCCCTACGGGCTGGGGACGCCCGATGACCTGGCCGAGACCGCGAAGCTCGTCGAGGAGCACGACCGTCGCGTGATAACCCGTCAGATCGACGTACGTGACCTGCCCGGCCTCCAGCAGGTCGTCGCCGACGGCGTCGCGGAGCTCGGTGGCCTGGACATCGTGGTCGCGAACGCCGGCATCGGCAGCTTCGCCCCGCTCTGGGAGCTCACCGAGCAGCAGTGGGACGAGATGATCGGCGTCAACCTCACCGGCGTCTGGAAAACAGTGAAGGCGGCGATCCCCACGATGATCGAGGCGGGCAAGGGCGGATCGATCATCCTCACCAGCTCGCTCGCCGGCCTGGTGGCGTTCCCGAACCTCGGCCACTACAACGCCGCGAAGCACGGCGTCACCGGACTGATGCGCACTCTCGCGATCGAGCTCGCGCCGTTCAACATCCGGTGCAACTCCTTGCACCCGGCGATCGTGCACACCGACATGACCCACAACGACGCGATCTACCAGCTGTTCCTCCCCCACCTGCAGGACCCGTCGCGGGAGGAGGTCGACGAGGGCTACTCGATGATGCACGCGTTGAAGGTCTCCGGCCTCGAGGCGATCGACATCGCGAACATGGTGCTGTTCCTCGCCTCCGACGAGAGCCGCTACATCACCGGGACCACGCAGGTCCTCGATGCGGGCGGCAGCGCACCGTTCAAGATCCCGCACGGCATGGTCGGCTGAGGCTGGTCGACTGAGGGTGGTCGGCCGGCCGTCGCCGCGAGGCGGGGTCAGAAGATCGTGTAGCCGCCGTCGACGACGATCTCGTTGCCGGTGTGGAAGGTCAGACTGGGGTCCGCGAGGAACGGGGCGACCGCCTCGAACTCCTCGGGGTCGGCCCAGCGCCGGACCGGCGTGCGCGCCGTCGTCGCGGCCAGAAACTTCTCGCTGGCCTGGGCCTGGGCGTTCAGCGGCGTCCGGGTCCAGCCCGGGATCAGGATGTTGCACCGGACGCGGTGGCGCGCGAGTTCGACCGCCAGCGTGCGGCCGAGGCCGAGCAGCGCGGTCTTGCTGGCGGCGTAGGACGCCTGACCCGCGCCGCCGTACCGGGAGATCGTCGAGGACACCACGACCATCGAGCCGCCGGTGCCCTGCTCGATGAAGACGCGGGCGGCCTCGCGCGTGGTGAGGAAGGCGCCGTCGAGGTTCACGCGCATCACCTCGCGCCAGTCCGCGAACGTCATGTCCTGGATGGGTGCCGCCGCGTGGATGCCGGCGTTGGCGAAGAAGCAGTCGAGGCGGCCGAACTCGGCCAGCGTCTGGCGCATCGCGGCCGCGACCTCGCCCTCGTCACCGACGTCGCAGCGGACCGGCAGCACCCGGCGACCGTGCACGGCGAGCATGGCCGCGGCGCCGGCGTTGCGGGACTTGTTGCGGCCCCAGATCGCGACGTCCGCGCCCGCCCGCGCCGCCCCGGCCGCGAGGGAGAGCCCGATGCCGGAGTTGCCGCCGGTGACGACGACGGTCCGGCCGGTCAGATCGTGCACGCCGACTCCCGGTACTCGCGCTACTTGCTGTCACCCAGGCCGCGTCGCACCGCGCGGAGGTCGGCGGTGATCCGGTCCGCGGTCGCGTCGTCGACACCGGGCAGCCCGAACCCTACGGCCGCCAGCGCCTTGCTCGCTCGGGTCGCGGTCTCGTCGCCCTCGGGAGTGAGCTCGGCGAGCACCGTCCGGCGGTCCGTCGGGTGCGGCCGGCGTGCCACCAGGCCCGCGTTCTCGAGCTGGTCGATGACCATCGTGACCGTCGTCGGGTGCACGAGCAGCCGCTTCGACAGCTGACCCAGCGGGCGTGACGCTCCGTCAGAGGCCTGCAGCGTGATCATCACCATGTAGCCGGTGCGGGTCAGGCCCTGCTCCTTGAGGACGCGGTCGACCTCCTCGGTCATCAGCGCCGAGGCGCGCAGCACCGAGAACAGGGCGGCGAACTGGGCGGGAGCCGGCGCACCGCGGGCCTCCCACCGCGCGCGCATCCACCCGATCGCGTCGGAATCCTCGGCCACGGCGTCTCCTGTCGTCCGGGCTGCCGCCCTCGCCCGCAGGATACTGCAGCGCCAGATATTCGGGCACTGGAGCAATCGCGAAACGCCGACGTCCCGGCCGCGAGGAGGCGGCCGGGACGACGACGGGGATGCCTTGGTCAGCGCGGCGGGTGATCCGGGTGGTGCGCGCCGCTCACCGATCGATCACTTGTCCGTGTGGATGACGAACTGGTCCGGATCCGGCTCCCAGCCGTTCGGCGACCCGTCGGGGTTCGAGGCCGTGTTCGTGGTGTTGTACTTGTACATGAACTCGCGGCCCTGCCCGTAGTTGCGGTTCCAGGTCTGGCTGTCCTGCGACCCGCCGCGTTCGGCCTTCGAGTACGAGAACCGCTGGTCCAGCGAGGCGTCGGCGGCGTACACGTCCCCGTTGCTCAGCTGCGCCATGAGCCGCTCGCGCGTCAGGTTCGGACCCACCGCCTTGGCCGCCCGCTCGAAGACCAGGGCGCCGACGTAGTTGGCCTGGACGATGTGGTGGTTCAGACCCTTGTTGCCGCGGGCGTACTTGTTCATCACGGCCATGAACTCCGAGCCCCACAGCTTGTAGGTCGTGTTCGTCCAGTACCGGCCCGCCGGGTGCTTGCCGAACAGCTGGCCCAGAACCTCGGCCGCGAGGTGGTTGCCCGAGATCCCCTTCGGCGGGTAGTAGCCCTGCTGCGCGGCCTCGACCATGAACTTCACGATCGTCGCGGGGTTGATCACGTAGTGCACGATCGTGTCCGGATTCGCCGCACGCATCGCGAGCACCTGCGCCGACATCGACGTCTCGGAAATGCCGACGTCCATCCGCTTGACGAGCTGCGCGCCCGAGGCGTTGAGGACCTTGTTCACCGCGTCGCAGGAGAGCTGCATCTCCGGGCTCGTCAGGCAGATCAGCCCGTAGGTCTTCGGCCGAACGACGTTCTTCACCCACTGCGCGTTGGCCATGGCCTCGTGAATCATCGACATGTGGGTCGGGAACATGTACGGGTCCTGCCACTCCGTCTGGGAGTACGCCCACGTTCCGACCGCCGGCAGGCGGTACTGCGCAAGGTCGGAGTGCACCGAGGCGCTGGCCCAGCTCAGGTAACCGAGCAGCGCGAAGACCTTGTCCTGGCCGACCAGCTTCTTGATGCAGGCCTTCGACCGCGAGACCTCGCCCGGACCGTCGTCGCAGTCGACCAGGGAGAGGCGCCGACCGAGGACGCCGCCACGGTCGTTGATCGAGGCGAACGTCGCCTTGGTCCCGTTGAGCATCGGTATCACGATCAGGTTGCCCAGTGCGACGCCGTGCATCGACACCGTGCCCAACTTGATCGAGTCCTTGGTGACGCCCAGGTCGGTGGCGCCGTTCTTCTCCGCCGCGATCCTCGCGTTCGCCGCCCGCTGCGCCGCGTCGTCGATGCTCGTCAGGCCCGCGGTGTCCCCGGCCTCGGTCGTGACGGCCTTGGCCTTTCCGCTCTCGGACTTCGCGCCGGTCTTCGCGGCTGAGCCCGACTTCGCGGCGTCGGCGACGGGGGCGGCGCCCGGGGCCTCGACCGGAGCGAGACCGGCGTCCGCCACACCCTCGGCGGTCCCGGCGTCGACCGGCGCGGCGCCGCCGACGTCCTGGGCCGCCGCGGCGTCGGCGGCGGTGTCCAGGGCAGAGACCGGCTCCTGCTGGGCGGTGTTCTCGTCGCTGCCGGATCCGCCGCTGCACGCGCTCAGAATGAGCGCCCCGCTGACGACGAGGGGAAGGGCGGCGAGCAGACCCTGCTTCTTCGCTCTGCGCATGCTCACTCCTTGAGTCGGCCTCACACCTGACGGGGGCTCAGGTGTTCCGGAGAGCACCGCAAGTATTCGGCGGGCCGTCGGGGCCTACACCCCCCGTAGGGGGTAGATCCCGGTCCTTTGGAGGGACATGTCTCCCTCCCACCCGGGCAGTCGGTCTACGTTGCCTGCAGGGTGCGGGCGACGCGGTCCGCAGCCAGCTGTCCGCTGCGCACGGCGCCCTCCACCCACGGCGCGGTCATGTGGTCGCCGGCGAGGTCGATGCGCGACCCCGGCAGGGCGGCACGGGCGGCCGCGAGGCGCCGCACGGACCCGGCGGTGAACGTCGGGGTGTACGGGTCGTGGCGTACGACCCGACGGCCCGTCACCTGACCCACCATCTCGGGATGCAGTTTCTCGACGTCGCTCTGCAGTTCGTCGGCGAGCTGTTCGTCGCTCTTCGTGGCAGCGCCCGCACCGTTCGCGGCGGTGACGAGCCACAGCCCACCCGAGCGCACCCAACCGTTCGCGACGTACACCCCGCCGATCGTCCGGCCGCCCACCTCCGGCGGGGTGATCACCTCCATGCCGACCTCGCGGCCGCCCGCCCGCAGAGTCAGGGCGTCCCGGGTGCGTAGGTACACGAAGTCGATGCGGGAGTAGGCCGTGCGCGTCAGGTGCTCGCGGACGGGCGCCGGGGCCTGCGGCCACAACCGGGCCGAGACGTCGGCCGGACAGGCGAGCACAGCCGCCCGGGCCCGGAGCGACCCGCCGTCCGCCGTCCGGACGACGACGCCGGCACCGTCGTCCTCCACCCGCTCCACCGACGTGCCGAGCCGAACGTCCAGGTCCGCCGCGACCGCGTCGACCCACCGGCTCGCTCCGCCGCGCAGCTCGCAGAGGTCGCCGGTGAAGACGTGCAGCTGCAGCGCGAGCATCGCGTACGACACCCGCTCGGACGGGACGCCCCAGAGGAACTCGTGGGGGCCCGCGGTGAAGTAGGTCGACGCTCTCGTCGTCAGACCGGCCGAGGCCGCCCGGGTGTCCAGGTGCGCCAGTCCGACCAGGTCCCCCAGGTCCCGTGCGGCCGCCCGCTTGGCGAGGAGGGCCGGGATCGCCGCCCGTACGACGGACAGACGGTCGCGCCACCCGAGCGCGCCGAAAGTCAGCGGACCCCGCAGGGACCCGTAGTCGACGTGCTCCCACTGCTCTCCCACCCGCACGCCGGCGGAGAACGCCGTCGGCAGGGCGACGACGTCGCCGGCCAGACCGAGTTCGCCGAGCAGCGTGCGGAAGGCGCGGTACCCGGCGGTGTGGAAGATCCCGCCGTGCTCGTAGTGGTCAGGGCCTTCGCGCTCGGTCCGGATCCGCCCGCCGGAGTGCTGCTCGCGCTCCAGCAGACGGACCGTCAGCCCACGGGTCGTCAGATTCCGCGCCGCCACGAGGCCGGCCGCGCCGGCCCCGACCACCACCACGTCGACGTCCACGTCCAGGTCAGTCATGGCGGGAGCGTAGGGATCAGCTCCGGGCCCGCGGATCCGCACTCGGGGGTGGAAGCGTCCCCCTTCCGGGTTACTCCCCCGGCACCCGCTGCTGCCGCTCGAGCTGCACCCACCGGGAGACCGCCTCCGCGCGGTTGGACGCCCCGAGCTTGCGGAGGATGTGCTTCACGTGGGTCTTCACGGTGCCCTCGGAGATCACCAGCCGCCGGGCGATCCGCGCGTTGGTGTCGCCCTCGGCCATGCGGCGCAGCACCTCGACCTCGCGTCGCGTCAGCGCGGCCTCCCCGTCGTCACCCGGGGCGAGGAAGGTCTGCAGGAACGCGTGCCCGTTGGAGGCGGGCGGATCGCTCGGCGGATCGAGCGGCCGGTGCAAGGACCAGTCCGCCACCGGCAGCGCGGTCGTCACGCCGGTGACCAGGTTGCCGAGGTCGACGCGAACCGCGTTGAGCCGGTCCAGGACCGCGCTGCGGGCGAGGGCGTAACCGAGGCCCTCGCCGAAGGCCGCCAGCACCTCGCGGTCGGTCTCGTCGAGGTTGCGCTTCTGGTAGTAGCAGTCGGCGTGGAGGAACCCGACCACGCTCCCGTGCGCGACAATCGGCGCGGCGACGTAGGACCGGGACAGCGAGGTCTCCGCGATCGGCCGGTTGACGCCGGGGTTCTCCTGGGCGTCCGAGATCAGCAGCGCGGTCCCGCGGCGGACCATGTCCCACTCCGGCACGCTCTCGTCGAGCACGACGGGGTTCTCCCGGCCGGCGGCGAGGATCTCCTCCGCCCACCGCGCGTCACGCCCCACGTACACCGTCTCCGGGAGCCAGCGGCCGTGGTCGATGCGCGAGACGATCGCGCGGTCGAAGCCGAGGCTGCACACCGCGACCGCGGCCTCGTTGACCAGCGTCGCCGTCGCGTCGATCCGCCGGAGGGCGGCCAGCGCCTCCCGCACGCGGGCCAGAGCGGCGTCGCGCAGGAGCAGACGCTCGTCACGGATGTCGTCGTCGAAGGCCTTGAGAGCGCGGAGCAGCTCGATCAGCTCGTCCGGCACCGGCCCGGACCCGTTGACGGGCGCGCCCGCCGACCCGTTCGTCCCGACCGGGTGCGCTCCGAGGGCGCCGAGGAGGATCTCCCACCCGGCGGCGAGCACGTCATGGGCGGCGGCGTAGTCGACGACGAGCGCGGGGTCCCAGAGGTCGTCGCGTCCCGTCAGGTCGGCGACGCGGCCCAGCAACGCGCGCAGCTGCTCGCGGCGCCCGGCGGGCAGCAGGTAGCCACGGCCGGGCCAGGGGGCACCGGGGTCCCGGGAGCGCATGAACTCCACACGGGAGCTGCTCACGGCGTCAGCTCACGGAGTCGACGAACAGGTCCGGGGCGAAATCAGGGCCGGCACCGTACTTCGACAGATCGGTGACGCCGGCCGCGGCGAGCACGTCGTCGTCGATGAGGCACTCCCCGGACCGCCACGGACCCGTGAAGATCGCGACCGCCGCGTCGCCCATGATCTCCGGCGACCGCGAGGCGTTCGCGGCGTCGGGGATCAGGTTGATCACCGCCGCCGTCGCGATCGTCGTGCGCGGCCACAGGCAGTTCGCCGCGATGCCGTCGGACTCGAACTCGGCCGCGAAGCCCAGCGTCAGCAGCGTCATGCCGTACTTGGAGAGCGTGTAGGCCGGGTGCGGGCCGAGCCAGTGCGGCGCCAGGCTGATCGGCGGCGACAGGGTGAGGATCTGCGCGGCGTCGGAGCGCTTCAGGTGCGGGATGCAGGCCTTCGTCAGCACGAACGTGCCGCGGGTGTTGATCTGCTGCATCAGGTCGAAGCGCTTGACCGGCAGCTCCTCGGTGCCGGTCAGGTTGAGCGCGCTCGCGTTGTTCACGCAGATGTCGATGCCGCCGAACGTCTCGACCGCGGTGTCGACCGCGCGCTGGACGTCCTCCTCGTTGCGCACGTCGCCGACGACCGCGACGGCCTTGCCACCCGCGGCCTCGATCTCGGCGACCGCGGTATGCACGGTGCCGGGCAGCCGCGGATCCGGCTGATCGGTCTTCGCGAGGAAGACCGTGTTCGCGCCCTCGCGCGCGGCGGCGACCAGGATCGCCAGCCCGATGCCACGACTTCCGCCGGACATGACGAGCGTCCGGCCGGCCAGCTTCTGGGACGGTGCCGTACCCAAGGGGGACTCCTTCGCCGGGTACTACGCGGGGTACTCCCGCGGCGTCCGGGGGGATGAACCGGACGGCCGGAGCCTAGTGGGCTGGGTCATACACCGGAAACCTTGACATCGGCTCCAGTCAACGGTGACTGTTTGAGGGAGCTCCCTTACTGGCGAGTACACCGCC
The DNA here is from genome assembly GCF_000384115.1 of Sporichthya polymorpha DSM 43042. Classification (NCBI taxonomy): domain Bacteria; kingdom Bacillati; phylum Actinomycetota; class Actinomycetes; order Sporichthyales; family Sporichthyaceae; genus Sporichthya; species Sporichthya polymorpha. The sequence continues at coordinate 4,751,092 of NZ_KB913029.1, forward strand.
CCCGACCACTGGAGACCGACACATGCGCGATGCGGTCATCGTCGATGCAGTCCGTACCCCCCTCGGCAAGCGCAACGGCGCCCTGGCGGGCGTCCACCCCGCCGAGCTGTCCGCCCACGTCCTGACCTCCCTCGTCGAGCGCACCGGCATCGACCCCGTCGTCGTCGACGACGTCGTGTGGGGCTGCGTCATGCAGGTCAACGAGCAGGCGATGAACATCGCCCGTACCGCGGTGCTCTCCGCCGGCTGGCCCGAGTCGGTCACCGGCACGACGGTCGACCGCGCCTGCGGTTCCTCGCAGCAGGCAGTCCACTTCGCGGCCGCCGGCCTGATCTCCGGCCAGTACGACGTCGCCGTCGCCGGCGGTGTCGAGTCGATGACCCGCGTCCCGATGTTCTCCTCGTTCGCCCCCGGCGAGCCGTTCGGCGCGAGCTTCAACGCCCGCTACCCCGGCGACGCCCCGAACCAGGGCATCGGCGCCGAGATGATGGTCGACCGCTGGGGCTTCAGCCGCACCGAGCTCGACCAGTTCGCGCTCGACTCGCACGCCAAGGCCGCGGCCGCGCAGGACTCCGGCGCGTTCGACTCCCAGATCGTTCCGGTCAAGGCTCCCGACGCCGAGGGCAACCTTCAGCTCGTCACCAGCGACGAGGGCGTCCGCCGGGGCGGCACCCTGGAGGCCCTGGCCGGCCTCAAGACGGTCTTCCGCCCCGAGGGTGGCTCGATCACCGCCGCCAACAGCTCGCAGATCACCGACGGCGCCTCGGCGCTGCTGATGATGACCTCGGAGAAGGCCCAGGCCCTCGGCCTCACCCCGATCGCCCGCATCCACACCGCGGTGCTCGCCGGTGACGACCCGGTCATCATGCTCACCGCGCCGATCCCGGCCACCCAGAAGGCGCTGGCCAAGTCGGGCCTGAAGATCAGCGACATCGGCGCGTTCGAGGTCAACGAGGCGTTCGCCCCGGTGCCGATGGCGTGGCTGAAGGAGCTCGGCGCCGACCCCGCGGCCCTCAACCCGAACGGTGGCGCGATCGCCCTCGGCCACCCGCTCGGTGGCTCTGGCGCCCGCCTCATGACCACCCTTGTCCACCACATGAAGGCCAACGGCATCCAGTACGGCCTGCAGACCATGTGCGAGGCCGGCGGCATGGCCAACGCCACGATCGTCGAGCTGCTGTAGTACCGGCGCGCTCCGCGCGCGCCCACTGTCAAAAAAGGGTGACACCCCTTACTGCGGAGTAGGGGGTGTCACCCTTTTTTCACGGCCGGCAGGTGCCAGTAGTCGCGCAGCAGGGCCTCGTCGTCGGCGGTGAGCTCGCGGCGGGGGCGGAGGGGGGCCTCGACGATCTTCTCCCGTGGGTACGGCACGGTGACCGCGCCGCCCGCGACGTTGATCCGCGTCAGCGGGACGAGGTGGCGCTTCCGGCGAAAGCGGCTCGTCCGCACCTCGAGGAACTCCGCCCGGCCGGAGTCCGGATCGACGTAGACGTCGTCGATCCGGCCGACGGTCTCCCCGTCGGCGTCGACCAGCGGCTGACCTTTGAGCACCGAGCTGTCCGGCATCGTCCCCACCCCCATGACCCAGTGTGGCACCGGGATTGCTTACGGGGACGGGCTTACCCGAGCCTCAGCCGGTGATGCCGGCGAACTCCAGGGCGTCCTGCCAGGACGCGCGCTGGGCGATCATGCGCTTGTACTTCATGATCTGGTTCTGTCGGTCGATGGTGAGGACACCACCGAGGCGGTCGCCGCGCCGGTAGAGCGCGAGGAACTTCTCCTCGCCGAGCTCCTCGGAGACCACGCGGACCTCCTCGGACTGCGGAATCCCGACGAACTGAATCCGGGACTCGTACCAGTCCGACCAGAAGTACGGCACGGCCTGCGAGGGCTTGGCCTCGTCGGGGAACAGCGCGTTCTTGGCCGCCAGGGCGCCCTGCTCGGCCGCGTTGGTCCACTGCTCGACGCGCATCATCTCGCCGTCGAAGAGCGGGTTCGGGAAGTGCGCGACGTCGCCCGCGGCATAGACGCCGGGCAGGCTGGTACGCAGGAACTCGTCGCAGAGGATCCCGCCGTCGCGCTCGTGCAGCGCGATCCCGGAACTCTCCAGCCACCTCGTGGACGGGCGGACGCCGATGCCGACGACGACGAGGTCGGCCTCGATGACCGTGCCGTCGTCGAGCACGACCTTCTCGACGCGCGTCGAGCCCTCGAGCGCCTTGACGCCGATCCCGCAGCGCAGGTCGGTGCCGTACTTGCGGTGGAGTTCGGCCGCGACCTTGCCGGTCTCGGGCCCGACCGACCGGACGAGCGGGACCGGCAGCGCCTCGAGCACCGTGCACTCCAGCCCGCGCTTGCGCGCGGCGGAAGCCACCTCGCTGCCGATGAAGCCGGCGCCGATGACGACGGTCCGCGCGCCCGCGTCGAGCGCCTTGCGGACGGCGAGGGCGTCGTCGAGGGTCCGCAGCACGTGGACGCCCTCGAGCGACTCGCCACCGGGCAGGTTCCGGGCGTCGCCACCCGTGGCAATAATCAGCTGGGTGTAGGGAACGGCGTCGCCGTCGAGGAGGACGACCTGGCCGGCGGGCGCGAGTGCCGTGGCCGGCGCCCCCAGCCGCAGGTCGACGTTCATCTCGTCGCGGAGCGTGGCCTCGTCGCGGAACGTCGGCACCACCGGCGCGCCGTTCTCGTCCTCGTCGGAGTCGAGGAACGCCTTGGACAACGGGGGCCGGTCGTAGGGCAGATGCGGCTCGTTGCCGATCAGCGTGATGGGGCCGTCATAGCCGGATCGGCGTGCGGCCTCGATGGCCCGCAGACCAGCCAGAGAGGCGCCGACGACGACGAGTCGGGAGTTCCGCACGGGTGCTTAGTCCTCCACCAGAGTCAGGGCCTCGGTCGGGCACGCGTCGACCGCCGCCTGCGCCGCCGCGAGCTCGTCGGAACCCGGGGTGTCGTTGAGCACCTTCAGGCTGCCGTCGTCCTGGACCTCGAACAGGTCAGGCGCCTCGGCCTCGCACATGCCGAGGCCGGTGCACTTGTTGTAGTCGACCACGATGCGTGGCATTCATGTCTCCTTGCGCTCGGGCGTGAACTCGAAGTCCAGGTGGGTGACCGCCCGCATGAAGTTTGTCCCCATGAAGCGCGGGTTGCTGATCTGAAACTCCGGGATCCGGAACAGCAACTCCTTCAGTGCGTGCCGGAGCATCATTTTCGCAAGCTGGCTGCCGAGGCAGTAATGCACCCCTCCCCCGCCGAAGCCGCAGTGCGGATTGGGATCCCGGGACAGGTCCAGCTCCCACGGGCGGTCGATCAACGTGTCGTCACGATTGCCCGACGCGTAGAGGAAAACCACCTTGTCACCAGGCATGATGCGCTGCCCGGCGATCTCCGTCTCCCGCACCGCGGTGCGCCGGAAGGTCATCACCGGCGTGCCGAAACGGATGAACTCCTCGACCGCCCCGTCAATGCGGTTGTCGAAGTCCTCGAGCAGCCACTTCTTCTGCTCGGGGAATTCCGTGAGCCCCATCACGGCGAATGTCGTGGTGTGCTGCGTGGTGTCGGTGCCGGCCACGGACATCAACACGAAGAAGGCGCCGATCTGCGCCTCGTCGAGCTGTTCGCCGTCGATCTCGGCGTCCATCAGCGCCTGCATGAGGTCGTCGCGCCGGTTCTGCCGTCGCTCCGAGATCATCTCGGCGGCGATGTCGTGCAGGCGGGCGCAGGCCTCGACCTGGACCTCCTGCGGGTCCCGGCCGGCGAGCAGGTCCGGGTCGGCCCAGGCGACGACGTCGCGGGCCGCGGCCCCGGTCTCCTCGGCGAGGTGGTCCGGCACGCCCCAGATCGCGCAGTGGACTCTCAGCGGGAAGCGGCTCGAGAACTCGGCCGGAAAGTCGATCTTCCCCCGGCCGACGATGTCGTCGACGCACTGCGTGGTGATCTCGCGGATCTTGTCCTCCATGCGCCGGACCTGCCTCGGGGTGAAGGCCGAGGACACCAGCCGGCGCAGCTTCGCGTGCTCCGGGTCGTCCATCGCGAGGAAGGACTGCGACATCTCCAGGAAGATCGGCGGGAGCATGTCGAACAGCACGCCCTGCCCCGAGATGAAGGTCTCGTTGTCGCGGCTGACCCGCTGGATGTCCTCCAGGCGGGTCAGCGCCCAGAAGCCGGGGTCGTCCGGGTCCGGGGTCACCGCGTCCTCGACGGGACGCTGCCAGGACACCGGACGCTCCCGGCGCAGGATCGCGAACGAGCGGTCCTGATCCTCGAGCAACTGGCTCCAGAACGCCTTCGACGAGACGTCCACCGGGTCGTAGTCCGGCTTGTTCAGGTTCGTCGCCGGGAGGAAGTCGGCCTGGCCGTCGTCATCCCAGTCGATGTCGGGAAGCTGGTGCTCGATCGTCATTTCTGGTGCTCCTGTCCGGGACGTGACGGAGAGTCAGATGATCAGGATCAGCGTGCGGGGTCGAGCAGGATCTTCGTGGCCTCGCGAGCCTCGAACATGCGGTACGCCTCGGCCGCCTCGGTGAGCGGCAAGGTGTGCGAGATGACGGCGGAGGGCGAGAGCTTGCCGGCGGCGATGAGGTTGATGACCTCGTCCATGTAGAGCGTGAAGTTCGAGATGCCGCCGGAGATGTTGAGGCTCTTCATCCACATCTCGCCCCACGGCAGCTCCAGCGACTCCTCGGCGTAGGCGCCGGGGATGTAGAGCGAGCCGCCGAAGCGCGGCAGCTTCAGCGCGGTCTCCAGGGCCGACGGGTGACCCACGGCGTCGATCACGAGGTCGGCGCCGCGCCACTCGGTAAGGTCGTAGACGGCGTCGACGACGTTGGTCTCGTCGGCGTTGATACCGATGGCGCCGAAGGCCTCGGCCTCCTTCAGCCGGGAGGCGACCTTGTCGATCACGATGACCTTGCCCATGCCGAGCGCCTGGGCGGCCATCGCCGCACACATGCCGACCGGGCCGGCGCCGACGATCGCGACGATGTCGCCGGGGCGGCCGAAGTGCCGGACCGACTCGTAGCCGGTGGTCATGATGTCGCCGACGAACAGGAAGTCGTCGTCGGTGCCGGCGGTGCCCTCGGGGACCTTCCGCATCGAGAGGTCCGCGGCGGGGACGATCACGTACTCGGACTGACCACCGTCGAGTCCGCCGAACGTCAGGCCCATGCCGTACATACGCACGCCCTGGCACTTGCCGGGCTGCTGGCGGCGGCACTGGTGGCAGAAGCCGCAGTTGACGACGCAGGACGCGACGCCGCGGTCACCTTCACTGAACAGGCCGACGGCGGAACCGACCTCGACGACCGTGCCGAGGAACTCGTGGCCGAGTCGCAGGTCGGGCTCGAGCTCCATGCGCCCGTCGTAGACGTGGAGGTCGGTGCCGCAGATGGCGGTCTTCTCGACCTTCAGCAGGACCTCGTCGGGGCCGATCTCGGAGGGGACGGGCACCTCCTCGACGACCACGTCGTGCGGGCCCCGCAGCACCACCGCTTTCATCGTCGCCACGATTGCTCTCCTTCGTCTCGGACCCCGTCGCTCGGACAGGCTGTCCGGATTTTATGTCCGGGAAGCTGCGCGGCGGGCGCCGGGTCCGGGTGGTGCCCGGCGCCGCCGCGGCTGCAGTACGACGGCGCCGGTACGGCCGACGCCGGGGAGGTCAGCCCTGGGCGTCCTTCTCCGCGATCGCCTCGCGGTACATCGGGAACAGCGGCTTGGTCAGCGGGACGAGCTTGAGGATCTTGTTGACCGGGCCCTTGGCCTTGACCTCGCCCTTGGCCATGCCGACGGCGAGGTTGTACTCACCGCGCCAGAACTTGTCGGCGGTGTCGGCCTTCATCATCAGCGTCACGTCGGCCTCCTCGTCGATCGGACCGAGGACGACCTGCATCGGGTCGCGCATGACGATGTTCATCTCGACGTCGGGGTCCGTGTAGAGGACCTTCATCACGATGCCCGCGGACTTGAACTTCGGGCCGTTCTCCGGGTGCTCCGCGGCAGCGCGGAAGACACCACCGATGTACTTGTCGACCTCGTTGGCGTCGGCGAAGTAAGCCATGCTGAGCTGCTCCTTTGGCTAGTCGGTCGGCTGCCGGCCCGGGACGGCGAACCTGCAGCCTCCGCCCGAGCAGCATCCGTTACGTGTGCATCAGACCACATCTGCCTACGGTGGTGTTCAACGCGCCGAACGGGATATCTCCTGGCAGGACGAGGGGTATTCCGGCCCCGTTCACTACGCTGACGTGCGTGACGGACCCTGCGCAGGCCCCCTCCTCCGGCGGTCCCACCGACGGAGCGCCGGGCGCCGGCCGCCGACGCGGGGACCGGAGCGCGGACAGCCGCGCCCTGATCCTTGAGGCCGCCGTGAACTGCCTGGCCGAGAAGGGCTACGCGGACACGACGACGCTCGCGATCCAGGCGCGCGCCGGAGTCTCCCGCGGCCGTCTGCTGCACCACTTCCCCTCCCGCGACGCGCTGCTGGTCGCGGCCGCCCAGCACCTGGCCGCGGAGCGCCTGCTCGACGGCGAGCGTTGGGCCGCGGGGCTGGGTCCGGAGTCCGGCGGTGACCGCGAGCGGGTGATCGCGGCCGTCAAGCGGTGCTGGTCGACGTTCGAGCAGCCCTACTTCTGGGCCGCGGTCGAGCTCTGGGTCGCCTGCCGCACCCGTCCGGAGCTGCGGGAGACGCTCCGCCCCGAGGAGCATCGCCTCGGCGCGGCGATCCGGCAGACCGTCGCGGTCATGTACGGGCCCAAGCTCTCGGCGCACCCGAACTTCCCGGCGGTGCGCGACCTGCTCTTCACCTCGATGCGCGGGGTCATGCTCACCTACACCTTCGACGCCCGGGACCCGGCCGCGGACCGGCACCTACCGATCTGGATCGACGCGGCGCTGACCCTGCTGGAAGTTGAGGACTGAGTGAGTTCACCGTCTCCCGGTCGATCCCCCGGCCGGATCGCCTACCAGGGTGAGCCCGGCTCCAACTCGCAGCTGGCGTGCGCTCAGGCGTGGCCGGACCACCCGACCGTGCCGCTGCCGACCTTCGAGGACGTCTTCGCCGCCGTGGTCGACGGTGAGGTCGAGCGCGCGCTGATCCCCATCGAGAACTCCGTGGCCGGTCGCGTGGCCGACATCCACCACCTGCTGCCCACGTCCGGGCTGCACATCGTCGGCGAGCACTTCCTGCCGATCCACTTCCACCTGATGGTGCTGCCCGGCGCCCCGGTGGAGAAGCTGCGCACCGCGCACAGCCACGCTCACGCGCTCGGCCAGTGCCGCAAGGCGATCCGCCGCCTCGGGCTGCGTCCGGTCGTCGCCGGCGACACCGCCGGCGCGGCGCGCGAGATCGCGGAGGCGGGCGACCCGACCGCGGCCGCCCTCTCCCCCGAGCCGGCCGCGGAGCTCTACGGGCTCGAGATCGCCGAGCGCAACGTCGAGGACGAGGCGCACAACGCGACCCGGTTCGTCATGCTCGCCCGCGAGCCCGCCGACGTCCTCCCGGACGCTCCGGACGTCGTGACCGCGTTCGTCTTCCGCGTCCGCAACCTGCCGGCCGCGCTCTACAAGGCGCTCGGCGGGTTCGCCACCAACGGCGTGAACATGACCAAGCTCGAGTCGTACATGGTCGACGGGCAGTTCGCGGCGACCCAGTTCTACGCCGAGGTGGACGGCCACCCCGCCTCCCCCGGCCTGGCCCGGGCACTCGAGGAGCTGACCTTCTTCGCGGCCGAGCTCAAGATGCTCGGCACGTTCTCCGGCTCGCCGCTCCGGCACGAGTTCGTCAACGCCGGTGACTGACTCCCCGGGATGGTGACAGGGCGTCAGGCGACGCGGGCGACGAAGGCCGCGACCTCGTCGAGAACCTCGCCCTTGTTGGTCTCGTTGAAGACCTCGTGCGCGGCGCCCGGGTACGAGCGGGCGACCAGGTCGTTGCCGGCGACCTTCTCGACGAGGACCTTCGCCGACGGGTAGTCGGCGAGCTGGTCGGCCTCGCCGTGCACCCACAGCACCGGGAGCGAGAGCACCGGGCCGGCGGCGACGGCCTCGACGGCGGCGAACATGCCGACGAACGACTCCTTGATCAACGGGCCGTGGTAGACCAGCGGGTCCGCCGCGTAGGCCTCGCCCACGGCGGGGTCGCGCGAGAGCGCGGCCGGGTCGATGGGGATGTCCGGCAGGACCTCCATGTCGAGCAGCGGCGCCATCGCCGGGTTGCCGAGGAACGGGCCGGAGACGACGAGCCCGGTCAGCGCCGAGCCGTACCGCTGGGCGTAGCGCAGCGACATCAGCCCGCCCATCGAGTGGCCGATGAGCACCAGCGGCAGGCCGGGGTTCTCCTCGGCGGCGCGCGCCACGACCAGGTTCAGGTCGTCCGCCATCGCCTCCACGTCGTCCACGACCGCCCGCGGGCCGTCGGACCGGCCGTGGCCCCGGTGGTCCGGGGCGTACACGACGGCCCCGTCGGCGACCAGGCGGTCGATGACGTGCGCGTACCGGCCGGAGTGCTCACCGAAGCCGTGCGCGATCACGACGACGCGCTGTGCCGTGGCCGGCGTCGCCTGGCGGACGACGAGCTTGCCCTGGGAGCCGGTGAGCTCGAAGTCGGTGGAAGTCATTCGGCGGGTTCCTCCGTCGCACGTGGGGTGATTGGTGGGGTGGTGGGTGGGGTGGTGGGATGGTCGACGCGATCGGTGAACTCCAGGATCGTGCGGGTCACCAACGCGGGGTCGTCGTACATGGGCACGTGCCCGATGCCCGGCATCGTGAGGAACTCCGCGCCGGGCAGGATCTCCCGCCACGGCGCGCCGTAGCGCTTGTACGGGATCGTGCGGTCGCGCTCGGCCCACACGATGCGGACGGGGCAGTCGGCCGCGATCGCGAGCTCGCGGGTCGGGCCGGTCTGCCGAAGCGAGGCGAGCAGGCCGTCGAGCATCGTGCAGGCCTGCAGGTCCTCGTTCATGCCGGCGAGGTCCTCAGCCGGGATGAGGTCGCCGCGCAGCATCGCGGAGCGCAGCAGCACCTTCCGGGTACGCGGCTTCGCCATCAGGCGGGCGACGGACTTCCGATGCGCGGTCGCCTTCGCCACCTTGAGCAGCGTCCCGATCCGGCGCAGGTCGCGCTCGGAGGTGTACGTGCCCGCCGGCGAGAACGCGACGACGGACCGCCCGCGGCCGCGGGCCGCCATCTCCAGCGCGAGCCAGCCACCCAGGGAGTTGCCGACCAGATGGGCGCGGGAGATCCCCGCCTTGTCCATCCGGTTCTCCATGTCGTCCGCGATGACGCGGATGCCGTTGGGGCCGGCCGCGAGCTCCGGGCCGCCCCGGTGTCCGATCAGCGTCGGGACGAACAGCGCATGCCGCTGCTCGAGCGTCGGGATCACCGGGCGCCAGATGCGCCAGGACCCGTTGATGCCGTGGAAGAGCACCATCGGGGTCCCGGTGCCGCCCACGTAGGCATCGGTCAACGGCTCGCTCATCGCCGCCCTCCTAGCGCGCCAGCACCGGCGGCGGGTTGTCGCCGCCGACCCGCAGCACCTCGTCGAACCCGCCCACGAGCGAGCGGACGAAGGTCTCCGGGTCGGTGAACGACGCCGCGTCGTAGTTGACGCCGACGCACGCGACCGGGCCGTGCGTCGCGAGGGTGATCATCGCGGGACACCCCGGCAGCGGGGCGTACCCGTACAACCGCTCCACGCGCACCCCGGCGAGGTGGACCTCGACCCGGGGACCGGGGACGTTGCTCGCCTGGAGGTCGTTCGCCCTCGTCATGCCGCCCGCGATCTGGGCGATGACGCCCGCGGGGAGCCGGGCGATCGCCGGGGCGATCACGCTGAGGTTGTTTCGCGCCGGCTCAGCGCGGGCGCGGCGCACCTGGTCCCCGATCTCGAGCATCCGCTTCGCGGGGTCGACGATCTCCATCGGTCCGGCGAGGCGGGCGCTGGCGATCTCGTTGCCGCCGTTCGCGGCCTCCGCGGGACGCAGCGACATCGGGATGGCGATCGGCACCGGCTGCGGGGGCACCCCCATCGCCTCGTGGTAGAGCCGGTACCCGCCGAGCAGGGCGGCGAGGTAGGCGTCGTTGATCGAGGCGCCGACGGTCTTCGCGGCCGCGCGCAGCGCGGCGAAGTCGACGTCCAGCGCGGCGAAGCGCCAGTTGGTGCTCCGCTCCGCCAGCAGCGGGGACGGTTCCGCCGCGGGCGGCGAGAGCACCCGCTTGAGCGAGGACGTGTAACGCACCGAGGAGCGGACCGACTCCGGCGGGTTCGACAGCGCCCGCAGCGCGGTGCTGCCGGCCTTGCGCAGGACGTCCGGCGTCCCGAGCGCGCCCTCGACCGCGTGCGCCCGCAGGGCGTCCAGGGGCGTCATCACTTTGTTCGGACGGGGCGTCAGTTCCGGCCCCACCGGGGTCTCCAGCCCGGCCGGCGGGTGCAGGTACGTCAGCAGCTTCATGATCCCGAGACCGTCGGAGATCGAGTGGTGCAGCTTCAGGACGTACGCGGACTTGCCGTCGGGCATGCCCTCGTAGAGCACGGCCTCCCACGGTGGGCGCGCCCGATCGAAGCCACGCATCGCCGCCTTCTCGGCGGCGGCGAGCAGGCCCGCCCAGCCCGCGTCGTCGGGCAGACGCGTCCGGCGCAAGTGGTAGTGCAGGTCGAAGTTGGGGTCCTCGGCCCATCGCGGCGGCGCCAGCCCCATCGGCGGGGACACGACGCGGTGCCGCAGGCGCGGGATCAGCCGGGTCAGGCGGTGGTGCGTCTCGACCACCGCGTTCCAGTTCGGCGTGCCGTCGAGCAGCTCGATCCCGACGCAGGTCGACCGAACCGGGGAGGCGTCCTCGACCCGCCACATGAGCGCCTCGAAGGCGTTCATCACGTCGCTGCCGCCGCCCCACTCGGCGCTCGCCATGGGGGCTTCGGTGGTCACGGCGTCGCCTTTCCGGCGCCGTCGGTCACCGACTCGGGAGCGGAGGGCCGGCCCGGCCAGTGCGCGAGCGTGTGCAGCCAGTCGTTGCGGATCGCCTCGGCGTGCGCGCTGACGTCCTCGGCCTTCCAGTCGGTGGTCTCGACCGGTGGGAGCACGACGACCTCGATGACACCGGACCGCACGGTCTGAGAACCCCGCCACATGACCTCGTTCTGACCCTTCATCACCATCGAGACGATGGGGACGCCGGCCTGCATCGCCATGTGGAAGGCGCCCTTCTTGAAAGGGCCGAGACGGGGCGTGGGCGAGCGGGTTCCCTCCGGGGACAGGACGATCGACAGGCCGCTGCGCAGCTTCTCGACGGCCGGCGCCAGCGCCGCCTTCGGGTCCTGAACGTTGCCGCGGTCGATGAAGGCCACGTCGGCGATCTGGAACAGCTGGCCGAAGCCCGGGATGTTCTTCGCCTCCTTCTTCGCCACGCCCGTGTAGCTCTGGCGCACCAGCTTCATCGCGACGACCGCGTCGATGTTGCTCTGGTGGTTGAAGATGAAGACCGCCGGCCGGTGCGACCACAGGTGCTCGGCGCCGGAGATGACCTTCACCTCCACGCCGGCGAGCGCGAAGCCGAGGTCGGTGCCGATCGTCGAGGTGATGTCGATGACCTGTGTCCGCTTGCGGTTGAGCAGACCGGCGCCGAGGCCGGCGACGAAGGCCCCCGCGAAGGCGCCGTAGAACGCGCCGGTGCGGGCGACGTCGACGACACCCGGCCGCTTCCCGCGCGGCACGCAGTCGAGCACCGGCCAGCCGCGTCGCTCGGCCTCCTCGCGCAGCCCCTTGTCGGGCGCGACGGCGGTGGGGTGCGCGACCGCCGAGAGGAACGGGACGTCCTCGTCGCCGTTGCTGTACGCGAACGACCGCGTCAGGTCGATGCCCTTGGCGCGGGCGAGATCGACGACGGCGTTGGCCTTCTGACTCCCCCACAGCGGGGTGCCCCCGGTACGGCCGGTGAGCACACCGTCGACCGACTCGAGCGGGGTGCAGAGCACGTGGTCGGCACCGATCGCCTCGGCCATCGGTTCGACTTGGAACCGTGTCGCCGAGGAGGCGAGCACGATCGTGTGCCCCATGGCGCGGTGGGCCTCGACCAGTTCCCAGATCTCGGTGTGGAGCTTGCCGGCGATCTCCGAGACGAAGAGCTTCTGACCGAGCTTGGTCATGTCCTCCTCGGTCTTGCCGCTCCACGCCCCGAGGGAGAGCTCGAGCAGCGCAGCGAAGTCCTCCTCGGTGTGAATGCCGCGCACCGCGGTCCACAGCGTCCTGGCCAGCTCCTGCGGACCGATGTCGAGGTCCTTGAAGCGCTGGTTGTAGAAGGTCGTCGCCGAGTAGCCCGTGATCAGCGTGCCGTCGTAGTCGAAGAACGCGCCGATCTCCGGTCCGCGGGGCGAGGAGAAGACGTCCGCGAGCAGCTTGTCCAGCGTCATCCCAGCACCTCTTCGAGCAGGTCAGCCTCGAGCCGGTCGATCCGGCCGAGCCGTTCGAGGACGTCGGTCACCTCGGCGAGATAGTCGTGCCGGGCGGCCTGCACGGCCTCGTCCTCGCCGGATCCCGGGGCCGCCGTCTCCAGCAGCCCGCGGTGCCGGGCCAGGCGGAGCGCCGACGAGTAGAGCTCGCGCGACACGGAGTCCGCGCGGTGCAAGCGCCCGCGCAGCAGCATCTGCTGCCCGAGGCCGAGGCACTCCTCCAGGAACGGGCCGGTCACGACCTCGGCGGCCGGGTCGCGTTCGGCGAGCGCGGTCGCGACGACCAGCTGAGCGTCGAAGAACGACCGCAGCGCGCGGTGGGCGACGAGCAGACGCGAGGAGGACAGGATCTTCGCGCCGCCGTCGGGCCCGTCCTGGTTCTCCCAGTTCGGGTCGAGCAACTGAAGCTCTTTCACCACGTCGGCGCGGAACTGCTCGCTCGGCGGGAAGAAGAACTCGAACTTGAGCAGGTCGCGCATGCGCTGCGCCTCGGCCCACGCCTCGGCGATGGAGGATTCGCACACCGGCTTGGCCGAGACCTCGAGCAGGGCGAGCTCGACGATCGCGCGCGTGACCAGGTGGTGCAGCGCGCCGTTGCGGTAGAAGGCGGCGACTCGATGCTGCCCGGCCTGGATCGACCACACCGGCTCGGGGCCACCGGTGAACACCGTCGCGACACCGACGGCGACCAGCTGGTCGAGCGCGGCGCGCAGACCGGCCTGCTCGCGGAGGGAGTGCGGCGACGCGGGGTCGCTGTCGGTCCGTGGGATCCCCCGGGCGTCGAGGTAGTCGAGCAGCGGAGCCAGCACGCGACCGACCTCGGCGAGGGTCAGCGCCCGGTCGTGGCTGCCGAGCAGCGTGAACGTCATCAGTGCCGACGACGTCACCGGCGTCGCCCGGTTGATGCCGTCGCAGATGCGGAAGGCGACCTTGTCCAGCTGGGCAGGGCCCTCCCCCGCCTCGTCGAGCGCGGAGCGGAGCGAGAACGGCTCACCGAAGCGGATCCAGGCGTTGCCGCTCATCCGCTGCTGGCCGCGCACGTACCGCGCGAGCCACCGCGTGCTCTCGGCCGCCTTGGCGGCGCCGCCCTGCTCGGCGTCCAGCGCGCGCACCTCGGCCATGTGGTCGTAGACGATCGAGACCGGGACCATCGCGACGTCCTCGGTCCGTTCGTCCTGCAGCGCGCGGACGAGGTAGGCGAGCAGGCCCATCTTCGGCGGCCGCAGCTTGCCGGTCCGGGTGCGGCCGCCCTCGATGTACCACTCGAGGTTGAACTTCTTGGCCGTCAGATACCCGAGGTACTCACGCAACGCGAACTTGTAGATGGCGTCGCCGGCGGCGTCGGTGTCCGCGCGACGGATGAAGATGACGCCCGCCCGCTTGCCGAGCGGCCCGATCGGCCAGAACGACATGTTGTTGCCACCGAGCAGGTGGTTGCGCGGGAAGTCCTGCTCGTGAAGCACTTCGGCCAGCACCAGCGGGTCGACGTAGGACCGGTGCGCCGGGAGGAAGACCAGCGCCTGCTCCTTGTTCATCGCACGCAGGCGTTCGAGGTTCGAGGTGTCGACCTGCACCTTCCAGGCCCGCGAGTGCATGGGCGACAGGACGGTGCGGAAGGCGTCGATCGCCGCCGGGCTCTGCACGGTGACGAGCTCGTTGAGGCACTCGCGCAGGTCGGCGAGCACGTCGGCCTCGGGGCGGTCGAGCTGCTTCGCGAGCTCGGCCGCCTTGGCCCGGAAGCGCGACGACGCGGTGATCTGCTCGACCACCTGGCGCGGGACCTTGTAGCGGTCACCGATCAGGCGGCGCTCCGCCCGGTCGACGGCCACCGTGGCCACCCGGCTCACGTACGTCGCGAACGACGACGCGTTGCCGGTCTCCTCGGCGAACCGGGCGCGCAGGTCACCGACCGTCGCGGGCTCGCCGCGGACGACGCCGGCCCGGCCCGGGGAGTTGCGCATGAGCACCTTCTGCAGCGGGCCCGGTGGGCGGCGCGGCGAGAGGTGCGCGAGCAGCTCGGAGGGCCGGCGCGACGAGGACGCCGTCGAGACCCAGGTGACCCGGACGGGCACCAGCAGGGTGTCGTCGGACAGGTCGTCGAAGCTCGCGTCGGAGTCGAGGTCGCGAATCGGGGCGCCGCGGTGATTCGCGGCGACCCACTCGCGGATCAGCTGCTGTTCGGTCCGTGTGCGCCCCTGCGCCAGCACGACGACCGGGACATCCGGGGGGACGCTCACCGAGGCTCCTGTCGACGGGCCACCGGCCGGGACCGGCCGTGGTCAGACCGTACCGGCCACTGCCAGGTCCGTGACCAGCCCCGCCTTGCGCAGCTTGGCAAACTCGACGACCTGCTTGGCCACGGTCTCCAGGCCGAACTTGGCTCGCTCGTCGATGCAGGCGCCGTCGCCGTCGAAGATCTTCTCCGTCGCGTTGATGGTGGCGCCGAACGGGCTCGGCCACCCGCGCAGCGCGTGCACGGTCGTGCGCAGGCTCTGCAGCGTCGAGACCGTGGCCTGCCAGCCGTAGGACACGGCGATGCAGCCCACCGGGACGCCGTCGAGGTACACCCGCTCGTCGGCGTTCGTGTCCTCCAGGTAGTCGAGGACGTTCTTGATCATCCCCGACATCGTCCCGTGGTAGCCGGGCGAGGCAATGATCAGCGCGTCGGCCGCCCGGGCCGCGGCGACGAACCGCTGGGCCTCCGGGGTCCGGTCCGGCGTCTCCGTGTCGTAGATGGGGAGCATCAGGTCGCGGCTGACGATCAGGTCGACCACCGCGCCCTCGGCCTCCGCGGCCGCGGCACTGACCCGCACCGCCTTCTCCGAACTCGAGTTCGGGCGCGTCGAGCCCCCGATGCAGAGCACCCGGATCGGGCTTTCGGTCATGCCACTCGCCTCCTTGTCCCGGTCGCGCCGCAAATCAACACCGGCGCAGACGCTCAACCTATCGGGCGTCTACGCCGGTGCCCACGCCTGTTCGTTGCAGCGGGACAGAGATCGGGAGGCGCAGCCGGCCGCCGCACGACTGCCCCGGTCGCGCCTCCCGTCGTTTCCCGAGAAGAGTCCGAGCGTCAGCCGCCCAGGCTCGCAACGAAGGCCTCCATGTCGAAGTCGGCCTCCCAGTAGTGCGGACGCAGGATCGGCACACCGAGTTCGACGAAGATGGTGTTGTCCTCCCAGATCGTGGACTCGAGCAGGATCCGCCCCTCGGAGTCGAACTCGTGGAAGGTCGACCCGATCGTGGTCAGGGTCTTGCCGCCGGTCGGGAGGCCCCGGAACGTGGTGGCGCCCTCGATGGTGACCGTCCAGTGCGTCAGCTGGTGCCCGTTGCCCTCGAACACCTCGCGAGGCGTGAACGTGTAGGTTCCGTTCTCCTTGCTGGAGATGCCGCCGAGCGCGTTCGCGAGCATGTCGCTGTCCGTGACCGTGTCCTGCTCGTGGTCGTCGACCACGGTCCACTCCAGGGTGAACCAGTCCGAGTACATGGCGCGCAACGCGGCGAGATCGTTGCCGAGCGCGTCGCACCAACGCTGGGCGTGCTCCATGCCCGAGCCCGCGCGGGTGAACGTGCCACCCTCCGGCGAAGCGATCGAGGTCTTGCCGGTCAGGCTCTTGGTCGGGCTGACCGGGCCGACCGCGCGCAGCACCGCCGCGGCGTCCCACCAGGACGACTCGCGGACGATCAGGCCCTGCTCGTTGTACTGGTGGAACGTGTGGCCCTGGGTACCGAACGGCTTGCCCGCGACGTCCAGGCCCAGGAAGGAGCCGGCGTGCTCCGGGAACCACTCCCAGCGCAGCAGCCCCGACCGGCGGTCGCCGGTGTACGAGCGGATCCGGAAGTTGTGGATCCCGACGCCGTTCTCCGGGTCCTTGTTCGCGTACGGGGCGAAATTGCGCAGCAGGTCGCCGTAGTCGGTGATGTTGTGCTGGTCGAGCATGACGTCTTCGAAGACGAACCCATCGCGGTCGTACAGAGCACAGACCTTCTCCGCGCTCTCACGAAAGGCCTTCAGCCACTCGATCCCGAAGTTGTAGTGCACGTCGAGGTCCCTCCGGTTGGGGTGATCGCGTGGAACGCGGACGGCGTCCTCACGTTTATCGTCATTAACGCTAACGTGGGTCCCCCGAGTGGCGCAAGCGCAGGAGACGGATCTCGTGGAGTTAATTGCGATTCAGCAGCGGCCAGCCGCCTGGACACGTGATCTCGCGCCGGCGTCGATCGGTGGTCGCGATGCCGCGGGGGCCCGCGCAGCCACGGGGAACAAGCCGGCGCTCCACGAGCGGCTCGGAACGGAGAAGGCCGTCGGGTCGGTTCCCGTCCCGGTGGAACCGACCCGACGGCACGCGGGGAGTTCGAAGCCTCCGCATGCGGTCGCGGCTTCTCCGGCTCACCATCCCCAGTGCGCCGGCTCCCCGTCGGGCCCGGTGCGGCTGACATCCGCGATGGGCACCGTCGAAGGGGGTGGGCAGCGGGACCCTCCCGGGGGACAGGTTACTGACGGCCAAACACAGCTGACAAGGTAGAAGAGCCGGCGTTCGGCGCCGACCCCGATGCGAACCGCGTCGTTAGACTTCAGGGCCCCTCCGGGGCGCCCAGCCCAGGACCCCTCGCAGGATGCGGAGATCATGGCTCGTCGACCCGGCCGGGTGACCGGTAAAGCCGCCCGGCGCAACCGCTGGTACAGCAAGCGGCGCAATCAGTGGATCGCGGCGGTGGTCGCGCTCGTCGTCCTGTGCGCGGGCGGGGTCGCCCTGGCCCTGAGCGGCTCGGACGACGAAGAGGGGACCCCCGGCGACCGCTGGAAGGGCGAGGTCGTCGGCGACTTCGCGGGGATGTCCCAGGGTGCCGTCGGCTACCTCCAGACGATCAACAACTGGCGGACGGGCAAGGCCGACGAGAAGGCGGTCGACGCGGCGGCGGACCTCGCCCTGCGCCAGTTCCTGGACTCGCGCGCCCTACTCGCCGAGCGCAAGCCGTTCCCCCGGGCTCCCCGCGCGCTGGACAACTACCGGGACGCGGTCGAGCTCTACATCGCCCACGCTCGACTCGCGAAGCTGGGTGCCGCGCTCCGGGGGAAGGACGAGGAGCAGCTCAACCGGCAGGTGCAGCTGATCATGGGCCGGCTCCGCTATGTCGCCGACCGCCTCTACGACCTCGGCAGCGACGAGCTCGAGCCCTTCGTCACCGCTGAGCAGGAGGTCCCCGGCTTCGAGTACTCCCGCGCCGTGGACGTGCCCTCGTTCGCCGGGACCGACCTCGCGCCCGGCCCGCCGCTGGCCCAAGCTCAGCCGGGGGTCCCGCAGAACCGCGAGTACCAGAACGAGCGGCCCGAGGACACGGCCGAGACGTGGAAGGCCGCGGTCGAGGCAGCGAAGATCCCGACCATCGAGGCCGAGGTGAAGGCCATCGCCGACGGATCGTCCGAGGACCTGGACCGGCTTGCCAAGGAGCTCACCGCCGCCTCCGACGCCCTCTACGCCGCTCCGGACCCGCAGGACGAACGCGAGCTCAACACCCGGGTGATGCTCGGCCTGCTCACCCAGGCCGAGGCGATGCGCGTGGCGCAGGTCAGCCGACTGGTCCCGGCGAAGCTTCGGACCGAGGCCACCGAGATCACCCAGATCCTGGCGCTGCTCGGCAACGACATGTGGGACGACGCCCGGCTCGGCGACCGCGACCCCGGCTACCCGCGGACGCTGCTCTCCGAGCGTCCCAAGGTCGCCCCGCCGGAGATTCCCGAGGGGACGCTCCCGCCGAGCCCGGAATCGAGCCCGGAAGCCAGCCCGGAAGCCAGCCCGGAAGCCAGCCCGGAGCCGAGCGCTACGCCGGTCGCCGGATAGCGGCGGCCTGGAGCGCGGTGACGCAGGCGAGGTCCACGATCTCGTCGGCGTTCGCGCCGCGCGACAGGTCGTTCATCGGGAGTGCGAGGCCCTGCAGCACGGGGCCGACCGCGACCGCCCCGCCGAGACGGGCGACGAGCTTGTAGGCGATGTTGCCGGCGTCGAGGTCCGGGAAGACCAGGACGTTCGCGGCACCGGCGACGGAGCTCCCCGGGGCCTTGGCGGCACCGACGACGGCGTCGAGGGCGGCGTCGCCCTGGAGCTCGCCGTCGATCGCGAGGTCGGGCCGCCGCTCCCCCGCGAGCGCGCAGGCCCGGCGGACCTTCTCGACCCGGGCGTGCTCCGCGCTGCCCTTGGTGGAGAAGCTGAGCAGCGCCACCCGCGCCGGCTCACCGAGCAGGGCTTCGGCACTCGCGGCGCTCGCGATCGCGATGTCGGCGAGTTGCTCGGCGGTCGGGTCGGGGACGACGCCACAGTCGGAGAAGACGACCGTCCGGGGGCCGCCGGCAGCGTGCGGGCATTCCATGAGGAAGAAGCTGGAGACGGTCGAGACGCCCGGCGCGGGCCCGATGCCCCGGAGCGCGGCGCGCACGGTCGCCGCGGTCGTCGCCACGGCACCGGCAGCGGCTCCGTCGGCGAGACCGGCCCGGACCATCAGCGCACCGACGAGGAGCGGGTCGTCGAGCTCGGCGGCCGCGTCCTCGGCGGAGACACCGCGGGCGGTGCGGCGCTCGACATGACCCGGCGTCAGGTCGGGTCGGACCTGCTCCCGCAGTTCGGCGGTCAGCAACACCGGCGTGCCGAGACCGTCCCCGAAAGTCTTGGCGGCGGCCTGGACGCGCGGGTCGTCCGCCTCGCAGAAGACGATCCGTGCGGGCCGGGCCGCAGCACCGGCCCGCAGGTGCTCCGAGAGCGTCACGCGGCGGTGGCCACCAGCGCGGCCGGGACGGTGACCTCCATGGAAAGCAGGTACTGGGAGAAGGTCTTGCCCTGGGCGTCGAAGCGCAGGGAGTTCGCGCCGCCGCCGCCGAGGCTCTCGTGGAGCAGGAAGTTCAGGGCGAGCAGGTTGGGCAGTTCGAAGCGCTCGACCTCGCCGTAGCAGATGTCCTTGAACTGCTGCTTGACCACCTCGGCGGTGATGTTGGCCTTGATCCAGTGGTAGATCTCGGGGCTGCGGGCGCGGATGCCGACGTTGCCGGTGTCGCCCTTGTCCCCGGAGCGGCCGATGCACAGCTGCAGAAGCGGGACGGTGATGGTCTCGCCCTCGGCGGAAAGCTCCTCGAGCGGGCGGGCACTGTCGGCCGGGGTGGGCTTGTGCAGCGGGGCCACCGGGACGCGGACGTCGGTGTAGGCGGCGGCGGAGGAGGAGACCGGTTCGGTGACCCCGTCCACGGTGACGGTGGCCTTGACCGCGTCCCGGGAGATCAGCGCGGGCCAGTGGGCCACGACCTCGGCCACGCGGGGGCGGCCCTGATCGGCCGGGACGGTCATGCCGGGCAGGGCCTGGAGCATGACGCCGACGACCATGGGGGCGAAGTGCGCCTCGATCTTGGCCTTGTCCCGGTCGCGGACACCGAACTGGATCAGGACCTCACTGGGCTCGGTCGCGGTCAGCGAGGGGTGGGAGGCGTCCCAGCCGATGAACTGGGTCGAGGCCTCCTCATACAGGTCCTGACCGCCCGCGGCGTGCCAGAACACCTCGGCGACCTTGTTCGCCTTGCGCAGCGTGTCCGGACCCGAGAGCAGCAACCGCCCCACCGAGCGGTACCCGTCGGAGTAGGACACGGCGACCTTGAGCAACTCGGGCGGCGGGGCGCCCACGATCCCGGAGACGCGGACCCGGTCCGGGCCCTCCTGGGTCAACTCGATCGAGTCGAAACGGGCGATGCAGTCCGGGGACAGGTACGCCGGGCCGCCCATCTCATACAGCAGCTGCTCCGAAACGGTGTGCACGGACACCAGGCCACCGGTGCCGGGGTGCTTGGTCACCACGAACTCACCGCTGGGGTAGACCTCGACCAGCGGGTAACCCATGTTGCGGTGGTCCGGGACCAGGTGCCAGTCAGTGAAGTTCCCACCCGTGCACTGGCAGCCGCACTCGATGATGTGCCCGGCCACCACACCGGCGGCGAGCTTGTCCCAGTCATCGGGGGCCCAGCCGAAGCGGTGGATCATCGGCGCCATCGCCACCGAGGTGTCAGTCACCCGACCGGCCACGATCACGTTCGCGCCCAGCTCCAACGCCCGCACGATCGCCGGCGCCCCGATGTAGACGTTCGCCGAGGACACCGCGTCCCGCACGTCCGAGAGCGGCCGGCCGGTCTCCATGTTCGTCAGAACCTGACCCGAGGCCAGCAGGTCGTCCAGGTCGGAGTACAGGTCATCACCGGACACCACACCGAGCTGAACCTTGTCCCGAACCCCGAGCTCCTCGGCGAGCTTCTCCACCGCCGCCGCACACGCATGCGGGTTCACCCCACCGGCGTTCGCGATGATCGTGACGCCCTTGTCCATGCACGGCACCAGCACATCCCGCAGCTGGGTCAGGAAGTCCCCCGCGTACCCCAGCTCCGGGCGCTTGGCCTTCTGCTTCTGCAGAATCGCCATCGTCACCTCGGCCAGGTAATCCATGACCAGGTAGTCGATCGGACCACCCTCCACCTGACGCCGGGCCGCCGTGGGGTCATCCCCCCAGAACCCGCCACAGTTGGCAATGACGATCTTCTCGGTCACGGGAACCTCCGGGTGAGACGGTGTCCGGCCCAGTTAACCACAGTTAACGTGCGCCGCCGGATGGAGCTTCTGGGAGCTTAAACACATCCGCCCGCCGGCGAGAAAGCCGGCGGGCGAACGTACCAACTATCGGTCGTCAGACGACGGGGGCGGCGATCTGCTCGATACGACTCGTCGGCGAGAGCGACGGCGCCCGGCCCTCGAGCTCGGCGAGCCGCTGGACCGCGAACAGCGCCTGGCTAGTCCAGTACAGGCCGGCCGCCGCGAGGCCGATGCTGACCGGAGCCATGGCCCACATGACCGCGGTCGAGGGGTTCGGAGCGTTCATCGCCACCAGCGTCGGGAATCCGGCGCCCAGGCACTCGAAGGCGAAGTTCGCCGGGAACACCAGAAAGACGATCAGGTTGTGCTGCCACTTGGTGGCCCGCAGCTTGATCACCGCGCACAGCACCGCGAAGCCGGTGATCTGCGCGCACTCCATGAAGGCGATGAACAGCGGGTAGTTGAGGAAGCGCATCGGCGCCTCCCCGTAGTAGGTGTACAGGCCAGAGTTCACCGCGATGGTCTCGAACAGCGCCGTCGTGAATGCGGTCAGCGCCGCGTACTGGTAAATCTTCTTGAGCGTCACACCGCCGGCGAACGTGCGGTACAGGAGGACCGCCGGCAACGCGAACACGACGACGTAGGCCGGCATCACCCAGACCGGCTGCGGCAAGCCGAAGGACGTGAAGAGCGTCCACTGCGGTCCGTTGCCCTCGGGATCCGCGCCGAGCCAGTGCAGGTGGTACGTGATGTCGTAGATGGGCTCGAAGATGCTGCCCGCGGCGACGGCCAGGACGATGAACACAGGAAGCGGCGAGCGCTCCTGGCGGCCGATCCGGGCGGCGTAGATGAGCAGGGCGATCGTGCCCGCCCACAGGCCGACGGTGGCGATGGTCTGCATGACCTCGTTGAGGTCACGGGTGTAGGTCTCTGGCGCGGGGAGCGGGATCGGTCCCGCGTCGCCCTGGAATCGGATCATCGCTGCCTCTCTCCGGGTCGGGGCCCTTGAACGTTAATGCCCGTTATCGCGCTGAGGCGTCCTCCTGAAGTCGTAATCCCATGAGTCTTCGGGGATACTTCCGACGTATGGAGCCCCCACCGGCTGCGGCCGCCCTGAAGCTCGTTGGCCGGGTTCGAGTTCTGCTCGCGACGTCCGGTCGGTCGGACGCCGTCGAGGTCGTCGAGGCGGCCGCGGGCCTGGAGTCCACCGCCCAGCAGCTGGTCGCTCAGTTACGGGCCGCTAACCCCGCGGACCCGCAAACGGTCGCGGCCGCGGGGCGTGCCCTGACCGAGGTCACCCGGCTGCGGGCGCATCTGATCGAATCCACGGTGCAACGCCGGTTCGCCACCCTGCCGCGGATTCACGAGAGCCTGTCCCGCCTGCGGCGCATCGCCGACGTCCGGCACCTGCTGGAAGCCGCGGCCGAGGAGCTCGCCCGATGTTGCGACTTCGACCGCACGGTGATCTCACGCCGGCGTGGGTCGACCTGGCAGGCCGCAGCGATCTGGATCAGCCCAGAGGTCGATCCCCGCGTCGCCGCCGAGACCCGGGCATACCTGACACGGCAGTGGATTCCTCTGCGTCCGGGCACGTTGGAGAGCGACCTGGTGCACCGGCGGACCGCTGCGGTCATTTCAGCGACGGATCCGCGGGTCGATCGCGACCTGGTCGCCGCCACCTACAGCTCCGCCTACGTCGCATCTCCGGTGATGCCGAGCGGCGAGGTCATTGGGTTTCTCCAGGTGGACTGTTCGCTCGGTCGCCGAGTGTTGACGGAGGTCGACCGCGACAACCTCTGGACCTTCGCCGAGGGATTCGGCCTCATCTTCGAACACGTCGCACGCCTGGAGCGGCTGCAGGCGCAGCGAGAACGCGTGCACTCCGCCTTCGCCACGGCCGAGCAGGAACTTGCCGCGCTCAACTCCGCCGAGCTGATGCTCGTCGGCCGCGAATTGGAGTCACTCGGCGTCACTTCCGGCGCAGAAACGGCGAGTGACGCACCGTCGGACACTCCTCTCTCCCGCCGCGAACGCGAGGTGATGGAACTGATCGTCACCGGGGCGGGCAATTTGGAGATTGCGGAGCGCCTCTTCCTGTCCGAGGCGACGGTGAAGGCGCACGCGACTCGGATCTACCGCAAGCTCGGCGCGACCGGCCGCGCCGACGCCGTGGCTCGCTATCTGCGCCGCCTGCAAGGTACGACGTGAGCACCTCGGGCGATCCGGCCGAACGTCGGGCGGCGTTGATCTCCGCTGCCCACTCGCTGCACAATCGAGCCCGCGCGCTCCTCGGCAGCAGAGCAGACCCGGCGCGCCGACCGGACGAAGCCCCGGACCTCGAGTCACTGACCGAGACGTGCCTGGCCGCGCTCGGCTCCCCCGGCGCCGACGTCGTCGGTCTCGGCAGGGTCGTCGCAGATGCGCAACGAATAGCTCTGCTGCTCCGTGAGCACGACCTGGTCAGCGGAGTCTCCCGGCTGGCCAGGGCGGAGCAAGGCCTCGCCCGACTCCGCGCTTGCCCGTCCACCGCCACGCTCCTCGCCGAGGTGTGCCCCGAGGTGACCCGGAGCTGCGGATTCGCGCGCGTGCTGCTGTCCCGGGTGGAGGACGGCCGATGGCTCCCCTGGCAGGTCAACGATGCTGTCGCCGGTGAACCCTGGGTCGCTGCCTGGAGCATGAACTCCATCCCGCTGGACGAATCGATCCGCGAGACACAGCTCCTGCGTGAGCACAGAGCGGCGCTCGTGAACGATGTGACCGCACCCGACATCCACCCGATCATCCGCGAAGGGCGGTCCCACTCCTACGTCGTCGCCCCGATCGTGCCCGCCGGGCGGGTGCTCGGCTTTCTGCACGCCGACCACGAGGCGGAGAGCCGCGCCTGCGACGAGACGGATCGCGACATCCTCGGTCGCTTCGCGGAAGGGTTCGGCCATCTCTACGAGCGCACGGCCCTGCTCGAACAGATGCGCGCGCGGCGAGGACGCGTGCGCGAACTGCTCGCGTCCGTCGACCGGGCGCTGTTGGACCTGACCGAGGCCGAGCTCGAACTGGGGACGCCGACGTCAGCGACCGCGACGCCGGTTCGCGCACTTCGGGAGCCGCCGCCGGAACTCACACCACGGGAGACCGAGGTGCTCGAGCTGATCGTGGCCGGCGCCAGCAACCGCGAGATAGCGGCGCGACTGGTGGTGGGTGAGGGAACGGTCAAGACCCATGTGAAGCGCATCTTCGCCAAGCTCGGCAATCTGAACCGGGCTCAGGTGATTGCGCGTTACGCGGCAGCGGAGCCCCCGCGCGTAAACGCATCTGGCCGCCGACCCCGAGGGGTCGGCGGCCAGAGATGACCGTTCGGCTCAGGCGTTACGGGCCGCAGCGAGGCGGGTGAACATGAAGTGCCCGCCGAGAACCGTGATTCCCGCGAGAACGAGCATGGCGTAGAGCCACTCGCTACCGTCGCCGGTCTGACCCGGCTTCACCGAGAACCCGAGGCTGCGGACGACGTCACCCGAGACCGGAGCGGCACCCGGCAAGGTCTGAACACCGGTGTCGGTGACCAGCGCGAGCGTGGACGGGACCTCAGCCGCCTGCGCGGCCAGGTCGTCGGGCAGGCCGGCGACAGCCGGCAGAGCCGTGTCCACGGCTGCCGCGTCGGTGGTGCTGTTGGTCCCGCTGCCGGAGGCCGATCCGGCGCTGCTGTCGGAGGTGCCGGCCGAGGTGGTCCCGGCACTGGCGGCGTAACCGAGCTTGGCGAACGAGGCGCCAACCTTGGCGCGGCCCAGGATGTAGGTGATCTCGAAGTTGCCGGCACCGGTGGGGCTGGCCTGGGTGGTGGTGACCATCAGGCCGCCGATGGTGTACGTCGTCTTCCCGGTCTCGTCCTTGTCGGTGAGAACCGGGGCCAGCTCGAGCTTGATGCCGGCGTTCTTGAGGACGTCGTTGGCCTGGGCGATGGCCTGCTTGCTGTCCTGGCCCTGGCCGAGGTAGCGGAAGCCGTTCTGGTCGAAGCCGAAGTCCTGGCCGTTGACCGAGAACCGCCCGAAGGTCTTGGCCTCGATCTTCGGAGCGCCACTGACCGCCTGGGTGATGGACGCCAGCGCCGTGGAGTTGCCGACCTCGAGCGGACCGGAGACGAACCCGGCCGAGCTGCCGGAGGCAACGGCGGTGACGCTGTTGCCCTTGGCCTCCGTACTGGCGTTCGCGCTCTGCTGCTGGTTGGGTGCGGGGACGTTCGGCGGTGCGCCGTAGGCCGCCGAGGCGGAGGAAGCCGTGTCGGTGCTCGTGGACTTGATACGCCCGTAGCCGAAGTCTTCCGAGGCCTCCTGGGTGGCGTTGGAGGCGGTCTGGACGTAGCCGGGCAGGACGGCGAAGGGGATCTGGACCTGACCGGCGCCGAACTGGTTCGGGATGCCGTTGGCCGTGCCCGGCAGGGTCTGCACGGTGTTGCCCCAGTAGGGCATGCCCGCGAAGCCCTGGCTGCCGCCGGAGTTGGTGGTCTGCGCCGAGGCGGTGAGCGAGCCGGCGTCGTTCTTCGGGGACGCCGGGATCTCGTCGCCGTTGACCTCGAAGTAGAACGCGTCACCGCGGGCTTCGAGGTTGTAGCGGGTGTCCTCCGCCGAGGCGGATCCGGGCAGGGCGATCACTGCGGCGGACGCGCCGACGGCGCCCAGGGTGCCGAGCGCGGTCAGGGCCAGGGCCCAGCGGGGGGCGCGGTTCCGGGTGCTCATGCGGGCGGTCATGAGGCCAACGACCCGAGGTAGCTGTTCATGATTTTCTCCTCACTGATCTCTCCGGGCTCGCCGGCAAAACTGATGCGTCCTCGGTCGAGGATGTAGACGTAATCGGCCATCTTCAGTGCCTGTCCGACGTACTGCTCGACCAACAGCTGTGCGACGCCCTGGCGTCCGAGGTCGGTCAGGTACTCGAAGATCTCCTCGACGATCTTCGGCGCCAGTCCCATCGATACCTCGTCGAGCAGGACCACGTTGGGGTTGGCGACGTAGGCGTGGGACAGCGCGAGCATCTGCTGCTCGCCACCACTCATCGTCCCGGCGATCTGCCGCGCCCGCTCCCCCAACCGGGGGAACGTCGCCGTCGCGGTCTTGTAGGACTTGCGGTAGTCCCCCGCCGGCGACTGCAGCAGGATGTTGTCCGCCACCGTCAACGACGGGAAGATTCCCCGGCCCTCGGGAACGTGGATGATCCCCTTGCGCGAGAGCTTGTACGGTGCCTGCCCGGTCACGTCCTGACCGTCGATCAGAATCTGGCCCGAGTAGGGCTTGAGCAGTCCCGAGGCGACCCGCAGCAGCGTGGTCTTGCCGGCGCCGTTCGGCCCCAGCAGTGCCACGACCGCGTTGTCGGGGACCACGATCGAGACGTCGCGCAGGACGGTGCCGGTGTCGTAGCCGGCGGTGATGTTGCGCAGCTCAAGCAACAGAGACCTCCCCGAGGTAGGCAGCGCGCACGATGTCGCTGCGCAGGGCTTCCTGGGTCGGGCCGGAGTAGATGATCTTCCCGAAGTCCAGGACGTAGATGAACTCGCAGATCTCGGCCACCAGGGCCATGTCGTGCTCGACGATCAGGATCCCGTTGCCGGTCTCGGCGACCCAGTCGGTCAGAACCTTGCCGAACGCGTGCGTCTCGGACACGTCCAGACCCGAGGACGGTTCGTCCAGAAGCAGGAACTTGAACGGCGTGGCGATAGCCCGCGCCAACTCCACCAGCCGCCGCTGGCCCGTGGACAGGTCACCGACGACCTTGTTCGACAAGTGCTCGATGCCGCAGTGCGCCATCGCCTCAGCGGCGCGAGCGTTGATCTCCTTGGTCTCCTTGCGCGTGGAGTACATCAACCCCAGGGGGCGGAAGCTGGAGAAGTAGGCGGCCGGACCGGTCCGCACGTTCTCCACCACGGTCAGCGACTCGAACAGTTCCATCCGCTGGAACGTGCGGCCCAGCCCACGGTGGGCTCGGTGCGAGGAGCGGTGACCGTGCAGGTCCTTGCCCCCCAGTCGCACCGTGCCCGACTGCGGATGGTTACGACCGGTGCACGCGTTGAAGAACGTGGTCTTCCCCGCGCCGTTCGGGCCGATCAGACCGGTGATCTGCCCGCCCTTCGCGTACAGGGTCGCGTCGTTCACCGCCACGATGCCGCCGAAACGGACCGTCACGTTCTGGACGTCGAGGTCGACAGTCATTCCGCCAGTCATGACGAGCGCTCCTTCCCACCGACGAGGGCGAGGTCGGCGTCGGTGCGGACCGTGATCGGTTGGCCGGGGGTGATGTCGATCCGCTCGCGCCACTGCGTGCTACCGGTTCCGCTGTCCTCGCCGTCGCGTTCCTTGCCCCGCGGCCCGAGGAACCGGCCGAGGTTGAGGGCGGGTGCGATCGCCACGAAGATGGCCAGGGCGCCAAAGATGACGCCGCGGTAGTCGATCATCGTGGGGCTGTCGAACGGCGGGTAGATCTTGACCACGGCGAAGGCGAAGGCAGCCAGCAGCGGGGACACGATCGGCCGGCGGCCGCAGAAGCCGAGGATGGCGACGAACACCAGCGAGGTCGTGTAGTCGAACACGCCGCCGGGCGAGCCACTGGCGGACTGGGTGACGCCGGCGAGTACGCCTCCACCGACGCCGGCCATGAACGCCGACAGGCAGAACACCGCCACGCGCATCACGTTCGTGTTCGCCCCGTGCGCTTCGAGAGCGACCCCGGAGTCCGACATCGCCCGCAGCAGCGCCCCGAGGCGGCTACGGCGGATGATGAGCACGATCGCGGCCATCAGGAAGAACACCGTCAGCGCGAGGTAGTAGTAGTTCTTCTCGTTGTTGAAGTCGATCCCGAACAGGCCCGCGGTCGTGCCCTCGACCGGCTCGAACCGCTTCGAGGTTCCCGGAACGCTGAACTCCGTGCCCGGCCGGGGGTGCTGCACCAACGCACCGTTGTCGAACATGACGGGAGCGAGGTAGAAGGCCTGCTGCAGCAGGATCCCGAAGCCGAAGGTCGCCACCGCGACGTAGATGCCGGCCAGACGGATCGCCGGGATCGCGACGATCGCGCCGAACGGCACGGCCACCAGACCGCCGATCAGGATCGCGACCGGCCACGACACCGTCTTGTCCCCGATCAGCGGCAGCCAGCCGAAGAACCCGAGGGTCATCAACTTGCCGGAGGTCGTCGCGCCCAGGGCTGCGAAACCCAGGTGGCACAGCGAGATCATCCCGGACATGTAGAGCAACATGCCGAGGGAGAGGAAGATGATCGCGTAGGCCAAAAAGCCCGAGTACACGGTGACGTCGGTGTCGGTGACGACGTGCGGAACCGCGATCAGCAGCAGCGCCAGCGCCGCCATTCCGCCGCGGGTCACCGGCGGGGAGAACTGCCGCGGCGGCTTGAACCGCCGCGCATTGCGGACGCCGCGCTCGGTGAGCTTACGCGCCGGCACGAACAGGAACACCAGCAGCAGCACCAGGAACGGAATGTTGCGCGGCAGGCTCTGCAGGAACAGTGAGTCGGTCTTCTGCGCCTGCGAGGGGAAGTAGTTGACCAGGATGCCGATCACGAACGCACCGCCGACCGTCAACGGCAGGTTCTGGAACAGACCCACCGCCGCCGCGCCGTAGGCCGCGATGACGATCAGCACCAGGACGTTGACCGAGACACCGAGCTTCGGGGCGAGCAGCATCCCTGAGGTCGAGGCGAAGCAGGCACCGAGCACCCAGGACAGCCGGCGAACGACCGAAGGGTTCCCCTTCTGCAGCGAGAGCAGGTTGGGGTCGTCCACGACCGCGGTCATGGCCTTGCCCATGCGGGTGCGGTCGAAGAACACGAACAACCCAGCAGCGGCGGCCAGGCAGAAACCGGTGACCATCATGTCGCCGTAGGAGATCCTCACATCGCCCACGGTTGGACCGCCGGTGGGGAGGAAGTCACCACTCTTCTTGTCCGCCGCCCCGTAGATCGCCGTCATCAGCGACTGGAGGAGAACGAGCAGACCCACGGTCGCGACGACGGTGGTCACGGTCGGCGCCGAGGACAACAGGGACGCCATGCGTTCGAGCAGAAGGCCGCCGATGACGCCGACGAGCAACAGGCTGAGCAGGAACGCGACCGGCCACGGCCAATCCTGCTCGACGTAGCCCTCGTAGAACACGTACGCCGCGGTCGCGGCCAACGCGCCGTGGGCGAAGTTGAACACGCCCGAGGTCTTGTAGGTCAGCACCAGGCCGAGCGCGGCCAGGGCGTAGACCGACCCGTCCGCGATGCCGGGGACCAGGTAATTGAGGAACTGGTTCATGGCTTGCACACTCCGCAGGCGATCCGGCCGGCACCCTCGTGCACGGAACGGTCAACGGCCGGCCAGTCACGACCGGAGGCCATCACGCAGTCAGCCCGGTGGAAATGGACCAGACCCTCGCCCGCGATCAACGAGCCCGACGCGGCCGGCACGACCGTCACGACCTCGACCTCCTCGACGACCTTGGGCACCGCGCCGAGGACCCGGACACGACGGGCGAGCACTGCGCGGCGCCCGGCCAGCAGCAGCAGCGCCCCCGCTGCGTTCGCCAGGACCACGCCGACGATGGCGAGGTTGATCCCGGGAACCTGGTCGTCGTAGAGAGTCTCGGAACTGACCAGGCTCGTCCCGACGACGAACAGCACGGCGCCGAGACCGGCGATCCCGGCGTACACGGCATACATCTGAGTCGTCCACGGGGACGGGGCGACACCCACCCCGACCGGCGAAGCGGCCCGGGCGAAACCGGTCTGGCCCGCGGCGCGACTCTGCCTCCGGCTATGCGTGGTCACGGGAAGCAGCCGCGTGCGCCAGCCCGGACCGGGCGGAAGCACCATTGGTGTTGGTGACCGGGATCTCCGTCGCGGTACGTGAATTCGCGTCCGCCACGTCCCGAACGACGTCGGTGTCCCACCGCAGCACACCCTCGCCGAGCGCACGCTCGATCCGGTCGAGCTTGCGCCACTCGTCACGCAGGTCGGCCGAGATCCAGAGGGTCGCGCCGAGGCCCAGCAGGAAGATCCCGCCGATGCCACCCGAGACGATGTAGCGGGTCTGCTCGGCGAGGTAGGCCGAGTCGGCCACGCCGGCGTATCCCAACAGGAAGCAGACCGCTCCCGCGATCGTCAGCGCGATGGCGGCGGTGCGGTCCCACTGGCTCTTGAGGACCTTCAAGTCCATGACAACTCCGGGGCTAGCTGGATGACGAGGGTCCGCGCACCCAGGGCTGGCGCGGCCGACTCTTTTCGAATTTCGGATGTGGGCCACCCGTGCGGTCTGGTGACGTACGACCGCGAGGCGAGACGCTGTGACGCTAGTAACGGATAACTTCGCTGTCAAGACATAACGGACTTTGCCGACCTGGGATCGCGCTTACCACCCTTCTCGCTGCTGTCGTTAACGCAGGTCAGAGAGGTGTCGGCCGCTGTGTTCAGGAATCTATAAATGTTAGAGACGCAGGGCGGCCATCGGCTGCTAGGCTGTTAGTGACCAGTTACGCAAGGCAGCTCTGGTGCTTCTGGCGGGTTCGCCGGGTACTTTTGCGCCTGCCGGAAGGAGTTCGCCGTGTCCGCAGCGACCGAGGAAATCCGCACGCCGCGTCAACGCGAGCTGATCGCGGTCGCGGCGCGCCTGTTCGCGAAGCACGGCTACCACGCGGTCGGGATCAACGACATCAGCGGCGAACTCGGTCTCACGGGCCCCGCGTTCTACCGGCACTACCCGAGCAAGGAAGCGCTGCTCATCGCGTGCCTGGACGACGCGATCACCTCCCACCTCGAAGCGGTGGTCGAGGTCGTCCGCGCGGTCTCGGACCCACTGGACGCGCTTGAGGCCGTGATCGAGAACCACGTCGACTTCGTCTTCGACCAGACCGAGAACATCCAGGTCTGGCGGACCGAGTTCCGTAGCCTCCCGGAGGCGGACCGGCACCGTCTGCGCTATCTGCAGCGCCTGTACACCGAGGAATGGGTGCGGATCGTCCGCGAACTGCGCACCGACCTCGACGTCGAGCAGGTGCGCACCATGTGCCAGGGCGCGATCTCGCTCATCCAGTCCGCGACCGAGTTCCACAACCGGCTCCCGCGTGAGGTCGTCGGTCCCACGCTGGGCCGGATGGCGCTGCACGCTCTCATCGGGACCCCGGCGGCCGCCCTCCCGAAGATGCCGGCCGAGGGCGTCGTGAAGACGTCCTCCAACGGCAAGGCCGGATCGACTCGGAGCGCTCGGGCGGCCGCCAACCACGAGGGCAAGGCGCCGGTCGAATCTACCGCGGCCGCCGGCTGATCGGTCAGGAGCCGGACAGGCTCCGGATCCAGATCGAAGCGAGGACTCGGGCGAGCTGTTCGTCGGAGGTCCCGAACGGGCTGTTCGGGACACTGACCGCGAGGTACACGCATCGCTCGAACACGGAGATCATCGCCGGGACCGTCATCGCGTCGTCCGGCTGCAGCGGGCGGAATCGCTCCACCCGCGCCGTCACCGCGACGCGGAAGCGCTCAAGAACTGCGCTCCAAGCGTCGTGGATCTCCTGGTCGCTGTGCCAGCCTTCGATGGTCGCGGCGAACAAGGCGCCCCGCTCGCGCCACCGACTCAGCGTCGCCATGGCGACGTTGAAGAGCTCTTCCTCGGTGAAAGGGCCGTCCGCCTCCAGCACCGGCCGCCAGTCACGGTAGACCGCCGCCCCCATCTCCTCGACGAGCGCGGCCACGACCGAGTACTTGGTCTCGAAGTGGGAGTAGAACGTCGGGCGCGAAATCTCTGCGCGTTCGACGATCTCATTGACCGTCAGTTCGTCAAGGCGACGTTCGGAGAGCAACTCCTTGACTGCCTCACAGATCGCGGCGCGCGACTGGAGGCTCCGGCGACGCTGGCTGCGGTATCGAGGCGGAATTGCGGGCGGGACGACGGCATCGGCCGCCTGGGTCCCCAGCGGAGTGGTCACGGGAAAAGTCTAACCGGAAATCCCTGACGCCTCTATTGACATCTGTAAAGGCACGCGAGAAGTATGTGCTCCGGACCACAGAAGAGCTGGACCCGGCCCACGGAGACGCCCATGAGCGTGCACGTCGAGATGGTCGAAGCTTCACAACCCATTCCCTCGCAGCCCCGCGCATCGCTGCAGGTGGTGGTCGACCTCGGCTCGACCACCGACCTCGACGAGTCGCTGATCAGCAGGTTGAACCACGCCTTCCACCGGGCCGCCGCCACCGGGTACACCTTCCAAGTCGTCCCACCGGAGGCCGCGGCCCCGCGCCACGCTTTCCTGCGCGCCGCTCTCCGCGGCCAGTTCGCGTGGGCCGCCGGCACCGCACTGCACCCGGTCGCGCAACAGATCTGATCCCGCTCACGGCCGTCGGGCTTTCGCTTGCATTGAATTAACAGATGTAAAGACACCCATTAACCCACGCGACGCTTTTCGAGGAGTTCTCATGAAACTCGGCCTCCTGCAGGTCATGCAGAACTGGCACAAGGATCTGGACGACTACCAGACCTGGCAGTACGAGATCGGCATGGCCCTGGAGGCCGACCGGTTGGGCTTCGACTCGCTCTGGTGCGTCGAGCACCACTTCGAGGCGTACGGCATGTGCGGCGACAACATGCAGTACCTGTCCTACCTGGCGGGCCTCACCAAGAACATCCGGCTGGTCCCGGGTGCGGTGATCCTGCCCTGGAACGACCCCCTGCGCGTCATCGAGAAAATGGCGATGCTCGAGTACGTCGCTCCGGGCCGTGTCGCGCTCGGTGTCGGCCGCGGCCTGTCCCGCAAGGAGTACCGCGGGATGCGCCAGGACATGAACGAGTCGCGCGAGCGCTTCGACGAAGCCATCGAGATGATCCTGCGCGGCCTGGACACGGGCATCGCGGAGAACGACGGCGCCTTCTACCGGCAACCCCGGGTGGAGATCCGGCCGCGGCCGCGCAAGGGCTACCGCGACAGCTTGTTCTGCGTGGCGATGTCACCCGACTCGCAGATGGCCGCAGCCCGTTGCGGAGCAACGATGATGACGTTCATTCAGCACGCCATCGAGAACCACGTTCCCGGCATCGAGGCCTGGCGCGAGGAATTCGCCAAGCACAACCCCGGCCGAGCGGTCCCGGCGCCCAAGCTCACCGATGTGACGCTGTGTCACGAGGATCCGGAGGAAGCCGAGCGGTTGGCTCACCAGTACATCGGCGCCCACTTCAGTTCGGTCATGGAGCACTACGACTTCGCCGGCGACCACTTCAAGGACACCAAGGGCTACGAGGCGTACCAGCAGGGCGCGGACCTCATCAAGGCCGCCGGTCTCGACGGCGCCCGGACTGCTTACATCAACGCGCAGAACTGGGGCACGCCCGAGCAGATCATCGAGAAGTACCGGGAGCGTCAGCGGATTGTCGGCGACTTCGAGCCGCTGATCGTCCTCTCCTACGCGGGCATGCCGGATGATGTCGCCCGCAACAGCCTGCGTCTGTTCGGTGAGAAGGTGATTCCGGCCATCAGCAAAATGCAGCTGGAACCGGCGGGGGTCTGATCGTGGGCCCGCTGTCCGTCGAGGACCGGATCCGAGCTCTCGAGGACCGCAACGCGGTCATCGAGTTGGCGGCCACCTACAACCGCGCAGTCGACTCGTACGACGAGGCCCTGTGGCTGTCCGTGTGGCACGACGACGCGGAGTACCTCATAGGCGAGACGTTCGGCAACCACTACGGCCTCGAGCAGATCCGAACGATCCTGCACACCCTCCGAGAGTACTTCCACGAGATGCACCACTACGCAACGAACGTCGTGGTCAGGCTGGACGGTGACAGCGCTCGGATGTTGGTAGATGCCGATGTCACCGCGACCGACCGGAGCGGCCGAGCGCTCATGCTTGCCGCGTCGTACGTGGACACCTGCGAACGCCGTAGGGGCAGGTGGGGGTTCACCAAGAGGGAGATCTCCCTGCACTACGCGACGCCCGTGACTCAACCCTGGACGCTCACGCCCGACGAGCGCTTCGTGCTCGACGCCTGAGAGGACCGCAGCATGACAGCCCTCCAGTTCGACGTGGTCGTGGTGGGCGCCGGATTTGCCGGCCTCCGGGCCCTGCACACGTTGCGCACCCGCGGTCGCAGCGTGGCAGTCCTCGAGGCCGGCGACGGCATCGGCGGCGTCTGGCGGTGGAATCGCTACCCCGGTGCCCGGTGCGACATCGAGAGCTACGACTACTCGTACTCCTTCTCCCCCGAGCTCGAGCAGGAATGGCGCTGGACTCAGCGCTACGCGACGCAGCCGGAGATCCTTGCGTACATCGAGCACGTCGCCGATCGCTTCGACCTGCGTCGGGACATTCACCTCAACCGGCGCGTGGTCAGCGCCCAGTGGGACGACGACGCCGGCCGCTGGATCGCTACGACGACGAGGGGGGAGCATTGGTCCGGCCGACACCTGATCTGGGCGGTCGGCAACCTCTCCACCACGAAACGTCCGGAACTACCGGGACGGGAGACGTTCCGAGGCCGAGTACTGCACACCGCCGAATGGCCCCGCGACCCCGTCGACGTGGCGGGCCAGCGGGTCGGCGTGATCGGAACCGGGTCGTCTGGCATGCAGTCCGTGCCGATCCTCGCTGAGGATGCGCTGCACCTGACGGTCTTTCAGCGCACGCCCAACTTCAGTGTGCCGGCGATGCACCAGGAGATCACGCACGAGCAGGACGTCGCCGTGAAGACGGACTACGCCGCGCGTCGTCAGCGCATCCTCGCCTCACCCAGTGGTCTCGGGTTCCGTCCTCGCAAGGAGGCGACGGTCGAGGTTCCGGAGGACCGGCGCAACGAGATCTTCGAGGAAGCCTGGAACGGGGCCGGATTCGGCTTCGGTCTCGCCTTCCGCGATCTGCTGATCGACGAAGAGGCGAACGCTCTAGCGGCCGACTTCATACGCAGCAAGATCGCGGCGATCGTGGAGGACCCAGATGTTCGGGAGAAGCTGACGCCTCGCGACCACCCGTTCGGCGCGAAGCGGCCGGTTGTCGACAACGGATACTTCGCGACGTTCAACCGACCGAACGTGACCCTGGTCGACATCCGCAGCGACCCGATCGCTGAGCTCCGGCCTGAGGGTCTGGCGCTGTCCTCCGGCGAGGTCCACCACTTGGACGTTCTGGTGTTCGCCACGGGTTTCGACGCCATCACCGGGTCGCTGCTGCGCCCTGAGATCGTCGGGCGAAACGGTCTGACGCTCCGGAAGGCCTGGTCCAGCAGTCCCGAGACCTACCTCGGGCTGGGTACTCACGGATTCCCCAACATGTTCGCCGTCGCCGGCCCGGGCAGCCCCGGTCTTCTCATCAACGTCCTCGTCGGGATCGAGCTTCACGTCGACTGGCTGGCCGACCTGTTCGAGGACATGGACGCGCGCGGAGCCACCCGGGTGGAGGTCGAGCCGCAGGCGCAGAGGGACTGGACACGTCATCTGCTGCGGCGTGCGGAGCAGACCCTCTACCCGAAGGCCCGCTCGTACTACATGGGCGACGACGTTCCGGGCAAACCGCGCGTCTTCATGCTCTACACCGGCGGTCTGCGCGACTACCGCGACGTCATCTCCAAGTGCGCCGCTGACGGCTATCCCGGCTACTCCTTCCGGAAGGACTGAGCTCATGGGCCGCCTCCCCTCCCTGGCCGATCGTCGGGCTGCGCTCCAGTCGCGCCACCCGCACTGGGTGCCGCGAACGCTGCACGGGCAGCTGGACGACGTCGCCGCTCGGTGGCCCGACCGACCGTACGTCATCACCGACGACCACTCCTGGACCTACGCCGAGATGCGCGACTGGTCCGAGGTGTTGGCCCGCGGTCTGGTGGCAGCGGGCATCCGCCCGGGCGAGCACGTCGCGCTGGAGATGGCGAACTACGCAGAGTTCGTCGCCGCGACGTTCGCGATCTCTCGCACCGGCGCGACCAAGATCCCGGTGAACTTTCTCAACCGCCGCGACGAACTGGCGTACGTCCTCGAACAGTCGCAGGCAGTTGGGTTGATCGTCATGGCGCGGCTCCGCAACACGGATTACCTCGCGATGCTGGACGACATCGCGCCGGGGTGGCCGACCGGCGGTGGCGGGGAACGCCTGCCCCACTTGCGCGACGTGATCGTTTTCGACAACGACGGCAAGGGCGTACCCACCGGCGTCCGGACGCTCTCCGAGCTCGACGCGGCGGCCGACGACGGCGTCGTGTTACCGGAAGTCGATCCGAGGTCGGACGCGGACATCCTCTACACCTCCGGCACGACGGGCGGCCCGAAGGGCGTGCAACTGACGCACGACATGCTGCTGCGCACCGCCTACGGCGCGGCCTACGGACGAGGATTCGAGGACGCTCGCCGGATCCACTTCGCGCTGCCGATGTACCACGTGTTCGGGTACGTCGAGGGCATGCTGCCGGCCATCTTCGTCGGCGGCGCGATCGTCCCGCACGTCGCCTTCGACCCCCACGCCAGCCTGGACGCGATCGAGCGCCACCGGTGCACCGACATGCTGGCCATCCCGCTGATGACGCAGGCGGTGCTGGACGCCCAGCAGGAACGGATCCGAGCCGGACGGCCCGCGGATCTCTCGTCGTTGGCCTCGGTGATCTCCTC
The DNA here is from genome assembly GCF_000384115.1 of Sporichthya polymorpha DSM 43042. Taxonomy (NCBI): domain Bacteria; kingdom Bacillati; phylum Actinomycetota; class Actinomycetes; order Sporichthyales; family Sporichthyaceae; genus Sporichthya; species Sporichthya polymorpha. The sequence continues at coordinate 4,787,751 of NZ_KB913029.1, forward strand.
GGGCACCGCCACTCCCCCGGGGCTGTGGGACCGCATCGACGCGGAGCTCGGCGCGGATGAGATCACGACCGGCTACGGGATGTCAGAGACGACCGCCTCCACCACCGTGACCCGTCCCAACGACGGCCCGGAGAAGCGGCGGACGACCAACGGTCGGTTGCGCGACGTCGGTGTCGCCGGCGATCCGGACCTCGGCGGCCGTCTGGTCGTGTACCGCGCCGTCGACCCCGACACAGGACTGGACCTCGGCCGAAACCGGGTCGGCGAGCTGCAGGCGTTCGGCCCCGGTGTCACTCGCGGCTACTGGGACAAACCCGAGGCGACCGCGGCGAGCTTCACGGCCGACGGGTGGTTGCGCACCGGAGATCTCGGGCTGCTCGACGACGACGACTACGTCGTCCTCGTCGGACGGGCGAAGGACTGCTACCGCTGCGGCGGCGAACAGGTCGTACCCGCCGAGGCCGAGGCGGTGCTCCTGACGCACCCCGCGGTGGCACAGGCACACATCGCGCCGGTCCCCGATCGGAGAATGGGCGAGACCGGCGCCGCGTTTGTCGTGCTCCGGCCGGGCGTCGAGGTCACGGCGCAGGAACTGACCGACCTCGTGGCCGCCAACCTGGCCCGGTTCAAGGTCCCCCGACACGTCTTCTTCGTCGCCGCCGAGGAGATCCCCCTGACCCCGAGCGGCCGCGCACGCAAGTTCCTGCTGTCCGAACGCGCCAAAGCGTTGATGAGTTCGTCGGCGAATCCGCCGCGAGAAGGAGTTTCGGCATGACACCCCAGAACGGCGCTCCGCCGGCCGACGGCCTGATCACCCGAGACACTCCGATCGGCCACGAACTGGTCGGGGTCAAGAAGAAGGCCGCGATCCAACTGATGGGAAACCGGCTGTGGGGCCGCTTCAACCCGAATCATTGGGATCCGGTGTACGCGGCGGAGACCGGGCTGCGCGCCCCGATTCAAACCGGGGAGATGAACACCGCCTACCTGGCGGAGATGTGCGTCAACCATTTCGGCCGGCACTTCTTCGCCAACGCCCGGATGCAGTGCAAGTACGTCGCCTCCACCTACGCCGACGAGGTGATCACCACCTACGGCGTCGTGCGTGACAAGGCGCCGATGGACAACGGGATGCGCTTCTCCGTCGAGATCTGGGCGGCGAACGACGAGGGCGAGACCAAGACCGTGGGACTTGTGGAGGTGACCGTTCCGTGAACACGCAAGCCCCCGCGACCGACTCGCTGCGCCCCATGACCGAGATCCAGGTGCAGCAGACCCGCGATTTCATCGAGAGCCTGCAGGAGGAGTGCCAGACGTACTGGGACATGGTGGAGGTCGGTGACGAACTCTCCCGCGACCTCCACGTCACCCCGGAGCTGGTGATCCTCTACGCCGACGCTGTGGAGGACTTCAACCCCTGGTACGAGGGGTGGCGGATGAACACCTGGTACATCCCGGGCGAGTCCCCGTTCGGCGGTGCGATCGTTCCGCCGACGCTCGTGTCGCACTTCGTCCTGTCGGTGCAGTTCGACCATACGAAGCCGTTCGCGATCGGGTCGATCCACACCTTCCACGACTCGACGATCCACGCACCCATCCCGGTCGGCGCGACCGTGCGCATCACCACCAAGGCGATCAACAAGTTCGTCAAGCGCGAGCGGCGGTACGTCCGGCACGAGGTGACGGTCACGGACGTCGCGGACGGAACCCTCTACTTCACCGAGACCCGGGACATCTTGTCGCTGTGAATGCCGTTGCGGACGACCTCCTCACCTTCGACGACGCTGGCGTCGCCCTGGCGGGCTCGCACTGCACCGGGTGCGGCGCGAACTACTTCCCGCGCGCCGTCAGCTGTCGCAACCCGGAGTGCGACGACAAGACGCTCGTCGACACGGCCCTTGGCCGCTCCGGCACCCTCTTCAGCTGGACGGTGCAGTACTACCGACCGCCGGCCTTGTTCCGCGCCGACGCCTGGGAACCCTCAGCGGTCGGACTGGTCGAGCTGCCCGAAGGACTGCGCGTGATGGCCCCCCTGACCGACGCGCCCCCGGGCGAGATTCCCATCGGCTCGGCGGTCCAGCTGACGACACTCCCGCTCTACACCGACGACGGCGGCCGCTTGGTCGTCACCTATGCCTACGAACCGGTGCCCCGATGAGACCTGTCTACGTACTCGGCGTCGCTGCACACCGATGGGGCAAGTGGCCGGACAAGACCCAGCTCGAGCTCGCGGTCGGGGCGCTCGCCGCTGCGACGGCCGACGCCGGCCTGCGGTGGCGCGACCTGCAGGGCCTGGTCGCGGCGAGCTCCCGCTTCGAGGGCGGGATGGGCTGGGGGCTGCACGCCAACGAGGTGCTCCAGGCGGTCAGTGAGAACGGCGCCGCGGCCGTCAATGTCGGCGGCGGATGCGCGGCCGGCGGGGTCGCTGTGCACACCGCCGCATCATTGGTCGCCTCCGGAGAACTCGAGATCGTGGCCGCGCTCGGGGCGGAGAAAATGCCTAAGGGCTTCATCCCGCGGCCGCCGGGCTCGCCCGACGACATCCGGGACAGCGACTACCTGCGCTGGGTCGCAGTCGGCGCGACGAATCCGGCCTACTGGGCGATGGAGGCGCGACGCCGGATGCACGAGCACGGCACCACCGCGGAGACCTTCGCTGCCGCCGCGGTGCTGATGCGCCGTCACGCCGCGGGCAATCCGCGAGCCCGCTTCCGCGGCGAGTCGAGCGTCGCCGACGTCCTCGCCTCACCGATGGTCTCCGACCCTTTGCATCTCCTGGAGATCTGCCCCGTCAGTGACGGAGCCGCCGCCGTCGTCCTCGGGTCCGAGGAAACGGCCCGCAGGCTCGGGGTTCCCCTCGTGCAGGTCGCTGGATCCGCCGTCGCGACCGGACAGTTCGGCGATCCCGCGATCCGGATCCCGACCGTGGCCCAGAACGTCACCGACGCGTCAGTCCCCCACACGAGCGAGGTCGCCGGCGCCGTCGCCCGGGCTCAGGCCGCGGCGGGGATCGAGCCGGCCGATGTCGACGTTCTCGAACTGGCCGACAACACCGCCTGGCACGTCCTGGCCTGGCCGGAGAGCTTCGGCTTCGTGGAGCCCGGCAAGGCTGACTGGATGCTGGAGCGCGGCGAGCTCACGATCGGGGGGTCCCTGCCGATCAATCCCAGCGGCGGATTCCTCTCCTTCGGGGAGGCCACCACCGCTCAGGGCGTGCTGCAGGTTTGCGAGATTGCCTGGCAGCTGCGGGGCCAGGCGACGGGCCGTCAGGTTCCGAACGCCCGCGTGGCCCAGACCGCGGTCCTCGGCCTCGGCGCGAACGGCGCGTCGATCGTGCTCACCGCATGAGCGCGCGTCTGGAAGGCCGGGTCGCCATCGTGACCGGCGGCTCCAGCGCCATCGGACGCGCCATCGCGATCCGCTTCGCCGAAGCCGGAGCGTCCGCGGTGATCGTCGCCGACCTGCAGGAGGGGCCGCGCGAGGGCGGCGAACCGACCCACGCACTCATCCGGGCGGCCGGCTCCAAGGCTGAGTTCGTACGCACCGACGTGACCAAGCCGGCCGACCTGCAACGGGCCGTAGAGGCAGCCGAAAGTCACGGCGGGGTCGACGTCCTGGTCAACAACGCCGGCCTGCTGAGGGCCGCCCGAGTCCTCGACATGATCGAGGACGACTTCGACGCCGTGCTCGACGTCAACCTCAAGGGCGTGTTCTTCGCGTGTCAGGCGGCCGCCCGGTCGATGGTGGCCGCGCAGCGCCCCGGGGTGATCGTGAATCTGTCGTCCATCGGCGGCCTGCAGGGGGTGCCGGGCATCTCGGCCTACTGCGCCGCCAAGGGCGCGGTTCGGACCCTGACCTACTCCTTGGCCAAGGAACTGGGGCATCGCGGGATCCGGGTCTGCGCTCTGCACCCGGGCGTCATCGACACCTCCATGACACGAGTCGACGTGCCGGTCCCCCGGGACCGCGACGGCGCCGCCGGCCGCGACATCGTGCTGCGCCGACTCGGCAGCCCGGACGACGTCGCCGCCGCCGCGGTTTTCCTCGCCTCCCCCGAGGCGTCCTTCATCACCGGGCCCTCGCTGACTGTCGACGGGGGCCAACTGTGCATCGGCTGATCCGACAGGAATTTCACCAACCCGAACTCGTGAGGAGTGGCGCGACATGAGCGCTGAGCAGGAAAAGGTACGTCAGTTGTGGCAGGGCCTGTTGGAGGCCCTCGCGCCACCGGCCGGGGTCCCCGAGTACCGCGAGGGGTACGAACAACTGCTCGCATCGTTCCCGGTGCCGGACGGGACGAGCATCGAGGAGGTGGACGCGAACGGCGTCCCCGCCCTCCTGGTCACGGCCGAGGGTGCCGATCGGGGTCGCGTCGTGCAGTGGACGCACTCGGGCGGTTACGTCTTCGGTTCGGCGCACGGTTACCGCTTCTTCGGCGCAGGGCTCTCCGCGGCTGCCGGAGCGTCGGTCCTGCTGGTCGACTACCGACTGGCGCCGGAGCACGCCTACCCGGCCGCTCTCGACGACGCGAAGGCCGCGTACCGCTGGCTGCTCAACCGAGGGTTTCCGCCGGACCGGATCGTCGTCGCGGGTGACTCCGCCGGCGGCGGTCTCGCCGCCGCCACGTTGCTGGCGCTGAAGGACGAGGGCGCCCCGCTCCCCGCGGCGGGTGTCTTCGTCTCCCCCATGGCCGACTTCACGCTGTCCGGCGGATCGATTCGGACGCGCGCCGACGTCGACCCGATCGCGTCGGCGGACATGCTCGCCGGACTCGGCGGCCTGTACGCCGGATCGGAACCGCTCGACTCGCGCTACATCTCCCCCGCGCTGGCCGACCTCGAGGGACTGCCGCCGCTCCTCGTGCTAGTCGGCTCCGACGAGATCCTGCACGACGACTCGGTCCGGATCGTCGAGGGCGCTCAGGCGGTCGGTGTCACCGCGCGCCTCATCGTGGGCGAGGGCCAGGCGCACATCTGGCCGCTCTTCCACCAGATCCTTCCCGAGGGGCGCCGATCGCTCGACGAGATCGGCGCGTTCGTCCGGGAACGCACCGCCTGAGCACAACACGAAGCGGCGGCCGGAGTGAGTGCTCCGGCCGCCGCTTTCGTGCGTGCGCCTACTTCCCCTGGGGGTCGCTCGGCGCGAACTTGTTGGTGCACTTCGGCTTGCTGATGGCCTTCGCCCAGCCGGTGTTGTCGGCGTTCGCGATGCCGGCGAAGAGGCAGTACGGAACCTTCGGCGTACCGCCCTCGTTGAAGGTCAGCGGACCGGTCAGGCCGCCAAGCTCCGTGAACTTCTGACCCTTGAACTGGTAGAGCACCTTGAGCAGGTCGGCCGTGGTCGGGTTCTCGGCCGGCAGCTCGGCGGCCGCCGCGACCAGGAGCGCGCCCGCGGTCCAGCCGAGGCTCGCCGCGCCACCCGAGGTGAAGCCCGGGTTGAACTTCTTGATCGAGGCCTGCCAGTACTTCTCCGCCGGCGTCGAGTTCCCGAACCACGGGAAGTGGTTCATGGTGACGTAGGCATCGCCCAGCCACTTGTTCCCCTGGAGGAACTGCTTCTCGTTACCGACACCCAGCGGATACGGCAGGACCTTCGGGAAGTACTGTGCCTGCGAGCAGGATCGGGCGAGCCGGTTCATCGACGCCGCGTCGAAGGTCATCGCGAGGACCTCCACACCGGCCGCCTTGAAGTCCAGGCACTGCTGGACGTACGACGGCGAGGTGATGGACACCTGGATGTCCTTCTTGAAGGTGGCGCCGAACTCCGGTGCCAGTTCCTTCATCGCGCGGTTGATCTGCTCGCACGCGCGCGGAACCTCGATGCACCAGATGTTGCCGACGTTCTTCTTCTTGAAGTAGTTCACCGCACCGTCGAGGTAACCGAAGGCGACGCCGAATCCGGGCGGGCCCTGGGGGAACAGCTTGTCGCTGCCGAACCACGTCGCGTTGGTGATGTCGGCACCGATGATCGGAATCCCGGAGCGCTCGATCACGGGCTTGACGGCGTCGACCGTCAGGACCTGGATGTTGCCGACGAAGGCGAGAACCTTCTTCGACTGAATCATCGCCTGGACCTTCGAGGAAGCCGTCGACGGGTCGCCCTGGTCGTCCTCGATGTAGAGCCGGATCTTGTGCCCGTTCAGACCGCCGCAGGCGTTCTGGGAGGCGACCCAGGTCTCCAGAGCCGGCCGCACCGGTGAGAAGAGCTCGCCGAGAACACCCGACAGGGTGCTGACGTTGCCGATCGCCACCTCCGACAGCGTCGCCGGCTTGCACGGCGCGTTGCCACCGAAGATCGCGTGGCTGGCGACTGTCCTCTCGACGGCGGACCCGCCGGCAGCGGCTGCGCCGCCGGCCTTGCCACCGCCGGCGGCGTTACCCGCCTTGCCGCCCTTGGTGCCCGGCGCCGCGGCGCCGCCCGTGGTGCCGCCGGCGGCTGCGCCCGCGTTGGCTGCGGTACCCGCGTTGGCGGCCGCTGCGGGGTCAGTCCCCGTCTGTGCCCCGGGCGCCGCCGCACCGGTGTCGCCCGTCGCGGCGCCCGTGGTGCCGGTGGTGCCGGAGTCGATGGCGCCCGTGTCGGCACTGGTGCCCGTGTCGCCCCCGGCGGCAACGCCGGGCGCCTGGGCCTCGGTGATGTCCGAGCCACCACAGCCTGCAACGAGCGCCACCGAGAGAAGAGTTGCCGCGGCGGCTGTGATCAGGCGCCGCGGCCTCGTGGTAGCTGCCATGAATGAATTCCCTCCCCGGACCGAACCGGTCCGGATCAGTTGGCTCGCGGCCCCGCCATCCGGGTGAGCCGCGCGGTTAGTGTGTGAAAACGTGAGTGAAGCGTCCGAGTGGATCCCGACGACAATAGAGACCGGCGCCACACCGACGCAAGACCTAATGTTAGATCTCAATAACATGATCTTGATCCGGGACGGATCGCCGCAGGTCATACCAGCTGCAGCCGAAACATCGACCCGAGCTGCGACGTAACACGGCGATCACGTCGGATCGGCGGTGCCCAGCCTCAAACCCGCCTCCGTCACACCAGCACCCGGTTGTCTCCACGACAGTTAACCGCTATAAACCTCTTAACGCCCCGCTGTGTGTCCTGGAGGCTCTCGCGTGCCCATCTTGCGTTCGGATATCGACGTCAACACCAACGACTACCTGAGCAACCGGACCCACAACCTCGGCATGCTCAAGCTGCTCGAGGAGCAGCTGAGCGAGGCCCGGGCCGGCGGCGGCGAGGCGTACATGCGCCGCCACCGCGAGCGGGGTCGCCTCACCTGTCGTGAGCGGATCGACCTGCTCGTCGACCCCGGGTCAGCCTTCCTCGAACTCTCCCCCCTCGCCGCGTGGGGCACCGCCTTCAAGGTCGGTGCCAGCGTGGTCACCGGGATCGGGGTCGTCCACGGCGTCGAGTGCCTGCTGATCGCGAACGACGGGACGATCAAGGGCGGCACGTCGAACCCGTACACGTGGAAGAAGATGCTGCGCGCGCTGCACATCGCGCGACTGAACCGGCTCCCCGTGATCAACCTCGTCGAGTCCGGCGGCGCCGACCTCCCCACCCAGGCCGACCTGTTCGTGCCGGCGGGTCAGCTCTTCCGCGACCTGACGCAGCTCTCGTCGATGGGCATCCCCACCGTCGCGCTCGTCTTCGGCAACTCCACCGCCGGCGGGGCATACGTGCCCGGCATGTGCGACTACAACGTAATGATCGACCAGCAGTCGAAGGTGTTCCTCGGCGGCCCGCCGCTGGTCAAGATGGCGACCGGTGAGGTGTCCACGGACGAGGAGCTCGGCGGCGCGCGGATGCACTCCACCGTCTCCGGTCTGTCCGACTACCTCGCGACCGACGAGCGCGACGCGATTCGCCTCGGCCGTCAGATCGTCAAGAGCTGGAACTGGACCAAACTCGGTCCCCGTCCCAAGCCCGTGGTGGAGCCGCTCTACGACCCGGCGGAACTGCTGGGCATCGCCTCCGCCGACCTTCGCGTGCCGTTCAGCCCGCACGAGGTGCTCGCCCGACTGCTCGACGGCTCCGAATTCGAGGAGTACAAGCCCGAGTACGGCACCAGCCTGATCACGGGCTGGGGCAGCCTCCACGGGTACCCGGTCGGCATTCTCGCCAACGCCCGCGGCGTCATCTTCAGCGAGGAGGCGGAGAAGGCGACCGAGTTCATCCAGAAGTCGAACCAGGTCGACACTCCCCTGATCTTCCTGCAGAACACGACCGGCTACATCGTCGGCAAGAGCTTCGAGCAGGGCGGCATCATCAAGGACGGCGCGAAGATGATCAACGCCGTCGCGAACAGCGCCGTCCCCCACATCACCGTGATCATGGGCGCGTCCTACGGCGCCGGGAACTACGGCATGTGCGGCCGGGCGTACGACCCGCGCTTCCTGTTCGCCTGGCCGAACTCGCGCACGGCCGTGATGGGGCCTCAGCAACTCGCCGGTGTGCTCTCCATCGTGGGCCGCGAGGCCGCGGCCGCCGCGGGCAAGGAGTTCGACGAGAACCGCGACCGCGAGCGCACCGCCGCCATCGAGGCGCAGATCGAGAAGGAGTCGCACGCCTTCTACATGAGCGGCAAGGTCTACGACGACGGGATCATCGACCCGACCGACACCCGGACCGTCCTCGGCATCTCCCTGTCCGCCGTCCACAACAACGTCGTCGAAGGGCGCCGCGGCTACGGCGTCTTCAGAATGTAGGGGTCGTACGTGCAGAAGATCCTCATCGCCAACCGGGGCGAGATCGCCCGCCGCGTCATCCGCGCGGCCCGCGGGCTCGGCATCCGGACGGCCGTGGTGTACTCCGACGCCGACGCGGACGCGCTGTTCGTCCGCGAGGCCGACGAGTCGGTCCGGCTCGAGGGCACGGCCGCGGCCGACACCTATCTGATGGCCAATCTGATTATCGAGGCCGCGCAGCAGGTCGGTGCCGACGCCGTCCACCCCGGCTACGGCTTCCTCTCCGAGAACGCGGACTTCGCCGAGGCGTGCGTGGCCGCGGGGATGACCTTCATCGGTCCCCCGCCGGCCGCGATCCGCAGCATGGGCGACAAGGTCACGTCGAAGGAGATCATGGCCGCCTCGGGCGTGCCGACGCTCCAGGGCGTGACGGTCACCGACGGCGAGGGCCAGGACCTGCGGGCAGCGCTCGCGGACATCGGCCTGCCCGCGATCGTCAAGGCCTCCGCCGGCGGTGGCGGCCGCGGCATGCGCGTGGTGAACACGGCCGACGAGCTGCTCGGCGCGGTCGAGAGTGCCCAGCGCGAGGCCAAGGCGGCGTTCGGCGACGGCACCGTGTTCATCGAGCGGTACATCGCGCCGTCCCGGCACATCGAGGTCCAGATCGTCGCCGACGACCACGGCCAGGTCGCCGCACTGTTCGAGCGGGAATGCTCGATCCAGCGGCGTCACCAGAAGGTCGTGGAGGAGGCTCCTTCCCCCGTCGTTGACGAGGCCTGGCGCGCGCGGCTGATGGACGCGGCGGTCAAGGCCGCTCGTGCCGTGGACTACCGCGGCGCCGGCACCGTCGAGTTCATCGCCGGCAACGACGGCACCTTCGCGTTCCTCGAGATGAACACCCGTCTCCAGGTCGAGCACCCGGTGACCGAGTGCATCACCGGGCTGGACCTCGTCGCGTTGCAGATCGCCGTTGCCCGGGGCGAGGCGCTGCCGGCCGAGGCCCTGAACCCGACGATCGACGGGCACGCGATCGAGGTCCGGCTCTGCGCCGAGGACCCGGCGGCCGGCTATCTCCCGGTCTCCGGCACCTTCGAGGTCTTCGAGTTCGGGGGCGAGGGCATCCGCGTCGACACCGGTGTCGAGTCCGGTTCCGTCGTCTCGCCCTACTACGACTCGATGGTCGCCAAGGTCATCGCCCACGGGCCGACGCGTCGGATCGCGGCGGACCGCCTCGCGGACGCCCTCGCCCGGGCGCGCCTGCACGGCCTGACGACGAACCGCGACCTGCTCGTGCGCATCCTGCGCAGCCCGGAATTCCTCGCCGGCGACACGACGACCGACTTCCTGCAGCGGGTTGACGGACTCACTGACCCGCTCACCAGCGAACTGACGCACCGTCATCATGCCGTGGCGGCCGCGCTCGCTGTCGCATCGGCCCGCGCCGCGGGCCGCGACGTCCAGACCGGGCTGCCGATCGGCTGGCGCAACAACCGCGCCACGCTGGAGTCCGTCGAGCTCAAGGGCGAGGGCGACCCGATCAAGGTCGCGTACCACCTGCAGAACCCGACGGCCCCGATCGTCGAGGTCAACGACGAGCCGGTCAGTATCGAGCTCCACGCGGCCGGGGCGGGGCAGGTCGACCTCACCATCGGCGGGGTCCGGCGCTGCTACCGCGTCCAGTTGCTCGGCGTTGCCGGCAGTGACGGCGTGCTCGTCGACAGCGTCAACGGCTCCTCCGCCTTCGCTCTCGTCGACCCGCTGCCGGCTCCCGGCGCGAACGGTCCGGCCGGCGGCCTGATTGCGCCCATGCCGGGCGCCATCGTCCGGGTCCTCGTCGCGGAGGGCGACGCCGTCGCCGCGGGGACGCCCCTGCTGGTGATGGAGGCCATGAAGATGGAGCACACCATCACGAGCCCCGCGGACGGAGTCGTCCGCTCGATCAACGTCGCGCAGGGAACTCAAGTCGAGCGCGGAGCCGTTCTGGTGGAAATGGCTGAGGAGGCGTCATGAAGGAACTGGTCTTTCCCCGCACGCTGCTGCCGACCTGGCGTCAGCGCGCCGACGAGGTCGGCTTCATCAACGCGGCCACCGGCGAGCAGCGCACGTTCGGTGAGCACGCCGACCGTGTGTCGCAGCTGTGCGACGCGGTCGCGACCAAGCTCGGCGTCGGTCCACAGGACCGCGTCGCCGTGCTGAGCATGAACAGCATGGAGTACCTCGAGCTCTGGCACGCGGGCTTCCTCGGCGCGTTCGTCGTGAACCCGCTGAACCTGCGGTTCTCCCCCGACGAGCTGACCTACGTCCTGCGGGACGCCGAGTCCACGGTCTGCTTCGTGGACTCGAACTTCGCGCCGGTCATCGAAAAGATCCGCGAGGCGGCCGGGCTGAAGCACGTGGTGCTCATCGGCGGCGGCGACGGCACCGCGGACATCCGCTACGAGGAACTGCTCGCCGACGCCGGCAATCGCTGGCCGGAGGTACCGGAGGAGGACGACCTCGCCGTCGTCATGTACACCGGCGGGACCACGGGCAAGCCCAAGGGCGTCATGCTCGACCAGCGCGCCGAGGTGCTGAACCAGTACCACATTGCGATGAGCATCCCGTGGGAGCGCGGCGACACCTACATCATCTCGACGCCCATGTTCCACGGCGCGACGATGCTCGGCGTCGTGGGCGCCTCGATGTTCGGCGTCCCGGTCGTCATCCAGTCGATGTTCGAGCCCGCCGGATTTCTCAAGGCCTGCGAGACCTACAACTGCACCGTCACCGTGCTCGTGCCGACGATGATCGGCATGGTGCTGACGCACCCCGAGTTCGCCCCGGAGCGGATCTCGTCGCTGAAGCGCCTCATCTACGGCGCCTCGCCGATGCCGAAGGCACTGCTGCAGAAGCTCCTCGCGCTCCTGCCGGACACCCGGATCATCCAGGGCTACGGCATGACCGAGGCGGCCACCGTCCTCACGTTCTTCCACGACGAGGACCACCGCGAGGGTTCGCGCCTCGGCTCCTGCGGTCGCGCGCTGCCCGGCATCGAGATCAAGGTCGTCGACGCCGAGGGCAACGATCTCCCGCCCGGTGAGGCCGGCGAGGTCTACGCCCGCGGAGGCAACTTCATGCAGGGCTACCTCAAGCTCCCGGAGGAGACCGCCAAGGCCCTCTGCGACGGCTGGTACGCCAGCGGCGACGTCGGCTATCTCGACGAGGCCGGATACCTGTTCCTCGTCGACCGGGCGAAGGACATGATCATCTCCGGCGGCGAAAACATCTACTCGGTCGAGGTCGAGAACGCGATCGCCTCGCACCCGGAGGTGCTCCAGGTCGCGGTCATCGGTATCCCGCACGAGACGTGGGGCGAGGCCGTCCACGCGATCTGCGTGGTGACGGAGGGCTCGACTCTCACGGCCGACGACGTGATCGCGCACGCCCGGAACTCGATCGGCGGTTACAAGGTCCCCCGTTCGGTGGACTTCCGCACCGAGCCGCTCCCCCTGTCCGGGGCAATGAAGGTGCTGAAGAAGGACCTGCGCGCCCCGTTCTGGGCGGGCCAGGACCGCGCCATCAACTAGTCTCGTCCCATGGTCGCGACCTCGACGATCGACAACGAGAGCCCGGAACGGGTGCTGCTGCGCAAGAGCGTGGCGGCCGCGGTGGCCCCGTTCGGACCGAGCTACTTCCGCCAAAAGGCGGCGGCGGGCGAGCCCACGCACGACCTGTGGGCGGCCGTCGTCAAGGGCGGGTTCACCTCGGTGAACCTGCCTGAGGAGTTCGGCGGCGGTGGCGCCGGGCTGTCCGAGCTCGCCGTCGTGTGCGAGGAGATCGCGACCGCCGGCGGTCCCCTGCTGCTGATGGTGGTGCACTCCGCGATCTGCGGTCCGGTCATCGCCGAGTTCGGCACGGCCGAGCAGCGCGCCGAATGGCTACCGCGGTGGACCGAGCCGGACTTCCGGATGTGCTTCGCCATCACGGAACCTGACGCCGGGTCGAACTCGCACAACCTCTCGCTGCGGGCGACGAAGCAGCCCGACGGCGACTGGGTGCTTCACGGCTCGAAGATCTACATCTCCGGCGTCGACGAGTCGCAGGCGATGCTCGTCGTCGCCAAGATCGGCACCGACGAGCGGACCGGCAAGGGTCAGCTCGCGCTGTTCATCGTCGACACCGACGCCCCCGGGCTCGGCAAGTCGCACATCCCGACCGAGCTCGTCCTGCCGGAGAAGCAGTTCCTGCTCAGCTTCGACGACGTCCGCGTTCCGGCGAACCGCGTCGTCGGCGACCCGGGCGACGGCCTGAAGCAGATCTTCCACGGACTCAACCCGGAGCGGATCACCGGCGCCGCGCTCTGCAACGGCATCAGCCGCTACGTCCTCGACCGGGCGGTCCGCTACGCCAACGAGCGTTCGGTGTGGGGCACCCCGATCGGCACGCACCAGGGCGTCGCGCACCCGTTGGCCGAGTCGAAGATCAACCTCGAGCTGGCGCGGCTGATGACCTTCCGCGCCGCGGATCTCTACGACAGCCGCGCCGACGCCGGCGAGGCCGCGAACATGGCGAAGTTCGCCTCCGCCGAGGCCGCGATGAAGTGCGTCGACCAGGCGATCCAGACCCACGGCGGCAACGGCCTCGCCACCGAGTACGGCGTCGCCCACCTCTGGGGCCTCGCCCGGCTGATCAAGATCGCCCCCGTCTCCCGGGAGATGATCCTCAACCACGTCGCCCAGCACAGCCTCGGTCTCCCGAAGTCCTACTGAACGAGCGGGGCGCGACAACGTGCGGCGGGCGGCGCAGCCGCGCTCGCCTGAGGGGCTCTAAGCGACCCGCGTGGCCGAAGGACACGCGAAAGCGAGCGCCAGCGAGCGGGAGCCTGTCCCCGAAGGTGAGTGCGGCGGAGTCGACCGCCGCACTCACTCGCGGATTGGCTAGGCCAGCTTGCGCAGGATCTTCTGGTCGCGCTCGCTGTACGGCGGGTACATCAGTTTGAGGTCGGGCTTGGTCGGCATCTTCAGCGTGGCCTTGCGGTGGCTGAAGGCCTCGTAGCCCCACTTGCCGTGGTAGGCACCCATGCCGGAGTAGCCGACGCCGCCGAACGGCAGCTGCGGCGCGAGCACGTGCATGGCGATGTGGTTGGCCACCGCACCACCGCAGGGGACCTCGCTGAACAAGCGCTCGATCTCAGCCTTCGACTTGCTGAAGATGTAGGCCGCGAGCGGCTTCTCGCCCTCGTTGATGATCGCGATCGCGTGGTCGAGGGAGTCGACGTCGATGATCGGGAGGATCGGGCCGAAGATCTCGCCCTGCATGACCGGAGCGGTGCGGTCCGGGTTGAGGACGACGGTCGGCTCGATTGCGATCGAGGCCGGGTCCGCGTTGCCGCCGGTCTCGGGCTTGAGGCCCGTGAGCAGGCCGGTCAGCCGCTGGAACTGACGGTCGTTCACGATGCGCTGCTTCTCCGGCGCGCCGGCGCGCATGTCGGACATGGCCTTCTTGAGCTCCGCGGCGAACTCTTCGCGAACGCTCTTCTCGACCAGCAGGTAGTCCGGCGCGACGCAGGTCTGACCCGAGTTCAGCAGCTTGCCGAAGGAGATGCGGCGGGCGGCGACGCCGAGGTCGGCGTTCTTGGTGACGATGACCGGGCTCTTGCCACCAAGCTCGAGGACGACCGGGGTCAGGTGCGGTGCACACGCCTCGGCGATCTTGCGGCCGATCTCGGTGCCGCCGGTGAAGAAGACCAGGTCCATCTTCTGGTCGATGATCTGCTGGGTGATCGCGGCGTCACCCTCCAGGACCGCGATCGCCTCGGAGTCGAGGTACTCGGGAATGAGGCGGGCCAGCGCGGCCGACGCGGCCGGCGCGTGCTCGGACGGCTTGACGACGCAGCAGTTGCCGGCGGCGACGGCGCCGATGAGCGGGCCGAGCGTCAGGTAGAAGGGGTAGTTCCACGGACCGATCACCAGGACGGTGCCCAGCGGCTCGTACCGGTAGGAGGCCTTGCCCGGCATCAGGGCCAGGGGCACGCCGGTACGGGTCGGCTTCATCCACTTCTTCAGGTGCTTGAGCGCGTACTCGGCCTCACCGACCGTCGACGCGATGTCGCCGAACCACGTCTCGTGCGGCGTACGCCCGAGGTCGGAGGCCAGCGCCTCGGCGAGCTCGGACTCGCGCTCGGTGACCAGCCGGATGATGCCTTCGAGCTGACGCTTGCGCCACTCCAGCGGAAGCGTGCGGCCCGTGCGGTGCACGGCACGCAGGCGCGCCACCGTCTCGGCGGCCAGCTGGGCGCCCGGGTCCGTCGTGGTGCTCGCGGTGGACCGGTCGGCGACTGAGGTCATGGGATAACCGTCCTGGATCTCGTCTGCGGCGTTAGTGATGGATAACTCTGACCGGCAATCCTATCCCGCACGAAGGGCCCGCGGCTAGGCCCGATGTCGCCCGGAACCATTGACGGGCGACGTGATTCGTCGTTAACGTGACCCCATGGCACTGGATCGGGCTGCGGCCTTTCAGAACGACCGGGTTCACATCCTCACCCTGCTCCGCGACCTGCGCGAGGACGAGTGGGCGGCGCCGAGCAAGTGCGCCGGCTGGGCGGTCCGCGACGTGGTCTCCCACATGGGCGCGGCGTGTCACGGGACGTTCACTCCGTGGGTGCTCAAGCTCCTGGCGGGCAAGGACATCGAGGCGGCGAACAACCGCGACGCCGAGAAGCGGCGCTCGTGGGAGCCGGCCAAGCTCCTCCGCGAGTACGAGGTGTGGGGCAACCGGTGCGTGCCGGTGATGAAGGTGGTCCAGGCTCCCGGTGCCCGTTCGCTGCCCGTGCGTGTCGCCGAGGTCGGTGCCTACCCGGCGAAGCTGTTGACGAGCGCCTTCGTCTTCGACCACGGTCTCCACGCCCGCTACGACATCGCCGCCGCCCTCGGCCGCACGATGCCCGCGCAGGACGAGAACGCTCTCGCCACCTCGATCGAGTGGATGATCGCCGGCCTCTCCCCCATGAGCGGCGACCGCCTGTCCTGGCTCTCCGCCCCGGTCGAGTTCCGCCTCGTCGGCCCCGGTGGCGGGACGTGGACCGTCGCACCCGGCGCGAAGCGGGTGAAGGTGACGGAGGGCCCGTCCTCCAGCGCCGCCGTCACGATCGAGGGCCCGGCCACCACCTTCCCGATCTGGGGCACCGACCGCGAACCCTGGCGCGAGGCCGGCATCGCCATCAAGGGCGACGAGGAGATCGGCACCAGGTTCCTCGACACCAAGCGGATCATCTGAGGCCGCGAACGACGCTTCGTCGAACCCGCGAGGTCGGGCCAGAACTCTTCTGGCCCGACCTCTTGCGTTCCGGAGCGGACCGGGGTAGTCTTCGAACATATGTTCGAGCAGCTGATCCAACCGGACGAGGTCGACGGGATCGACCTCGCTGAGCTGCGCGCGGGTCTGTGGCACGTTCCGGAGGACGAACCGCCCGCCGAGCATGTGGAGGCCACGCTGGCGCGGGTGCTCGCGGAGGCGGACGCGCGGGTGTGGGACGACCCGCCGCCGGAGGTCGCGGCGCTGCTCGACCGGTGCTCGCGTGAGGAGTCCGAGCAGACGGAGAGGTCGTTCTCGGCCGCGGATGCGGAGCGGTGGCGGGAGCGGGAGGCGACCGCGTTCGCGTTGTGGGAGCAGGAGTACGCCACCACCGACGGGATGCTCCAGCGCATCGTCCGCTCGCGGGCCGATGCGGCCCGGTGCAACGGTGCTGAGTTGCGGGGGATGGCGGAGTTCGCGATGCAGCGGGCGCAGGAGGCCGCGGTTGCGGTCGCGCAGGCCGCGGCCGAGGGCGCCACCCGTGAGGAGTTGGAGGCGGTGATCGAGGCCGCGGAGTCCTCCGCCGCGGCCGAGCTCGGTGTGGTGTTGCACCTGTCCCCGTCCGCGGCCCGCGCGCGCAGTGATTTCGCCTCCGGGTTGTTGCGGCGCCTGCCTGAGACCTTGAAGGCCCTGGAGGCCGGGGTGCTCACCGAACGGGCGGCGAAGGTTCTGTGGGAGGAGACCCGGGACCTGAATGTCGCCGATGCGGCGCGGGTCGAGCGGGACTGCCTGGACAAGGCGAAGAACCTGACCCCGGCCTCGTTCGGGCGCCGGGTGCGTAAGCGGGTGGAGGAGCTCGACCCCGCCGCCGCGCGTAAGCGGCACGAGCGGGCCCGCACCGAACGCCGGGTCTCGATGAGTCCGGCCGGGGACGGGATGGCGTGGATCTCCCTGTTGCTGCCGGCCGAGGAGGCGATGGCGGTCTACGGGGTGATCGATGCCGCCGCCCGCCTGAAGGTCCCCGGCGACCCCAGGACCCTGGATCAGCGCAAGGCCGACGCCGCGGTCGACCTGATCACCCGCCCCGGCAACCAGGACCCCCGCGTCGGCTATGTCGTGCACATGCACGGCGAGAACGCATCTGGCGAAAGCTCGTCTGAGCCTGAGGACTCCGGGTTCGTGCAGGTTCAGGGTGGGGAACGGATCCCGGCGGCGCGGGCGCGGGCCAAGGCGGACCTGACGGTGTATCACCCGTCAGTGCCGGTGGACATCGCCGCGCTGCTCGCGGACTACAACTCCCGCGCCGACGTCTACCGACCCCCGGCCAGGCTCAAGCGGGCGATCCGGGCGCGGGACCGGCACTGCCGGTTCCCCGGCTGCCGGGTCCCGGCCGACCGGTGCGAACTGGACCACACCATCGCCTTCGAGATCGGCGGCCGGACCGTCTATTTCAATCTCTCGGCGTTGTGCAAGTTCCACCATCGGATCAAACACATGCCGGGATGGACGTGCTCGCAGGACGAGCACGGGGTCCTGACCTGGACCACCCCCACCGGGCAAGTGTTCATCACCCGACCACCCCCACCGGTCGGGGACGAACCCCCCGACTTCGAACAACCCGCCCCCACACCCTGGGCCCGGGCTGCTTCGAGGACCGCCGATTTCGACGAGGACAACCCGCCGTTCTGACCAGCGGGCACCTGAGGGTGCCCGCTTGTCAGCGCGTCAGTGCGCGGCGGCAGGGGCGGGTCGACCGGGGCCGGCGGCGCCGGCGAAGGCCTGAGCGATGGTCATCCACTGCTCGGCGATCGGGCCGGTCCGGACGAGCTGAGTCTCCGCCAGATTCCGACGCTGGGTCACGACCAGGCAGAACTCGAGCGCGTCACCGGTGACGCGGTTCTCGGCGTCCTCGGGACCCCAGGTCCAGAGGCTGCCGTCCGGGGCCGTGAGCTCGACACGGACCGGGTCCTCCGGCGCCTCCAGCCGGCGCACGCGGTAGCTGTAGGCGCGCGCACCGATGCCGATGTGCGCGACGTGCTTCAGGCGCTCGGTCGCTGGCCGGGTCACGCCGAGCGTGTCGGCGATGTCCTGCCCGTGCGCCCAGGTCTCCATGATCCGCGCGGTCACCGAGGACGCGACGCTCATCGCCGGGCCGTACCAGGGCACGCGCTCCTTGGGATCGCGCTCCCCCGCCTGCGTGATCAGCTCGAGGCGCGCACGCCGGAACCAGGCGTGCAGCTCGGGCACCGGCATCGATCGGCACTCGACGGCGATGCGGTCCGGGAAGTCCATCCCGGCGGCGATGTGCTCGGCCGCCTCGGCCTGGAAACGCTCCGGGTCGGTCATGGCGAGCGCCGCGGCCTGGTCGAAGAACGCGAGGTGCGAGATCTGGTCGCGGATCGCCCAGCCCTCGGCCGGCGTGGGCCGCTCCCAGTCGGCCTCGGTCAGCCCGGCGAGCATCTGCTCGACAATCTCGGTCTCCGCCGCCAGATCGGTGACCAGCTGCGACATCAGGCCGGACATGGGCGAGGTCCTTTCCGTCGGGATGCGGCCGCGGACCGCAACACCATGTTATCCGCGATTCACATCGCTCGCGACTCTCCCCAGATAGTGCGCGATCGCCTGGGACCGGTTCGAGGCCCCCAGTTTCGCCAAGATGTGCTTCACGTGCACCTTCACCGTGCCCTCGCTCATCACCAGCCGCTCCGCGATCTCCGCGTTACGCGCCCCACTGGCGACCAGTTCGAGCACCTGGCGTTCCCGGCCGGTGAGCGCCGCCAGCCGGTCGTCCAACACGGCCGCGGCGGGCGCGATCGGCGGAACGGGGTCGGCGCCGAGGGCGGCCGTGAGCTCGATCGCCGACTCGGTCAGTTGCTCGGTCGTCGCGTTGAGCACGGCCAGCAGGTCCCGGAGTTGCTGCTGCTGCAGCCGCATGCTCTCCAGCAGCGCCGTCCGCTCGTACAGGTGCCCGAAGCCTTGGGCGAATCGGCTCAGGACGTCCCGATCGGTGGCGTCGCAGGCCGGTCCGTCCGGGCCGTGGTCGCCGTGCAGCAGGCCGATCACCGTCCCGGCCGGGGCAATGGGAGCAACCACGTACGGCGGCCCGGACGGCCATCCCGGAGCGGCCCCCGTCCGGTCCTGAACCAGGACCGCCCGGCTCTCGGCGACCACCCGGCCCTCGGGGCCGACGCGCGGACGCAGCACGAGCACCCGACCACGCAACTCCTGCCACGGGTCATCGGCGCCGGCGTGGACGATCCACGGCACCCACGCCCCCTCCTCGACCCGCGACAGCACCACGCGCTGCAGGCCGCAGCTGCGCGCGACCTCGGCACCCGCCCGGTCGAGCAGGTCCGCCGTGTACGGCGCCCCCCGCAGCCGGGCCAACCCTCGCTCGCACTGGGCCAGGCGCAGATGTCGGTCGGCGAGCTCCTGCCGACGCAGCTGCGCGTACGTCTCCTGCAGATCAGCGAACGCGCCGGCCAGCGCGGGATCCGCGTCTCCGCTCGCCGCCAGCCGCGCCAGGCAGCGATCGCTCAGCTCCGCCGCCGCCTCCGACAACGCGGTGGCGACGGCGCCCGACGGGGTGACCGGGAAGTCCGCTCCGATCACCTCCGCAAGGCCGCGCAGCCGGGTCACCACTGCGGAGTACGCGCGCCGGTTGCGACCGACGTCAGGGGGCGGCGGCACGACCGCGCTCCAGCAGGAGGAATCGGGAGACCGCCTCGGCACGGTTCGCCGCCTTGAGCTTGTGCGTCACCCGGCTGACGTGGGCCTTGACCGTCGACTCACTGATCACCAGCCGCTCGGCGATGTCGGTGTTCCGCGCTCCCGCCACCATGAGCTCGAGGACCTCGCGCTCACGGCGGCTGAACATCGGCACCGCGCCGGCCGGTCCCGTGCTCTCCGTCCCCGCCGGCCGCGGTCGTTCCCGCCGCGCCAGCAGCAGCTCCGCCGAACTCAGCTCGGCAAGATTGCGCTCGGCGGCCACGAACGCCTCGCGCAGGTGCGCGCGCTGCTGGTCCAGCCGCTGCGAGAGCACCAGGTGCTGGAAGATGAGCCCGAAGCCCTCCGCGAACGTCCAGAGGTTGTCCCGGTCGTGGTCGGTGAGCTCGCGACTGCCGACCCAGCGGTCGCCCTGCAGGAACCCGATCACCTCCCCGCTCGGCATCACCGGAGAGGCGATGTAGCCGACGCTCTCGGCCGCCTCGACGAGCTCGCGGTCGACACCGGCGTCCTGGGCGGAGACCAGCGCGGCGCACCGGCGTCGCACCAGGTCGTTCTCCAAGGTCCCCGCCCGGAGCGGGATCCACTGCTCGGTGAGGTACGCCCGCGTGCGGGCGGCGACGTCGGGATCGACGCCGGGTGAGATCCACACGGCCTCGGCTCGCCACGTGGAGCCGCGTCGTCGACTGACCACCGTGCGGTCGAGATCGCAGCAGTGCGCGAGTTCGGCGGCGGCAGCCTCGAGCAGCTCGCCGACGTCGGGAATCGCCCGCAGGCGGCCGAGGCTCTCGTGAATCCGGTCGACGGCCGCGAAGCGGCGCGAGACCGCGTCCTCGGCCAGGTCCGCCCCGGCCCGCGTGAGGTCGGCGAGGGCTCGCCCCAGCGCTCCAAGGTCCATCCCGGGCGCTGCCGGGCGGCGCAGGACCGCGGCGAGCTTCGCCGTCGTGTCCTCCAGCGCGTCGGTCAACCGACGCCGCCCGGCCCGGTCCTGTCGTCCGCCCCCGGCCAGCGCGGCCGCCGCCCGCTCGCGGAGCTCGGCGGCCTGCTCCAGCAGCAGCGCCAGGGACGTCATGGCGACGTTTCTACCACTAATGGCTACCTAAATCGGCACGGTAGGGAGAGGCCGGCATGTTTATCACGATTTACCGTTGACCGTCCGCCGTTCCGGGCCAATCGTCAAAGGAGATCGAATGGGTGCTGTACCCGAGGAGGTCATGCAGCGCGAGCTGGACATGGCCTGGCAACACGTCTTCACGTGGGGCAGCTACGGGATCACCGTCGCGATGCTGGTGTGGGCCTTCTACCTCGGCCGCGCCCACCGCACCTCCTTCTACGTGCTGGCGTCGCTCGGTGTGTTCATCGGCGCCTTCGCCGAGCCGATCTACGACGTCCTGTTCGACCTCTGGTTCTACGACGTGCACAACGGCGAGGGCGGCGCGATGTACTCGCACTTCACCGCCTTCGAACGCGTGCAGCCGGTGTGGACGCACAGCGGTTACCTGATCCTCTACGCGGGCCCGGTGCTCTACGCGGGTTGGAAGATGTACCAGGGCCTGGCGACGCCCAAGTTCCTGTTCGGGATCTGGGGCGTCGAGATCGTCACCTCCTGCGTCTTCGAGGTGATCGGCACCGGGACGAACGTCTACACGTACTACGGCCCGTACGAGATGCGGATCTGGAACTACCCGTTGGTGATCGGCGTCCTCGAGGGCACGCAGACCATCCTGTTCACGGTGCTGGCCGTCAACCTGTGGCGCCGCATCAAGTCCGGATGGGGCATGGCGAGCCTGCTGTACGCGCACCCGTTCACGATGTTCGGCACCAACGTCGGCATCGGCGCCCCGCTGATCGTGGCACTGCACCTCGACGACGAGGGTGGCGTCACCTTCGCGAGCGAACTGGTCTGGGTCGCCACGTTCCTCGTGTACGGCCTGTGTGCCTTGGCCGTCCTGGGCGCGACGAAGTTCCTGCCCGAGCCGCTGGATCCGGCCGAGGAGCCGACCGGCCGCCGCCGGGACGCGGCTCCGCACCGGGAGAGTGTCGGGGTCTGACGCGGCCTCACCGAAGGGCCCGGCACCGTTGGTGCCGGGCCCTTCGTCGTCCTTCGCTGACGAGAGATCAGCGCACCAGGTCTGCCAGGTCCGAGCGGCGGGAGATGCCGAGCTTCGCGTAGATCCGCTGCAGGCGGTTGTCGATGGTCCGGACGGAAAGCTGCAGTTCCTCGGCGATCTCGCGATTCGTCCGGCCCGACACCGCCAGCAGCGCAGTCTCCCGCTCCGCCGGGGTGAGGGGCTCGCGGGTCGACAGCGCCATCAGGGCCGGGGTCGAGGCACCCGGGCAACTCCGCGCGAACGCCGCCGCCCGCTGGGACTCGCGGGCGGCGCGCTGGCCGCGGCCCGCGCGCTCCCACACACCCGCCGCGTCGGCCGCCGCCTCGGCCGCGAGCAGCGCGGCCCCGAGCCGGTCGAACTCCGTCGCCGCGCGCTCGAGCGCCTCGCCGTCGCCCTCGACGAGAGCGTCGACGTGCCGGCACCGGGCCGGCGCGAGCTCGCCGCCGAGGTCGGCCGCGAGGGCACGCAGCCGCGGCGCCACGGGCTTCGGATCGCCCAGTCGCGCGATGTCGTGCAGGGCCGCCGCCGCCCCGACGAGGTCGCCGATGCGCTCGCCGATCGCGGCCGCCTCGGCCAGTTCCTCGCGCGCGGCGCCGAGCCGCCCCTCGGCCGCCGCCGCCCAGCCGCGGGCGGCCGCGTGCTCGGTCGCGCTCCACTGCGGTGGGTCGACACCGAGCGCGTCCGCCGCGACCAGCGCACTGGTCGCGCCGCGGAAGTCACCGCCCAACGCCAGCGCGAGCGCGAGCGTGGACCGCAGGCTGTGCTCGAAACCGCGACGCCCGATCCGGTGCAGGAGGGTGATCGCCTCACGCGCCGCGCGCGCCGCGCCCTCGACGTCGCCGCGTTCCCGGACCGTGCGCGTCAGGTGCCAGAGGAAGTACGCCCGCGCCTCACTGCTGCCCTCGGCGAGGCCGCGCTCGTACTCCGCCCGCGCGAGCGCCTCCGCCTCGGCGTACCGGCCGGCGTGCGCGAGCGCCTCGCAGCGGGTGAACAGGTAGAACCACGGATACCAGTCCCCCGGTCCCAGCTCGGTGGCGGCGGCGTACCCCTCGGCCGACCCCTCGAGCGCCGTGTCGATCCGCCCGAGCCGGCCGAGTCCGTACGCCTCGACGAGGCGGAGCCACGACGCCGTCAGCGGGTCCGCGTGCGGAGCGAGCGCGGCGGCCGCCTCCGCCGCCGGCCCGGGGCCGGAGTTCGACAGCAGCAGACCCGGGCGCCGAGCTGAGACCTTGACGCGCAACTCGGGGTCGCAGATCGCCTCCTCCGCCCGGTCGGCGACATGCAGCCCTTCCCCGGCCCGGCCGAGCTGCATCCAGAGGCACTCGATGTGGACGACCGCCAGCTCCGCCCGTTCGGCGTCCGTGCGCGCGAACTCGACGAGCACCGCGAGTTCGTCGACGGCGTCCTCGGGCCGTCCCTGCAGGGAAACGGTCTGCGCGGCGAGCAGACGGGCCTCGAAGCCCGCGCCGGCGTCGACCGCCGCCCGCGCGAGGCGCTCGGCCAGGGCGAAGTCGTACCGCCAGCGCGCCGCGACCGCCGCCTGCAGCAGCCGGTCCGGGTTCGTACCGCCGCCACCCTCCATGCGCCAGATGCCGACGCGCAGCACATCGTCGCTCCGCCGTGCACCGGCCGCCTCGACGGCGTCGGCGAGCTGACGTGCCATCACGCCGCGGCGCACCGCCGAGGTGTGTCGCCGGACCACGTCGGCGTACACCGGGTGGGCGACCCGTAGCTGCAGGCGGCGCTCGTCCCGCTCGCACACGACCAGGCCGTGCTGCTCCAGTGTCTCGACGGCGTCCAGCCCCCCGGCCATCTCCAGCTCGCGGCTGCCGAGCGGCTCCGCGTACGCGGCGAGCCGGAGCAGGTCCAGGGCCGCGGGGTCGAGGTCACGGAGGCGTGCGTCGACGAGCTCCACCAGGCGGTCGGACGGCGCCAGCGCGGCCCGCAGCCGCCAGAGGCCCTCCTCCGCGACGAGCGTCCCGTCGGCCAGGGCGCCGAGTACGAGCTCACGCAGGAACAGCACGTTGCCGCCGCTGCGCGTCGTGAACTCGACGACGGCGGCCGGGTCGACCGGCGCCCCCAGCGCGCCGGTGAGCAGGGCCTCGACCGCCTCGTGCTCCAACTGCGCGAGCTGGACGCGGTCGGCGAGGTCGTCCTTCCAGAGCGAGGTCACGGCGTCCGGCAGACGCTCGCCGCTGCGGACGGTCGCCACCACGAGCACCGTGTCCGTGGCGACCAGTTGGTGGATCAACCCGGCCGACGGCTCGTCGAGCAGCTGCGCGTCGTCGACGAACAGCACCAGCGGGCGACCCTTCGCCCGTTCCACCAGCTGCACCGCCGCCCGCCGCAGGAGGTCCTGCAGGGTGTCGGTCGCGGCGGAGCCCACGGCATCCGGGAGCAGGGCCGCGAAGACACCGAGCGGTGTGCGTGCGCTCGAGTGGGTCGCCGTCACCCAGAGCGTCGAACGGCCCACTCCTTCGGCCAGCCGGCGGGCCTCGCGGGCGAGCCGGGTCTTGCCGACACCCGCCGGGCCGACCAGGACGACGCTGCGAGCGCGCGGCCCGCGGAGGGCCTCACGCACCTTCTCGATCTCGCGATCGCGTCCGGAGAGCGGCCACGCCCGGCCGGCGAGGAGGTCGACGCGTGCCGCCTGCGGGTCCGTCGTCACCACCTCCTCCTCGACCGCGCTGTCTGGCGAGAGTGCCGCCCGTCACTCGAGGGAGTAGTTCCTTACTCTCCCGCCTGCTCGGGCGCCCCGGAATTCTCTCACTCAGTCAGGCAGATGGCCCGCTACGACGACGGAAAGGGAAGCCCGATGGCGGTCTTCAAGGACGCGGAAGAGGTCTACAAGTACATCGGCGGGGCGTTCACCGCCGCCGTCAACGACCCGAAGTTCGTCGAGGCGACGAAGGGCACCGGACTCGTGATCCGGTTGATCCAGACCGACCCCGACTGCGAGATGACGATCGACTGGGAAGGCCAGAAGGTTCTCACCGGCGCGGCCGCGGACAGCGTCCCCCACAACGTGCAGCTGCGCATGTCCAGCGACAACAGCAACCGGTTCTGGCAGGGCAAGCTCAACTTCACCCTCGCCATGGCGCAGCGCAAGGTCAAGCTCGACGGCAAGCGCTCGGTCGCGCTCAAGCTGCTCCCCCTCACCGGCGGGATCTTCGAGACCTACCTCGCGACGCTTCAGGCGGACGGCCGCGAGGACCTGATCGTCGGCTGACGCCCCCACACGCTCTTCCCCCCGCTCGCACGACACACTTTGATCGGAGACCCCCGATGACTCTCGAGCACGGCCGCACCCTGTCGGACGAGGACTTCGAGCCCTGGTTCGCCAAGGCTCAGGAGCTTTCCGAGTACTTCCGTGAGATCGGCATGAAGTACGACGCCGAGAACACGTTCGCCTATCCGACGATCCCGCTGTTCAAGTCCTCGAAGCTCGGTTCCCTGATCGTCCCGCCGGCCTACGGCGGCCCCGGGGGCAACATCCTCCAGCTGTCCAAAGTCATCACCGAGATGTCGCGTGGCGACTCAGCGATCACCCTCGCCTACAACATGCACTTCATCACCCTCGGCATCGTCATGAGCAACATGGGCGAGGTCCAGATGAAGAAGTGGCTGGACAAGATCAACGAGGGCGCGATCATCTTCGGCCCGTGGTCCGAGCAGCGCGCCGGCTTCTCCGGTCTCGCCGACACCAAGGCCATCCCCCAGCCCGGCGGCGGTTGGAAGATCTACGGCAAGAAGATGTGGGGCACCCTCGGCGAGGCCGCCGACATCGTCGTCAGCAGCGCCACGATCACCGACGCCGACGGCAACATCCCGACGGACTTCGAAGAGCGCGTCGCCGCCGAGATGATGTACATCAACGACTTCGAGGTCGACGAGAACGGCATCGGGAACGGCGTCCGCATCGAGAAGACGTGGAACGCGCTCGGCATGCACGCCACCGGCACGCACGTCATCGTCTTCGACGGGTTCTACGTGCCCGAGGAGAACTACGTCTGCGAGAACCGCACCGGCCTGTTCTCCTCGCTCGAGTGGGCGTCGCTGCTCTTCGCGAGCATCTACTACGGCATGTCGCTGCGCATCCTCGAGGAGACCCGGGCGACGCTGGCGAAGAAGCACCTCGGCGCCGTGTTCGGCGCGATCGCCGCGTCGGACGTGAAGGTCGGTCAGGTCGGCCACATCATCGACGGTGTCGGCGACATGGCGGTCCGGGTCGAGCAGAACCGCCGCATCCTGTGGCAGACCTGCAACGACGTCATCGACGGCTACGACGAGGAGTGGCCGATCGAGCTCCGCGTGCCGTACATCGGTCTCGCGAAGACGACCATCGCGTCCAACACGACCTGGATGGCGCAGAAGGCCATGTCGATGGTCGGTGGGTCGGCGTTCCGCAAGGGCACGATCTTCGAGCGCTTCTACCGCGACTCCTGCGCGGCGCTCTACCAGCCCCTCAACGCCGACCAGACCTACAGCTTCATCGGCGAGTACATGCTCCAGCCGGACGAGCTGAACGACTGACGTCGGAGACTGGACAAACATGGGACGCGCCACGGTCACCACCGTGCCGACGAGCCCCTCCGCGTCGATGCCCCGCCTCACCGGCGGGGCATCGGTGTCGGTGGACGGCATCACCGTCGGGGAATGGACGCTCACGCGCGCGGCCTTCACCGACCGGCACCAGCACGTCGAGATCAACACCGTGCTGGAGGGCGAACTCCACGTCACCTGCGAGGGCGAGACGCACGTCGTCCGCCCGGGGCAGACGATCGTCGTCCCGGCCGGAAGCCGGGCGACCTACGCCGCCCCCGAGTACGCCCGCATGAGCTACGTCTACGGCCCCGGCACCCCGGGGATGACCGACGTCGCCTACGAGGAGTTCTGAGGCTCAGTAGGAGATCGGCGGGTCGGCGTCGGACTTGACGTCGGACCCGCCGTCGTCGGCACCGCTGTCCTCGCTGTCGGAGTCCTCGCTGTCGTCGGACGGCGAACCGCTCGACGCCGACGGGGACGCGGAGGCGCCCGAGGCCGGGAACTTCTCCAGATAGTCCTCGCCGGCGTCCTCGACGACGTCGGCGGCCTCCTCGGCCTCGGCCTTGTCGGCGGAGCCCTGAGCCGACATCAGCGTCTTCAGTGCCGCGTCGGCGGTGTCGAAGGTCGCGGGGTCGTTGGCCTTCACCGAGCCGAGGATCGCTTCCCAGATCGTCAGCAACCGTTCCTGCAGCTCGGGCAGGGCCGCCTCGTCGGACCCGAGCTTGGCGACGACGTCGTCGGCGTAGCGCTCCAGCTCGCGCCAGCCGTCGGCCACCTCGGACGCCGAGGCGCGCACGTCCTCGGGCTTGAGGTTGCCGGTCTCGGTGCCCACCTCGACATCGCTGCCGACCGGGTCCTTGTCGTCTCCCCCGCACGCGGCCGCTCCGGTGAGCAGCGCCGCGGCCAGCACGATCCCCGCCAGTCTCCGCATTGGCGCAGCGTACGACAGATCAGGCCGGCGACCCGGCTTCCCGCATCCCTCGCAGTTCGCGTTTCAGTTCCTTGATCTCGTCCCGCAGCCTCGCGGCCAGCTCGAACTGCAGCTCGGCCGCGGCGGCGTGCATCTGGTCGTTGAGCTGCTGGATGAGGTCCGCGAGGTCCATCGCCGGCATCGTCGCGAGGTCCCCCGCGTGCTTGCCGGCCTCCGTGGACACCTTCGACGACAGACCCGGCACCGGCGTCTTGCCGCGGCTGCGCTGCCGCCCGGCGCCACCGATGAGCTCGGCGGTGTCGGCGTCCTCGCGCGCGATCAGCTCGAGGATGTCGCCGATCTTCTTCCGCAGCGGGGTCGGGTCGATGCCGTGCTCGAGGTTGTAGGCGACCTGCTTCGCCCGGCGCCGGTTCGTCTCGTCGATCGCCTTCGCCATCGAGGGGGTGACCGTGTCGGCGTACATGTGCACCTGGCCGGACACGTTCCGGGCCGCGCGGCCGATCGTCTGGATGAGCGAGGTCCCGGACCGGAGGAAGCCTTCCTTGTCCGCGTCGAGGATCGCCACCAGGGAGACCTCGGGCAGGTCGAGACCCTCGCGGAGCAGGTTGATGCCGACGAGGACGTCGAACTCGCCGATCCGCAGCTCCCGCAGCAGTTCCACGCGGCGCAGGGTGTCGACCTCGGAGTGCAGGTACCGCACCCGGATGCCCATCTCGAGCAGGTAGTCGGTGAGGTCCTCGGACATCTTCTTGGTCAGCGTGGTGACCAGGACGCGTTCGTCGCGCTCGGCCCGCGTGCGGATCTCGTGGACGAGGTCGTCGATCTGGCCCTTGGTCGGCTTGACGACGATCTCGGGGTCGACCAGGCCGGTCGGGCGGATGATCTGCTCCACCACCCCGTTGGCGCGGCCGAGCTCGTACGGGCCCGGCGTCGCGGAGAGGTAGACGGTCTGCCCGATTCGCTCGACGAACTCCTCCCACTTCAGCGGACGGTTGTCCATCGCCGACGGGAGCCGGAACCCGTGGTCGACGAGGGTCCGCTTGCGTGACATGTCGCCCTCGAACATCGCGCCGATCTGAGGAACCGTCACGTGCGACTCGTCGATGACCAGGAGGAAGTCGTCCGGGAAGTAGTCGAGCAGCGTGTGCGGCGGGCTGCCCGCCTCGCGACCGTCGATGTGCCGCGAGTAGTTCTCGATGCCCGAGCAGAACCCGACCTGACGCATCATCTCGATGTCGTAGGTCGTGCGCATCCGCAGCCGCTGCGCCTCCAGCAGCTTGCCCTGCTTCTCCAGGCGTGCCAGCTGCTGCTCGCACTCCAGCTCGATGCCTGAAATCGCCCGCTCCATGCGCTCCGGGCCCGCGACGTAGTGCGTGGCCGGGAAGACGTGGATGCTCTGCTCCTCGCGGATCACCTCACCCGTCAGTGGGTGCAGGGTCATCGCGCGCTCGATCTCGTCGCCGAAGAACTCCAGCCGCAGCGCGAGCTCCTCGTACACCGGGAAGATCTCGACGGTGTCGCCGCGCACCCGGAACGTCCCGCGGGTGAACGCGAGGTCGTTGCGCGTGTACTGCATCGTGACGAGCTGGCGCAGCAGTGTGTCGCGGTCGATCTCGTCACCGACGTTGAGGCGGACCATCCGGTCCACGTACTCCTGCGGCGTGCCCAGGCCGTAGATGCAGGACACACTCGCGACCACGATGACGTCCCGCCGGGTCAGCAGCGAGTTCGTCGCCGAGTGCCGCAGGCGCTCGACCTCGGAGTTGATCGAGGAGTCCTTCTCGATGTAGGTGTCCGTCTGCGGGACGTACGCCTCGGGCTGGTAG
The DNA here is from genome assembly GCF_000384115.1 of Sporichthya polymorpha DSM 43042. Classification (NCBI taxonomy): domain Bacteria; kingdom Bacillati; phylum Actinomycetota; class Actinomycetes; order Sporichthyales; family Sporichthyaceae; genus Sporichthya; species Sporichthya polymorpha. Next base: position 4,816,849 of record NZ_KB913029.1, read on the forward strand.
TAGTCGTAGTAGGAGACGAAGTACTCGACCGCGTTGTGCGGGAGCAGCTCCCGGAACTCGTTCGCCAGCTGCGCGGCCAGCGTCTTGTTCGGCGCCATGACCAGCGTCGGGCGCTGCAGTTCCTCCACCAGCCAGGCCGTCGTGGCCGACTTGCCGGTGCCCGTGGCGCCGAGGAGGACGACGTCCTGCTCCCCCGCCCGGACGCGCCGGGCCAGCTCCGCGATCGCGGCCGGCTGGTCCCCGGAGGGCTGGAACTCGCTGACGACGCGGAACGGGGCGGTGCTCCGCTCGATGTCCGTGGTGGGTCTCACCCGCCCACGGTACGTCCCGCCACCGACATCCGGCGGAGAAGCTCCTGGCCTGCAGGTTTGGGAGGTGCGACGGTGGGCACGTTTCGCCCACCCCACTCCATCGGCACGCCCGCCACGGAGGCCCCCATGTCCCTGTCCATCCGCAGCTCCCGAGCCGGAGCGCTGCTCGTCTCGGCCGCCGTCTGCGGCGCGCCGCTCGTCCTGTCCGGCCCCGCCGCGGCGGTCGACGCTCCCGGCAACAACGGCACGATCAAGGTCCACGCCCCCGACACCCCGTTCGAACGACGCGCCAACGAGCCGCGACAGGTCTGCAGCTTCTACCTCGCGGGCTTCAACTTCGACTCGAACCAGGTCGTCGACTACCGCTTCTCCCTGCCTCCGGGCGGGCCCAACGGCGGCGAGCCGCGGGGCAACCCCGGGTCGTTCACGGTGGGCCCGGACAACGGCCGGCCGGCCGGCGACGGCCGGACCCCCGTGCTCGACCCCGACGAGCACGGTCTCGAGAACGGTCGTTACCGGGTGACCGCCACGACCGACGACGGCTCCAAGACCAAGGTGTTCCGGATCGCCTGCGACGACGACGGTGAGGTCGTCACCCCGACCCCCACGCCCGGCGGCGGGAGTGGCGGTGACGACGGCGACGACGGCGGCGTGGGCGGGGTCGGGACCCCGCAGGACGACGGTGAGCCCGGCGTCGGCGGCGTCGCCACCGGGGGCGGTGGCCTGAGCGGCACCTCCGCGGGCGCCGACGTCGCGTTCCCGCTGACGGTGCTCGCCCTCGGGGGACTCGCGGTCGGCACGCTCACCCTGCACCGGCGCCGCGCGGGGTGACCACCGACCCCCTGACGAGGTCGACGTCGGCCGCCCACCGGTCCCGCCGGTGGGCGGCCGCCGCGGCGTGCGTCGCCCTGCTCGGCGGATGCGGCGGCGGCGGCGAGGGCCCCGCCGTCGCCGGCGTCAGCCTGCCTGCGCCCACTCCGGCGGCGGCTGCCGGGACCGCACCTGCGGCAGCCGAGGATCGGCCCTATCCCGCGCGGGTCCGCCTCCCTCGGCTCGGGATCGACGCCGTCCTGCAACCGCTGCACCTCGGGAAGCAGAAGGAACTCGTCCCGCCGGAGTACGGCATGGCGGGCTGGTACGAGGCCGGTCCGGAGCCGGGCGAGATCGGCCGCGCCGTCGTCGCCGGCCACGTCGACTCCAGGACCGGCCCGGACGTGTTCGCCGCACTCGGCAAGGCCCGCCCCGGCGACCGCATCCATGTGCTCCTCCGCGACCGTTCCACGGTGACCTTCGTGGTGCAGAAGGTCGAGATCCACCCGCGCAACCGGTTCCCGACGTCGCGCGTCTACGGCACCGACGGCAAGCACGCCGACCTGCGCCTGATCACCTGCACCGGCCGCTACGACCGCGCCCGCGGCGGCTACCAGGACAACGTGGTCGTCTTCGCCCGCATGGCCCCCGGCAAGGCCTGACGCGCCGTCACCCCCGCCCCGCCCGCCCCCCCCCCCTGTACGCGCTTCACTCGCCGGGGACAGGCCTCACTCGCCAGGCCGGGCGAGTAAGGGCTGCTCCCGGCGAGTGAAGCGCGATTCGGCGACGCCGAGGCGAGCGCGCGGCAGCGCGGCCTGTGGACAACTTCGCGGTCGGGGCGTGCGAATGGGCAAGAATCCCCGGGCAGACACGGCGAACCGGGGGGACGTCATGAAGCGACCGGACGACTGGGGAACGACGGCACCGCCGCGGCCGGGGGCGATCGAGCCGCTGATCCCGGCCGCGCGGGCGCGGGAGCTCGGGTACACCCGGGACGAGATCGAGCGCCTGCGCGTGGCCCGGGAGTGGGCGACGCTCCGCCGCGGCATCTACCAGCGGGGCGGACCGGAGCCGGACCCGCGCGATCAGCACGTCGCATGCGCCGGCGCGGCACTGCTCGCGGTGAGCTCCCCGGACGCGGTCGTCGCGCACCGGTCGGCCGGGGTGCTCTGGGGGCTGGACTTCCTCACGCCACCGGACCTCGACACCGTGTGGCTCGCGGTGCCGGAACTCGGCAAGGTGCGCACCTACCCGGGTCTGCGGCTCTGGCCGGCCCAGTTGCCGGCGGACCACGTCACGACCGGGCCGGGCGGCCTGCCGGTAACGACCGTGGCGCGGACGGTCGTCGACCTGGCGCGGCACCACAACTTCCGGCAGGGCGTCGTGCTGGCGGAATCGGCGCTGCGCCAGCAGCTCACGACGAAGCCGGAGATCGACCGGGTGCTGGCCGACTGCCGCGGGTGGCCGTACACCCGCCGCGCCGCCCGGGCGCTGGAGATCGCCGACGGCGACACCGAGTCCGTCGGCGAATCCTTCACCCGCGCCGTGCTCGCCGAGGCCGGCCTCCGACCCCAGGCACAGGTGAACATCTACCGCGACGACGGGACGAAGATCGCGCGGGTCGACTTCCTGTTCGCCGACGAGCGGGTGATCGTCGAGTTCGACGGCCGGGTCAAGTACGACGACCCCGACGCCCTCTGGAACGAGAAGCTCCGCGAGGACGCCCTCCGCGAGGCCGGCTATCAGGTGATCCGCGTGACGTGGGGTCAGCTGATGAACTCGGCCGACGACTTCCTGCGCCGCGTCCGTGCTGCCCTCCGCCGCGGCCGCGCGCAGGGCTGACAGACGCGCGCTTCACTCGCCGGCGACAGGCCTCACTCGCCCGACCGGGCGAGTAGAGGCTGTTCCCAGCGAGTGAAGCGCAACCAGGGGCGAAGCGAGGCGCGTTACGCGATGCCGAGCTCGGCGTAGACGGCGGCTTCGAGGCCCATCGAGGTGGTGACGACGCCGGCGTCGAAGAACGGGAGCACCTGGGTCAGGATCATGCCGCCGACGCCGGTGGACCGGTCGATCCAGTAGTAGAGGTTGAAGATGCCGGCCCAGTCGCCGGTGCCGGCGCGGCGGGCGCCGGGGACGTCCTCGAGCACCAGGTGGAAGCCGAGGCCCCAGGACTCCGCGAACGGGAACGGCGGGACGTCGTTGGTCAGCTCCGGGACGGTCGACACGATCCCCTCGGTCGGCATCGGGACGCCCTGCAGCTGATCGCTGAATGCGAGCTCCACGGTCTCCTGCTGCAGGACGCGGTTGCCCTCGAGCTCGCCGCCGCGCAGCATCGCGCGGAGAAAGCGGCCGTAGGCCTCGGCGGTGCCGTAGAGCCCGTGCCCGCCGGAGAAGTACTCGGGGTTCTCCGCCAGCTCGAGCGGGGTCTCGACCAGGCCGCCGTCCGGGGTGCGGGCGTGCACCGGCATCAACCGGGCGCGCTGCTCGGGCGTCGGGGAGAACGTCACGTCGGTCATCCCCAGCGGGCCGAGGACGTGCTCGTCCAGGTAGGCGTCGAACGGCTGTCCGCTGACCTGCTCGACGAGCAGCCCGAGCCAGTCGGTGTTGGTGCCGTAGTCCCAGATCTGGCCCGGGTCCCGGGCCAGCGGCACGTCGGTGAGCGCGGCCTTCTGCCCCGTCAGCACGTCCGGGGCGCCGGTGGCGGCGTGGAACTGCGCCATCGCGGCGTTGGTGAAGAAGTACGTCAGACCGGACGTGTGCGTCAGCAGCTCGCGCACCCGCGGCGAGCGTGCCGGCGGACGGAGGATCGGCTGCTCGCCGTCGAACCCGTCGAGCACCTGGAGCTTGGCGAACTCCGGCAGCAGCGCCGTCACCTCGTCGTCGAGCGACATCCTCCCCTGCTCGACGAGCTGGAGAGCGGCCACGCTGGCGAGCGCCTTCGTGCACGAGGCGTACCGGAACATCGTCGACGCGCTGACGGCCTCACCGCCCGCGCGCACCGAGCCGGCGGCACCGGAGTACAGCGTGCCGTCGCGGTCGACGACGACAGCCGCTACGCCGGGGACGTGCCCCTCGGCGACGGCGTTGGCGAGGATGGCGTCAAGATTGCTCGCGTCGAAGGACATGAGGCGTAGTCAACCGTCCCCGGCGCCGTGACGCCAGAGCTCGGACGGGTCGGGCCACGGTGGCCGCCGGCTCGGTCGAGTGCGAGTGACCGTCGTCGGGGTGGTCGGAGTTCTCCGAGTCGTCGTGCGACGAGACGTTCGCGACCGACTTCTCGGCGGGTCGGTAGCCCTTGCTCAGGACCTTGATCGACGCCTTGTCCTTGCGCCGGAGCTTGAACTCCATAAAAACGCCGTTGTTCTTGGTCTTCTGCTCGTAGAGCACGCCCTCGGGGTTCGCCTCGCCGATCAGCGTGTAGGTGCCGGCGGGCAGCCCGGCCAGGCTGACGTACTGGCCGGGGAGGCGCCAGTGGTAGCGGTCGCCCCAGCCGACGGACAGGCCCATGAGCAGCTTGGTCGAGTTGCGGGCTCCGCAGCCATTCTCGCGGAACACCGGGTTCCGCGGCTGGCCCGGCCGCGCCGGCCGGCGCACGTTGTCGTAGATGCAGAAGCCGATCTTGCGGGCGCGGCGCTTGTCCTCCCGCACCAGGTTGCCGTCGGAGTCGACGAGGTACATCCGGTACCGGACGATGTCCTTCAGGTGCTGGTGGGTGTGGCCGTCACCGGCGTAAACGGTGCCGACCGGCAGCTGCCGCCAGGTCCAGTGGCCGTTCTTCAGCCGGATCCGCTGCGCGACCTTGAACTCCCCCCGCGCCTTCTTGCGCACGGCCCGGATCTTCAGCTCACGCGGACCGTAGTTCAGCAGCGTGCTGGTGAAGCGCAGCTGCAGGCTCTTGCTCGCCGTCCGCACCAGCCGCAGGTCCTCCACGCCGCCGAGCCGGAGATCGGGCAGAAACTTCGGGTCGGGCTCCTTACCCACGTCCTTCGGCTGGACCGGCGTCGGCGTCGGTGACGGCGTCGGGGTGGGGGTCGTGGCGTTCGGCAGCAGACCGCCGGGGGTCGGGCTGGGCGTCGGCGACGGTGACGGCGTGGGCGACGGGTCGTCGACCGCTACCGACGGGAGGTCCGCCTCCCCCGCCAGCGCGCTCGGAGCGGTCAGCGCGAAGGCGAGGACGCCGACAGCAGTGGCGAAAGTACGACCCGGCCGAGACATGTGCACCGCTCCAAAGTTCGAGGCGGCCGTGTCACTGCGTGTCGGTGATCATCCCGGCGCCGACTGTCACGTTCGTTCCCTCGTCGATGAGGATAAATCCCCCGGTCGCCCGGTTCTTGCCGTAATCATCGACGAAGAGCGGGGCGGTTGTGCGCAGACGCACCCGTCCGATGTCGTTCAGTCCGAGTTCGCCGGTGGTCTCGTCCCGGTGCAACGTGTTGATGTCCAGCCGGTACTGCAGATCCTTGACGAGCACCCGCGCGGACCGCGTCGTGTGCTTGATCGCGAGCTTCATCCCCGGACGCAGCGGCTCGGTCGCCATCCAGCAGACCATCGCGTCGATGTCCTGCGTCACCGTCGGCATGTTGTGCGGGCGGCAGATCATGTCGCCCCGGCTGACGTCGAGGTTGTCCTTCAGACGCACGACGACCGACATCGGCGAGAACGCCTGCTCCACCGGGCCGTGAAGGGAGTCGATCGCCTCGATCGTGGTCGAGAAACCGCTCGGCAGGACCGTCACGGTGTCACCGGGCTTGAGCACACCGCCGGCGACCTGGCCCGCGTAGCCGCGGTAGTCGTGGTGCTCCTTGGTCTGCGGCCGGATCACGTACTGCACGGGGAACCGGACGTCGATCAGGTTGCGGTCGCTGGCGACGTGGACGTTCTCCAGGTGGTGCAGCAGCGACGAGCCGCCGTACCAGGGCGAGGCGGACGAGCGCTCGACCACGTTGTCACCGTTGAGCGCCGACACCGGGATCGTCACCAGGTCGGGGATGCGCAGCCGCGCGGCGAACGAGGTGAACTCGGCGTGGATGCGGTCGTAGACCGCCTGGTCCCAGTCGACGAGGTCCATCTTGTTGATGGCGACGACGACGTGCGGCACCTGCAGCAACGAGGCGAGGAACGCGTGCCGGCGCGACTGCTCGACCAGGCCGTTGCGCGCGTCGACGAGGATGATCGCGAGGTCCGCGGTCGACGCCCCCGTCACCATGTTGCGCGTGTACTGAATGTGCCCCGGGGTGTCCGCGATGATGAACTTCCGCTTCGGGGTGGCGAAATACCGGTACGCGACGTCGATCGTGATGCCCTGCTCGCGCTCGGCGCGCAGGCCGTCGGTGAGCAGCGCGAGGTCGGTGTACTCGCGGCCCTTGTCGCGACTGACCTTCTCGACGTGCTCGAGCTGGTCCTCGAAGATCGATTTGGTGTCGTAGAGCAGCCGGCCGATCAGCGTCGACTTGCCGTCGTCGACGGAACCGGCGGTGGCGAACCGCAGAAGGTCCATTTAGAAGTAGCCCTCCTTCTTGCGGTCTTCCATTGCTGCCTCGGTCGCGCGGTCGTCACCGCGGGTCGCGCCGCGTTCGGTCTGCCGGGTGGCGCCGACCTCCTCGATGATCGCCTCGACGCTCGTGGCGTCCGACCGCACCGCAGCGGTCAGCGTGGCGTCACCGACGGTGCGGTAGCGCACCATCGCGGTGAAGGTCTCCTCGCCCTCGCGCGGACGGCAGAACTCGTTGTTCGCCATCAGCATCCCGTCGCGCAGGAACACCTCGCGCTCGTGGGCGTAGTAGATCGACGGGAGCGCGACGTCCTCCTCGGCGATGTAGTGCCAGATGTCCAGCTCGGTCCAGTTCGACAGCGGGAAGACCCGGATCGACTCGCCGGCGTGGATGCGGCCGTTGTAGAGGCTCCACAGCTCGGGACGCTGGTTCTTCGGGTCCCACTGGCCGAACTCGTCGCGGAAGGAGAAGATCCGCTCCTTCGCCCGGGCACGCTCCTCGTCGCGGCGCGCGCCGCCGAACAGGGCGGTGAAGCGGTGCTTCTCGCAGGCCTCGAGCAGGACCGGCGTCTGGATGCGGTTGCGCGAGCCGTTCGGCTCCTCGCGGACCATCCCGCGCTCGATCGCCTCGGGCACCGAGGCCACGATCAGCTGGACGCCGAAGCGCTCGACCTCGGCGTCGCGGAACGCGAGCACCTCGGGGAAGTTGTGGCCGGTGTCGACGTGCATCACCGGGAAGGGGATCTTCGCCGGGGCGAACGCCTTCGCGGCGATGTGCAGCATGACCGCGGAGTCCTTGCCACCGGAGAACAGCAGACAGGGCCGCTCCATCTCGGCCGCGACCTCGCGGATGATGTGCACCGACTCGGACTCCAGCACCCGCAACTGGCTCAGCTGGTAGTCGTTCGAGGCGATCGTCTTCTCGCTCATGAGGCGAATTCTCCCGTGTCGGGCCCGGCGACGATCACTCAGGTCGTGGACGCGGCGGCGATGGCGGCCAGAAGTGGCTCGGCCAGCTCGGCGCGCGCGATGACCAGGTCGGGCAGGAGCGGGTCCGGCCGGTTGTAGACCAGCGGCGATCCGTCGAGGCGGCTGGTGTGCACGCCGGCGGCGCGGGCGACCGCGACGGGCGCCGCGGAGTCCCACTCGTACTGACCTCCGCCGTGGACGTAGGCGTCGACCTCGCCGAGGACGACCGCGGTGACCTTGTAGCCCGCCGAGCCCATCGGGACCAGCTCCGCGCCGAGCGCCTCCGCGACCGCCACGGCGACCGCGGGCGGGCGCGTGCGGCTGACCGCGATGCGGATCGGGCTGCCGTCCGCGGCCTCGGGCACGCGCTGCGCCCCGTCGGAGCAGAGCACCAGGCCCCGCCCGGGCAGGGCGACCGCGCCCACGGTCAGGTCCCCCGCGGCACCGGCGGAGCGCTCCCACAGGGCGACGTGGACGGCCCAGTCGTGGCGACCCTCGCCGAACTCGCGGGTGCCGTCGAGCGGATCGACGATCCAGACCCGGTCGGCGTCGAGCCGGATCGGGTTGTCCTTGGCCTCCTCGGACAGCACGGCGTCGTCCGGACGGGCCGTGGACAGGCGCGCGGCGAGCAGGTCCTGGGCGGCGGCGTCGCCGGCCTTGCGCAGGTCGGCCTCGTCACCCTCCCAGCCGGCGCGGAGCTCGGCCAGGCGCTCCCCGGCGGCCGCCGCGAGCTCCCGGGCGAGCGCGAGGTCGTCCAGCGCCTGTTCCGATCCAGCGTCGTACGCCACGTGCGATTCCCCTCGTGAAGCGGCGGCCCGGGCGTCGCGCCGGGTCCGATCCGCCGATCAGCGTACGGGGCGGCCGGCGTGGGGGCAGTCACCGTGCGAGGCGGTCGGGGACGAAGGCCGCCGCGGCCAGGGCCGAGACCACCGCCGCCGCGGCGGCGACCGCGAAGACCGGCCGGCCGGTCCCGCTGTCGACGAGCACGGCGAGCAGGCTCGTGCCGAGGATGCTGCCGAGGTACCGCGAGGACGAGGACACCCCCGCCGCGACCCCGGCCTGCGCCGCCGGCAGGGCCTCGGCCCCGGCGGTGACGATCGCGGACGTCGACAGCCCGAGCCCGACCCCGGCCAGACCGAGCAGGACCGCGGTGAGTACGACGTTCTCGTGCAGGTCGAGCGGCACCATGCCGCCCATCGCGAGCGCGAGCAGGACGCAGCCCCCCATCGCCGGGGCGCGCCGGCCGTAGCGGTCCGCGAGGCGGCCGCCGATCGGGCTGAAGACGCCGGAGCCGACGAGCATCGGCGCGAGGATCACGCCCGCGCCCGCGCTGGAGGTGTGCCCTTCGATGAGCAGCGGCACGGCCAGCAGCACCAGGTACATCGCCAGGTTCGAGGCGCCGATCGCCAGCCCGGCCGCGGCGACGGCCCGCACGCGGAGCACGCCGAGGTCGAGGACGGGCTGCGGGTGCGCTCGCTCCTGGCGGGCGAACAGGAACGCGAACACGGTGGCCGCGGCCCCCAGGCCGACGAGCAGGGTCGCGGGGCGGTCGGTCGAGAGCTGGTTGACCAGGACCGCGGACAGCGACAGCGTCCCGAGCAGGAGCACCGAGCCGAGGATGTCGAAGCGCGAGCGGGACCTCGCGGGTTCGGCCGCCTCCCCCGCCGGCAGCCAGCGCAGCACCGTGATCAGCGCGAGCGCCACGAGCGGCAGGACGGCGAGGAACGTGCCGCGCCACCCGGCGGCGGCGACCGCGACGCCACCGACCGGAGGCCCGGCCGCGGCGGAGAGCGTCGCGGAGGCGCCGATCAGGCCGAAGGCCCGACCGCGTCGCTCGGCCGGCAGCACGGTGCGCACCGTTGCGGCCGCGTTGACCAGCGCGAGCGCGCCGCACACGGCCTGGATGCACCGGGCCGCGACGGCGATCTCGAACGTGGGCGCGGCCGCGCCGAGGATCGAGGCCGCGCCGAAGCCGACGATCCCGAACACGACCAGGCGGTGCCGGCCCAGGCGGTCGCCCAGACTCCCCGCGACCGGTTGGCCGGCGGCGGTCACGACGAGGTAGGAGCTGACCAGCCACACCGCCGCCGCCACGGACAGCCCGAAGTCCTCGCGGACGTCCGGCAGCGCGACCGCGATCATCGTCGAGCTGATCGGCACGAGCGTGGTGGTCAGGCAGGCGGCCGCGAGCAGCCGCCGCTCGACCGGGGACATCACCAGGTTCGCCTCACCCGGTGCCTGGCCCGGTACCCCGCTCGTGCCGAGAGCATCACAGCAGCGTGACCGTGCCCGCGTCGCCGTCGATGCGCACGCGCGCCCCGTCGGGGATCGAGAGCGTCGCGATCGCGCAGCCCACGACCGCGGGCAGCGCGAACTCCCGCGCCACGATCGCGGCGTGGGAGAGCAGGCCACCGCGGTCGGTGACCAGACCCGCGAGCATCGGCAGCACGAGGTTGAACGCCGGGCCGGTGGAGGTCGTGACGAGGACGTCGCCCGGCTCGATGCGGTCGAGGTCGTCGGCGCCGCGCAGCACCTTCGCGATGCCCTCGCGCACCCCGCCGCCCACGGGCATCCCACGCACGACGCCGTCCTCGACCGCCGCGGTCGGGCCCACGTCGCCGAGCACGGCGTCGATGGCGAAGCCGAACGCGACGTGGATGCGCGCGGCCGCCGGCGGCAGCCACTCGGCCGGCAGCGGCGGGCCGGGGACCTCGCCGAAGATCGGCGGCAGCTCGCGGTAGTCCGCGCTCAGCCGCCAGAACACCCGGCGGGCGACCTCGGCGGGGTCGGGACCTACGCCGTCGCGCAGCAGGGCCGCCGCCTCGTCGTAGTCGAGGTCGACGGCGTGGTCCGGGGCGTCGAGCAACTGACGCTGCACCAGCCGGCGGCCCACCTCGAGCAGGGCGCGGCGGGTGACGGCGCCGACGGCCCGGTCGCCGTGGACGGCCCGCTCGTCCCGCATCCGGTACAGGAGGCGGGCCTCGGTCAGCAGGTCGTCGAACTCGGCCCGGTGCTCCGGCGGGACGGCCTCGCGGATCGCGGCGCAGGCAGCCTGGGCCGCGGTCTGCGCCGGGTCGACCGCGGGGGCGGCGAGCGCGGCGCGCAGCCGGCTGACCATCAGCTCGGGCTCCTCGATCGTGCACGGCATACCGATCGAGTCCTCGCCCTCGATCGCGAGGAAGCGGACGACGCGTTCGTAGGCGGCGAAGGCGGCGCCGACCGCCCCGCCCCAGCCGGCCAGGGCGTCGATGATCTCGGCCGGGTCGCGCTCGGCGGTGGCGAGCGCCTGCGCGCCCGGGTCGGTGCGGACCGCCGCGGCCAGGGCCGCCAGTTCCGGCCCGCCGCCCGAGGAGACCGGGCTGGTCCCGGCCAGCGCCATCAGCAGGTCGGAGGGCGAGCAGCCGGTCCAGCCCAGCGCGTGGACGACGTAGTCGCCGACCGGGAGCAGGGCCGCGCCGTTGTACCGGTGATGGACGTACCAGCCCTCGATCACCTCGTCCCGGCAGATCGCGAGGTGCTCGAGCAGCTCCTCGTCGCTCAGGCTCGCGAGGTCGACCGCGTCGAGCGCGTCGCGGCGGGCGGCCCGGGCCGGCTTCTCCAGGGTGTCCCACCGCTCGAGGTCCTCGCGCCAGCGCCGCGTCGCCCACACGAGGTCGGCGGTCGCGAGCCGCTCCTGGTGGGGCGGCGAGCCCGCGAGGATCTGGTCGAAGATCTCCTTCGGCGGGTGGTTCACCGCCTCCGGCGGGGCGCCGAGGACGCGCAGTTGGTTGTAGATGAAGCCCCGGATGACGGCCACGTCCATGTGGTCGAGCAGGACGCCGTACCGGGCGAACGTCTCCCCGAAGCCGCGCTGGAACCCCGAGCGGAACAGCGGCGCGGCGAACCGGCACACGGGACGGGGACAGTGGCTGGCGTCGAGGACCCAGGTCCCGCTGCCCGGCGCAGCGATCTGGTCGTGGCTGATGGCGGTGACGACACGCTCTTCGACGAGCTCGCTCATGGCTGCCTCGAGGGTCGAGGGTGGGCCCGCGGGGACAGGACGTGACCGGCGGGTGAAGCACGGGTGAACGCGGGTCGAAACTAAGGCACAACGGCCGTCTTGAGAATCGCGGAAGATCCTCCGGCCGCGATTGACAACGCTCCGTCGTCGCCAGCGACAATCGCCCGTATGGCCGACGTCGTGCCGCTGCGCCGTCCCTCGCGCCCCGCGTTCGGACCGCCCGCCGCCTCGTTCTCCGACGTCGCCGACCCCGCCCAGGCCCTCAGCGTGGCCTGGTCCGCCGACGCCCGGACCGTGCGCCTGGGCATCGGCGCGACCGAGGGTCCGTTCGCCGCGCTCGTCCTCGATGCCGACGACGTGCTCGACCTGGTCCGCGCCCTCGTCGACGGCCTGCCGGCCCCCGGGGCCACGCCCCGGCCGCCGGCGCCGGTCCTGCCGCTGGTTCCGCGCGAGGACTGACCTCGCGAGCCCTCGCGGCCCGTCCGTCACAACAGAACCAGAAGTTTACTTCCGGTCATGTTTGTCCCTCAGGCATTGCCGGACAAAACGGACATCAGAAACGATCACGGTGCACAGGCACCACAGACGCATCGGGGGGGCTTCCGATCGCGTCGGGGTTCGCCGCGTGCCCGAGTCCACGAGTAGTGAGAAGGCGGTTGGCGATGGGGAACTTCGGGGGGATCCGGTTCGGCCGGAGAGTCCTACGTCGGTGGTGGGTGGTCGCGGTCCTGATCGCGCTCGGGGCCGGACTGGCGGTCGCGACGGCGCCGTCCGCGGCCGAGCGTCTGCGGTCCTCGCCCGGCAGCGCGTCGACCGAGCTCGTCTTCTCCCCCGACGCCACGACCGCGTCGACCTCGCAGGCCCGGCAGCAGCTCGAGCTCGCTTCGCGGGTGGCCGCGCAGCCCGAGGTGGCCGACGCGGCCGCGGAGCGCAACATGCTCCTGCGCTCGGACCTGTTCTCCGACACGGTCACCGTCGCGCTCGACGAGGAGGCCGGCTCGATCGTCGTCACCGCGACGACCGGCGACGACTCGCCGGCCGCCGTCGAGGTGGCCGCCGCGTACGCCCAGGCCGCCGCGGACTACATCGCCGCCACCACCGGGATCTCGCTGCGCCCGATCGGCACCCCGGTCGCGGCGCCGCGGACGACCGAGCGCATCCCGTCCGACCCGTACGAGCGCGGGGCGCTCGGCGCCCTCGCCGGCCTGGTGCTCGGCGTCCTGCTCGCGGGCACGATCGCGCCCGGCCGCGACGGGCGGCTGCACGACCGACGTTCGCTCGAGCGGGCGTACCGCAGCTCCGTGCTCATCGAGATCCCCCGCACCCGGGCCCGGGCGCGCTACGCGGGCTACGTCGCGTTCCTGGCCCGCCCCACCGGCACGGTCGCCGAGGCCTACCGCGTGCTGCGCTGCGCGGTGCTGAACCGCGGCAAGCAGGGCGAGGCCGCTCCCCGCGTCATCGCGGTGACGTCGCCGAACCGCGGCGACGGGCGCTCCAGCGTCGCGCGCAACCTGGCGGCGGCGCTGGCCGAGTCGGGCCGGCGCGTGCTGCTCGTCGACTGCGACTTCGGGCACCCCACCGCCCACTACGGCGTGGGCATCCAGCCCAACACCGGCCTGTCGGACCTGCTCGCCGCCGCCGACCCCGGCGCGCGGCTCGCGGAGGTCGTGCAGCAGACCGAGACCCCCGGGGTGCTCGTCCTCTCGATCGGGACGCGCGGCGGCCGTGAGCCCGGCCAGCTGGCCAGCGCGCTGCCGCAGGTGCTGACGGTGGCGCGGCGGCTCGTGGACGTCATCGTTCTCGACTCCGAACCGCTGGCCTGCGCCGGCGACGCGCTCGACGCGCTGGAGATCGCCGACGCGGTGCTGATCGTGGCCAAGGCGGGCCGGACCCACCGCGGCGCCGCCAAGCAGACCGCCGACCTGCTCGAGCGCTGCGGGACCGTGGACAAGGTCGCCGGGCTGGTGCTGATCGGCACCTCCCGCGAGACCGAGGTCCGCACCCCGTACCTGATCACCCGGCCCGCCGCCGAGTACGACAACGGCACGACGGCCGTCCCGGCGTGGGACGACTCCCCCGCCGAGCTGGTGGGCGGCCGCTCCTGACCAACGGCGCCGCACTGGTTGACAAAGGGTGTCACCCCTTCTCGACACCCCCGTCGATAAAGGGTGTCACCCCTTCTCGACACCCCCGTCGATAAAGGGTGTCACCCCTTCTCGACACCCCCGTCGATAAGGGGTGTCACCCCTTGTCGACGGGGTCGGGACTCAGGGGCGGGCGCGGCGCTGCAGGTCCGCCCAAAGCCGATCCACCTGCGTCTCGAGGTGCGCGCGGTCCGCGGAGTTGTCGAGGACGACGTCGGCGATCGCGAGCCGTTCCTCCCTCGACGCCTGGGCCGCGATGCGAGCCCGGGCGTCCTCCTCGGTCATCCCGCGCCAGGCGACGAGGCGCTGCACCGCGACCTCGGGGTCGACGTCGACGACCACGACGAGGTCGAAGTTCCCGCGCCCGGCGGTCTCGGCCAGCAGCGGGATCGCCTGCACGACGATCGACCCGGGCGGCGCGCCCTCGGTGAGCTCCTTCGACCGGGCCCGCACGAGCGGGTGCACGATGCCGTTCAGGCGGGCGCGGGCGTCCGGGTCGGCGAACGCGATGGCGGCCAGCCGGGGCCGGTCGAGCGCCCCGTCCGCGGCGAGGATCTCGGGGCCGAACGCCTCCACCAGTGCGGCCAGCCCCGGCGTTCCGGGTTCGACGACCTCCCGCGCGATCACGTCGGCGTCGACGATCACCGCGCCCTTCGCCTCGAGCAGGTCGGTGACGGTCGTCTTCCCGGAGCCGATGCCCCCGGTCACGGCAATGAGCACGCCGCGCATCCTCTCAGAGCGGCTGTGTCGTCGGACGCGGGCGTCCGGACACGCAGGAAGGCCCCGCCCGGCGAACCGGACGGGGCCTTGCTGACGCTACGTCAGCCGTTCAACAAAGGGTGACACCCCTTGTTTCACGAACGGCCGGTGAGCTTCTCGCGGAGGGCGGCGAGCGCCTCGTCGGAGGCGAGGGTGCCGCCGTCGGTGTCGGACGAGCCCTCCGAGGAGTAGGTCGACGGAGCCGCAGCGGCAGCGCCGGCCTCGGCGTCGGCCTCGGCGGCCGCACGCATCTGCTTGCGGTGCGCCTCGAAGCGCTCGCGGGCAGCGGCGTACTGCGCCTCCCACTTCTCGCGGGCCGCCTCGTGGCCCGGGAGCCACTCGTTGGTCTCCGGGTCGAAGCCCTCGGGGTAGACGTAGTTGCCCTGCTCGTCGTACTCGGCCGGCATGCCGTACTGCGCCGGGTCGAAGTGCTCGTCGTCGCCGATCGCGCCGGCGTTCTCGTTCGCCTGCTTCAGCGAGAGCGAGATGCGGCGACGCTCGAGGTCGATGTCGATGACCTTGACGAAGATCTCGTCGCCGACCTGGACGACCTGCTCCGGGATCTCGACGTGGCGCTCGGCCAGCTCGGAGATGTGGACCAGACCCTCGATGCCCTCGTCCACGCGGACGAACGCACCGAACGGAACGAGCTTGGTGACGCGACCCGGAACGACCTGGCCGATCGCGTGAGTGCGCGCGAACTGCTGCCACGGGTCTTCCTGGGTCGCCTTCAGCGACAGGGAGACGCGCTCGCGGTCCATGTCGACGTCGAGGACCTCGACCGTGACCTCCTGGCCGACCTCGACGACCTCGGACGGGTGGTCGATGTGCTTCCAGGACAGCTCGGAGACGTGCACCAGACCGTCGACGCCACCGAGGTCGACGAACGCACCGAAGTTGACGATCGACGAGACGACACCGGAACGGACCTGGCCCTTCTGAAGGGTCGTCAGGAACGTCTGGCGGACCTCGGACTGGGTCTGCTCGAGCCAGGCGCGGCGGGACAGGACCACGTTGTTGCGGTTCTTGTCCAGCTCGATGATCTTGGCCTCGAGCTCCTTGCCGACGTACGGCTGCAGGTCGCGGACGCGGCGCATCTCCACCAGCGAGGCGGGGAGGAAGCCACGGAGGCCGATGTCCAGGATGAGACCACCCTTGACGACCTCGATCACCGTGCCGGTGACGATGCCGTCCTCCTCCTTGATCTTCTCGATCGTGCCCCAGGCGCGCTCGTACTGGGCGCGCTTCTTGGACAGGATCAGACGGCCTTCCTTGTCCTCCTTCTGGAGAACCAGGGCCTCGATCTCATCGCCGACGGAAACGACCTCGGACGGGTCGACGTCGTGCTTGATGGAGAGTTCGCGGGAGGGGATGACGCCCTCGGTCTTGTAACCGATGTCGAGGAGAACCTCGTCCCGGTCGACCTTGACGATGACGCCTTCGACGATGTCGCCATCGTTGAAGTACTTGATGGTCTCGTCGATCGCGGCGAGGAAGTCCTCAGCCGAACCGATGTCGTTGACCGCGACCTGGGGCGGGGTGTGCAGTGCGGGGTTGGCCTCGACGGTGCTCGTCATGTGGTGGGTTGCTCCGGATACGGATAATTGGTCGGGTGGTCTGCGAGCGGACGGCTCCCGCTGCCGACTACCGCTCGCCAATCCCCTGTCTACGCGACGACGTGAAGCGCAACCAAAGAACTACAACCGGAACGACCAACGGGCGTGCTCTCCCTATGTCCGGAGCGCACGAGCCCACACCGCGCCTGCCAGAATACGTCTTCGCCGGAAAGCCGGTCAATCACGCCCCGTATCGGGCCGTACCGGCGCCCCTACGCCGAGGAGCGGAATGACCCACGACTCCGGCCTCGCCCCGGGGCCGGCCGGGCCCGAGGTCGCCTCCGTGGGGCGCACGGACTGTGACGAACCGGCCTCCCGTTGGGCCAATCGGGGCTGGTGGGACCGGGTGGCCGCCGAGTACCAGGCCGAGCACGGGACGTTCCTCGGCGACGCCGAGTTCGTCTGGGGCCCGGAGGGCCTGTCCGAGGCGACCGCGGGGCTGCTGGGCCCGGTGGCCGGGCGCCGCGTGCTGGAGATCGGCGCCGGCGCGGCGCAGTGCTCCCGGTGGCTGGCCCGGGCCGGGGCGGACCCGGTCGCGCTCGACCTGTCGATCGAGCAGTTACGGCATTCGCGGGCGCTCGACCGCCGGACCGGGGCGCGGGTGCCGGTCGTGCAGGCCGACGCCGGGGCGCTCCCGTTCGCCGACGCCGCGTTCGACCTGGCCTGCTCGGCGTACGGGGCGCTCCCCTTCGTGGCGGACTCGGCGCGGGTGATGCGGGAGGTCGCCCGTGTGCTGCGCCCGGGCGGACGCTGGGTGTTCTCCGTGACCCACCCGATCCGCTGGGCGCTGCCCGACGACCCCGGGCCGGACGGGCTGGTCGTCCGCGACTCCTACTTCGACCGCCGCCCGTACGTGGAGACGGGGACCGACGGCCGCCCGGTCTACGCCGAGCACCACCGGACGCTCGGGGACCGGGTCCGCGAGATCGTCGGTGCCGGGCTGCGGCTCGTCGACCTCGTCGAGCCCGAGTGGCCGGACGGGCACGACCGTGTGTGGGGCGGGTGGAGCCCGCTGCGCGGCCGGCTGGTCCCGGGCACGGCGATCTTCTGCTGCACCAAGCCCGGCCCCGGCGAGGCCGCGTGAGCTCAGCGACCGGACCGGGCGTCGTCCGCGGCGGGGCCCTGCTGGCCGCGGGCCTCGCGGTGTCGAACGCGTTCGGCTACGCGCTCAACGTCGTCGCGTCCCGCGTGCTCGGGCCGGACGAGTTCGGCGCGTTCGCGTCGCTGATGGGGATCGTGCTCGTCGCGTACGTCGGGTCGCTCGCGCTGCAGTCGGTGACCGCGCGCCGCCTGGCGACCGACGGACCGGCCGCCGCGCCCGCCCTGCTCGCCCTCGGCCGCCGGGTCGCGTTCGGAATCGCCGGCGGACTGGCCCTGGCCGCGCCCGCGTTCTCGGCGTTTCTCCACCTCGACGCGACGCAGGTGCTCCTGGTCGCCGCGTCGCTGTTCCCGCTCACGCTCGTCGGCGCCCGGTTCGGCCTGGCCCAGGGCACCGAGCGGTTCGGGGCGCTCGCCGTCCTCTACATCGTCGTCGCCACCGGGCGGCTCGGTGGGACGCTCGTCGGCCTCGCGGTGCGCGACACCGTGACGGCGGGGCTGGTCGGGGCGCTGGTGGGCGCGACGGCCGCGGCAGTGGTGGCGGCCCGGATCGCGCCGGCGCCGCACCCGGTCATCGGGGTCGGTGAGCCGGGCGCCGCGCGGGAGTTCGCCGTCGCCGCGGGGGCGCTGTTCTCCTTCTTCGCGCTCACCAACGTCGACGTCCTGCTCGCGCGGCACCAGCTCGACGCCTCCGAGGCGGGGCTGTACGCGCTCGGCGCGGTCGTTGCGAAGGGGGCGTTCTGGTTCCCCGCGTTCATCGCGGTGCTGGCGTACCCGATGCTCGTCGACGAGGCCCGGCGCGGCGGCGCGATGCGGGTCTCGCTGGCGCTGGTCGCGGCCTCGGGTGCGGTGCTGACGCTCGGGACGGCGTTGGTGCCCGATCTCGTCGTCGACCTGATCGGCGGCAACTCCTACGCCGAGCTCGGGAACGACGTGCCGCTGTTCGCGCTGGCGGGCTCGTTGTTCGCGGTCGCGCAGCTGCTCGTCTACGCCCGGCTCGCGCAGGGTGACCCGCGGGCGGGGCTGCGCGTGGCGGCGGTGCTGGTCGGGCTGATCCTCACCGTCCAGCTGGTCGCGAACGACTCGGTGCGCGCGATCGTGCTCAGCGTGTGCGCGGCCGCGGCGACGCTGTCGCTGGCCGGGCTGGTGTCCGAGCGGCGGACGCTCGGCGAGCGGCCCGTCGGTCCGGTGGTCGGCTCAGGCGCCGGGCTCGGCGAAGAAGCCGACCGCGACGGAGTGACCGGCGGCGACCTCGACGTTCTCGAGACCCTGGCCGCCGAGGAGCCAGCCGGTCGCCGCGAGGACCCCGAGCGGCCGCAGCCCGCTCGGTAGCGTCGCGAGGCGCACCGAGTAGGTACCCGGGGCCAGTCCCGGCAGCAGGAACCGGCCCGCCGCGTCGGTCTCGACGGTCAGGTCGACCGCCTCGCCGGCGGCCGAGGTGCCGAAGATCCGCACCGTGGCTCCGACGACGGCGGTGTCGTCCTCGTCGTCGACGGTGTCGGTCTCGGTCCAGCCGTCCGCGTCGAGGAACACCCGGCCGCCGACGGTGGCGGTCGTCGGGGCCGGCGTGGGCTCGGGGGTCGGGTTGGTGCCGGGGTCGGCCGGCTCCGGGCTGGGCTCGGGGCTGGGGACCGGGCTGGGGACCGGGCTGGGCACCGGGCTGGGCACCGGCGTCGGCTGGGCCGGCGTGGCGGGCGTCGGCTTGGGCGTCGTCGGTGCGGGCGTCGGCTTCGGTTTGGCCGGCGTCGTCGGGCCGGTCGTGCCGGTGCCCTGGCCGCCCTTGCCGGGCTTCGCGCCGGCCTTGGCGTAGACGCCGGCCCACGCGAGCACGTGCGAGACGTACTCCCACGAGCGGTTGTAGCGGAAGACCGCGGCGAGGAGGTCCTCGCGGTCACGCAGGTCTCCCCCGCCGAGGCAGAGGTAGGTCGCCGCGGCGAGGGCGGCGTCGGCGATGTTGTTCGGGTCGGCCTTGCCGTCGCCGTTGCCGTCGCGGCCGAGGCCGGCCCAGGTGCCGGGGAGGAACTGCATCGGGCCGACGGCGCGGTCGTAGACCTTGTCGCCGTCGAGCTTGCCGCCGTCGCTGTCGCGGATCAGCGCGAAGTTGCCCTCGCCGGTCAGCGCCGGGCCGAGGATCGGGCGCAGCGTGGTGCCCTTGGCGTCGACCTCACCGTTGCGGGCGTGGCCGGACTCGATGCGGCCGATGCCGGCGAGGATCGGCCAGGAGATGTGGCAGTCCGGGCGCTGCTGCCGCATGATCCGCGCCGCCGACTGGTACGCGGCGAGCACGCGCGCCGGGATCGCCTTCGAGCCGGGCGTCGTGAGCAGCGGCGCGGGCAGGTCGTCCGCCACGGGGGCGTTGAGGTTCAGGAGTTCGAACAGATCGGGCCCCGGCACCGGCCGCGGCACCTCGACGTCGTAGGGCTGCAGCGGGACGTACGGCAGCAGGTCGTTGGCCGAGATGCCGCGCAGAACGTTCCCGTCCGCCCGGGTCGAGGCCATGAAGACCGATTCGCCCCCGCCCTCCCCGGTGCCGGGGACGATCGTGACGGTCCCGAGGATCGCGGACGACACCGCCGCCGCAGCCGCGACCATCGAGGTCGCGCCGGTCCCCGCGTCGGACCACGCCCGCTTCCGCGCGCCCGCGCGCGCTGCGTTCGTGCGCGCTGCGTCCGTGCGCGCTGCGGTCGAGGCCCCCGGAATCCGCTTCCGTCCCCGTGTCTTCTTCGGTGCACTGTGCCGGCCCATCACGCGCTCTATCGGCGCCCCCGCCGCAGGTCTTGACCCTTGTCGCGCGATTCACAGCCGCCCCGCCCTCACCAGTGGGGGTGACACCCCCACTGCGTTCAACAAGGGGTGTCACCCCCACTGGTACGGCTGGTACGGGTGGGGCGGGGGCGGGGAGGGTCAGTGGCCGGCGTCGTGCCAGGTGCGGCCGGTGCCGACGGAGACGTCGAGGGCGACGGAGAGGGGATAGGCCGCGCCCATCTGCTCGCGGACCAGGGCCTCGAGGGCCTCCTGCTCGCCCGGGGCGACCTCAAGGACGAGTTCGTCGTGGACCTGCAGGAGCATGCGGGACTTCATGCCGGAGCGGGCGAGGGCGTCGGCGACGCCGAGCATCGCGACCTTGATGATGTCCGCGGCGGAGCCCTGGATCGGGGCGTTGAGGGCCATGCGTTCGGCCATCTCGCGACGCTGC